>NZ_JBKJTG010000103.1:0-17007 GCF_046590535.1 Phenylobacterium sp. | reverse complement strand
TGGCGGGACGCACCACGGTGCCGAACGACAGGTCGGTGGTCTTGGTCAGCACAATCGGCTGGAAGATGGTGCCCGACGTGGGCGTCGCGGCCGTCGACGAAGCTTGCGCAAGGGCCGAGGTCGCGATGACCGAAGCGATGGCGGCGCCGATGAGAACGTTGCGGATCATGGTCATGTCATCCGTGGAGGCGGTTTCTGTTCTGGCCCCCGTCGTCCCGGAATGAAACATCCCGAACCGGCGATGGCCGCTTACGCCTCGACAAAGCAATGACGGCGCCAACTGTTCCAGGCCAGGGCGCCTGGGCCGCCAAGTCTCAGGTCGCGGTGGCCTTCTCGGTAGACGGGCGCTAGCGCCTTACTTCCGCAGTTGCGGCTTCGACCGGGCGGCCGAGCGCGCGGAAGCCTCCCGCTCGGAGCGGATCTGGCCGGCGCGGGAATTCACGGCGGGGCCCTGGGCGGCCTGTGGCTTGCCGGCGGCGCGGCGCTGGGCGCGGTTCATCAGCGCGGGCGGCGGGGCGTCGGGGTCGGTCTCGTCGGTCATGGCGGTTCTATAGCACAAGGGGTCGCTAGCGGCGTTCGTGGACCACCTGGCCGTCCACCACGGTCAGCACGGCGTGGCCCTTCGGAACTTCGGCCACTGGCGTGGTCATCAGGTCGACAGAGAAGGCGCTCAGGTCGGCGCGCTTGCCGACCTCAAGCGTACCCAGATCGGCCTCGGCGAAGCGGGCGTGGGCGGCCTGGTGCGGCTAGAGCGAGCAGCGTGATGAGGTCGTCGTATTGCGCATGGCTCAGCTAACGCCTGCGGGAGCCGACTGCCAGCGTCCGTCGCCCCCGGCCCTAGTGCGGCCCGCCCGCGTCGTCGGCCAGGGCGTGCTGGTAGACGGCGTTGGCCATGCCGCGGACGCTGGCGGCGGCGGTCTTGCTGGCGGTCTCGCCCACCAGGCTCGCGGCCTCTTCGGCCATGCGGTCCAGCGCCTCCGCGGCCTCCCTCAGCCGGCGGTAGACGTCCAGGTCGGAGAGGGGCTGCGTGCTCATTAGCGCTTCGTGTAGCGGGGTGAAGCCGGTTGCGCCACGGGAACCTCTGCGCGCAACATGCCGGCATTGTTCGACCGCTATTCTGCAGCGTCCATTGTTCGACCCCAGGATTTCCCATGCCGCCGATCGTCCTGCGCGCCGCCGCCCTTTCCCTGGCCGCCCTGGCCTGCGCCACGCTTGCCCAGGCCGCCGACTATCGCGCGCCGCGCAACGCCTTCGGTCACCCGGACCTGCAGGGCGTCTGGACCAACGCCTCGCTCACCAGCGTCGAGCGGCCGGGGAACTTCAAGACCCTGGTGATTCCCGAGGCCGAGGCGGTCGCATTCGAGACCCGCCGCGCCGTGATGCGCGCCGCCCAGGACACGCCGACCGATCCCAACGCCCCGGCTCCGCCCTCCGGCGCCGACGTGGGCGGCTACAACGCGGTGTGGACGGATCCGGGCACGGCGCTAGGCCGCATCAAAGGGGAGGTTCGCACCTCCTGGCTCATCGATCCGGCGGACGGCAAGCTGCCCTACAGCGCTGCCGGCCGTAAAGCCTTCGAGACGCAGTTGGCCTTCGTGCGGGGCACATTCGACGGCCCGGAGAGCCGCCCCCTGGGCGAACGCTGCATCCTGGGCTTCGGCTCCACCGCCGGGCCGCCGATGCTGAACGTGCTCTACAACAACAACTATCAGATCGTGCAGACCGCCGATCAGGTGGCCATCGTGGTGGAGATGAACCACGACGCGCGCATCGTGCGCCTGGGTGGCCAGCACCTGCCGGCCCACATCCGGCCCTGGATGGGCGATTCCATCGGCCGCTGGGAGGGCGACACTCTCGTGGTGGAGACCACCAACTTCAATCCGGGGGAGAACCTGCGTCCCTATTTCGGCGCCACGATCTACATCTCCGAGCGCGCCAAGGTGATCGAGCGCTTCACCCGGGTCTCGCCGACCCAGATCCTCTATGGCTTCACCGTTGACGACCCGGCCACCTACACCCAGGCTTGGCGCGCCGAGATGCCGCTCACCGCCTCGCCCGGGCCGGTCTACGAATATGCCTGCCACGAAGGCAATTACTCGCTGCCCGGCATCTTGGCCGGCGCCCGGCGCGACGAGCAGCAGGGGCGGAAAACCGAGGCGGTCGACATCTCCGAAGGTGAGAACGACTAGCGCCTGGAACGCGCCTGGCCGGACCACGTTCTGGGACCAGATCACCCCTGGACTGGAGAGTTGTCATGGCCGACCCCACCCCCACCGACGCGATCGCCCTGCTCAAGGCCGACCACCGCAAGGTCGAAGAACTGTTCGCCAGCTACGAAGCCGCCAAGGGCGACGGCAGGAAGAAGGCTCTTGCGGAAGAAATCTGCATGGAGCTGACGGTCCACGCCAAGATCGAGGAGGACGTGTTCTACCCGGCCTGCGAGGGCGTGGTGGAGGAAGACCTTCTGAACGAGGCCTATGTGGAACATGACGGCGCCAAGGTGCTGATCGCCGAGATCGAAGCCGGCGGCCCCGACGAGAAGTTCTATGACGCCAAGGTCAAGGTGCTCTCCGAGATGATCGAGCATCACGTCAAGGAAGAAGAGATGCGCGTCGAGGGCATGTTCTCCCAGGCTCGCAAGGGCGGCCTGGACATGGTCGCGGTGGGCGAACGGATGGCCGCCGAGAAGAAGAACCTGCTGGCGGCCTACAAGTCCGGTGGCACGCCCAAGCCCGAGACAACGACGCTGAACATCACCAGCCTGGGCGCCTGACGCCGCTGCGGTCGACTCCTGGGCGCCTGCCACGTCTCGTGGGCGGACGCGAATGGAGGGGCCGATGCGGACGAGCTCTCTGATCCTGGTTGTTCTGGTCCTGGCCGGCGGGCGCGCCGACGGCGGACGGGTGGCTAGCCGCCGCGGTGGCTGACTGCATGGAGGCGGACGGCAGGATCAGCGTTGTGGCCGGCAAGGCCGCAGCAAAACCCAGCGAGACGTAAGGCCGCCGCCGGAGCGGCGGCCTTGGTCTGAGAACCTACTTCTGCTCGGCGGCCGCGTCGACGGCGGCGTCGGTCTTGCGGGCGGCGGTTCCGGCCGCGTCGGCCGTGGCGCCAGCAGCGTTTCTGGCCGCTGCAACCGTGGCGTCGGCGGCGGCTTCGGTGTTGACCGCGGTGTCGCTGGCGGCGGATGCCGCCGCGGCGCCGGCATGATCGGCGGCGGCCGCAGCTTCGGTCTCGGTCTTCGGCGAACAGGCGACCAGCAACAGGCTGGCGGCGGCGGCGGTCACGAGGATGGAAAGGCGCATGTGTGTCTCCCTGGATGCACGAGGCCACCCTCTAGCGCCCTTCGGCCGATGTCCAACAGCTTCGCCGTCAGGGGCGCGGCGCCACCGGCAGGATGCGGACGGGCGTGCTGGACGCCACCAGCCCGCGCACCTGGACCATGAACTCCCGCGAGCCAACTTGCGCGAAATGCACGTCCAGCGCCGGCCGGTCCGCCCATTCCTCGTAGAAGAATAGCCGCAGCGGTTTCTCGCAGTCCGCATGGACGTTGTGCGATAGGCAGCCCGGCTCGCCGCGCGAGCGCTGCGAGTGCGCGCTCGCCGCCCCGCAACCCCTCGAAGGTGTCAGGCCGGGTGATCATCGAGCCGGTCACAATCAGCATGCATGCCTCCCTTTCGTGGGCGAGAGTGGGCCAACGGTGGGGCGCATCAGACGCTACTTGGGCGCCACGCGCAGCACCCGGCCCTTGTCATTGTCGGTGGCGAGATAGAGCGCGCCATCCGGCCCCACGATCACGTCGCGCAGCCGCTCGCCAACTTCGGTGAGCAGGCGCTCCTCGCCCACCACCCGGTCGCCGTCCAGCGTCAGCCGCGTCAGGTACTTCGGGGCCAAGCCGCCGACGAACAGGCTACCCTTCCAGGCCGGGACCAGATTGGCATCGTAGAAGGCCATGCCGGACGCCGCGATCACCGGGTCCCAGTAGTAGACCGGCTGTTCCATGCCGGCCTTGGCGGTGATCCCGCCGGTGATCGGCACGCCCTGGTACTCGATGCCATAGGCGATGGTCGGCCAGCCGTAGTCGCGCCCCTTCCGAGCGATATTCAGTTCGTCGCCGCCGCGGGTGCCGTGCTCGACCTCCCAAAGGTCGCCCGTGCGGGGATTGAGCGCCGCCGCCTGGATGTTGCGATGGCCGATCGACCAGATTTCGGCCGGAACCCCGGCCCGACCGACGAACGGATTGTCCTTCGGGATCGAGCCGTCGGCGTTGATCCGCACCACCTTGCCCAGGGCGCCGTCCATACGCTGCGCCTGCATCCGGCCATCGGGGATCGAACGATCGCCGGTGGTGACCAGCAGCTTGCCGTCGCGGGCGAACACCAGCCGGCCGCCATAGTGCATGGTCGACTTCAGGGTGGGCGCCTGGCGCCAGATCAGCTTCACGTTCTCCAGGCGCGGCGCTGCGCCCGTCACCAGCTTGCCGCGGGCCACCGCGGTGTTGGTCATGCCGGCCGCGTCACCCTGCGAGTAGGCGAAATAGACCAGGCCGTTGCGGGCGAAGGCCGGATCGATCGTCAAGCCCAGAAGACCGCCCTGGCCGCGGAGGTCGATGGGTGGCAGGCCCGTCACCGGCGGTGAAAGCCTGCCGTTCTCGAAGACGCGCAGTCGCCCGGGCTTCTCGCTGATCAGCAGGGCCCCGGACGGCAGGAACGCCAGACCCCAGGGCTTCTCGAGCCCGGTCACGTAGTCCCCGACAACGTAGGCGACGTTGGCCTTCATTTCCGGGACGCGGGTCTGGCCGGCGAAGGCCGGCGCCTGGTCCGCGCCGTTGGCGGCGCGGGTTTCGACGGGATCGCCCGCGACAGCCCTTCCCTCAGGTTGCGCCTGGCCGGCGGTTCCTCCGCAGGCGGCGAGCAGGGCTGCGGTGGCGGCGATGATCAGCTTGGTCATGGTCTGGAAACTCCGGGTCATCAGGCGATATCGGGCGAGGGGTCAGATCTTTCCGGCCACCGTCTCCAGAGCATCGTGGGGGGACGCGCCTTGAAGATGGATCAGGGACCAGATGGCGAAGAAGAGCAAAGGCCAGCGGCCGCCGTCGTCGGCGGCTGTGAACCGGGCTCCGGCGTCTGGCCCGACTACCCGGCGAATGGCCTCGACCTCGCCGATCCGCCCGGCGATCTCTGCGGCGCGCGGCGCGATCCAGGCGTCTACTGGCACGGTGAAGCCTTGCTTGCGGGCCCAGGGCTCGGCCGCCGGACAGGTGCGCTCCAGCCACTTGCGCAGAATCCACTTGCCGTAGCGCCCGCGCACCTTGAACCGGTCGGGCAGAGGGAAGGAGAAGGCGGCGACCTCGCGGTCGAGGAACGGCGTGCGGCCCTCCAGCCCGTGGGCCATCAGGCAGCGGTCGAGCTTCAGCAGGAGGTCGTTGGGTAGCCAAGTGGCCACGTCGGCCCATTGCGCGGCCTGCAGGCGGGTCAGCCCCGCCGGCGCCCGGGCCGCGGCGCGCCAGCGGGCCAGCACCCCCGGGTCTTCGGGTCGCGGTTCGGCCGGCCGGCCACCCAGCCAGGCGGGCCGCAGCGCACGCCGGTATCGGCCATAGCCGCCGAACAGTTCGTCGCCGCCTTCCCCGGTGAGCACCACGGTCAGCGTCCCCTTGGCGGCCTCCGCCAGCCGCCAGGTGGGCAAGGTCGCATAGTCGGCGGTGGGGTCGTCCTGGGCCCAGGCGACCTGCGGCAATATCCGCCAGAACTCCGCCTCGCCGAAACCGGTCTCGCGCCAGTCCAGGTCCAGCGCCCGGGCCACCCGCTCGGCCTGGGCGCGCTCGTCGCGGGCGCCGGGGGCGTCGAACCCGCAGGTGTAGGCGGTCACTGGCCGCGCGTTGAGCCGCGCCATCAGTGTGGCGATGGCCGCCGAGTCGATGCCGCCGGACAGGAATAGGCCGTAGGGCACGTCCGAGCGCTGGTGCACGGCTACGCTGTCCTCCAGCACGGCGTCCAGCCGGTCCAGAAGTTCGCGTTCGTCGCCGCCCGCGTCGCGCCGGGGGCGTAGGGGCCGTCGCACCTCGCTGGAGACCACGCGGCCATCGCCCACTTCAACGACCTCGCCGGGCGCCAGCCGGCGCAGCCCCTTGAAAATCGGGCTGAGCGTATAGTTGAAGGCGATCAGCTCATCCGCGGCGCCCGGCGCCAGTTCCGGCTTCACCAGTCCGGCTGCGAAGAAGGCCCTGGGTTCCGAGGCGAAGGCCAGGCCCTGATCATGCTCCAGGATGTAGAGCGGCTTGATGCCGAATGGGTCACGGGCCAGCCAGGCGCGGCCGTCCTGGCCGATCAGGCAGAAGGCGTACATTCCGCGCAGCCGCGCGAAGGCGGCGGCCCCTTCCTGGGCGTAGAGATGCAGCAGGGGCTCAAAGTCCGAGCCGGTGGCCAGGCGCCCGCCCAGATCGAAGTCCCGTGCCAGCTCCAGGTAATTGTAGATTTCGCCGTTGCCGATGACAGTCGAGCCGGCCGCGCTGAGCGGCTGCCAGCCTCCCTCCAGATCAATGATGGAGAGCCTGGCGTGGGCCAGTTCGGCGCCGGCCTGCACCTCCACCCGCAGCCCGTCCGGCCCGCGATGGGTCAGCGCCCCGATCATGGCGCGCGCGGATCGGCCCCGCCCCAGTTCGCCGGCGATACCGCACATCAGCCGGCCCCGTGCCCGGCGAACAGGGCCTTCCAGCGGGCGACCACCGCGGCCTGCGAGAACTCCGCGGCGACCCGCTCGGCGCCCGCTTGCACGAACCGGGCGCGCAGGGCCGGCTCAGCCAGCACTTGGCGCACGCCCGCGGCCAGGGCCCCGGCGTCATCGATCGGGATCAGCAAGCCGTCCTCTCCTGAGCGGATCAGCGCCCTTGGGCCCTGGCTCGCGGCGGCCACCACCGGCAGGCCGTGCGCCCAGGCCTGGATGACCACATTGCCGAGCGGCTCGTAGCGCGAGGGGAAGACACAGACATCGGCTGCCCGGTAGAGCGCCGATGGGTCGGTTCGCCAGCCCAGGAACCGCACGCGGGACGCCACGCCGAGCGCCTCCGCCATGCCGCGCAGCTTGGCCTCCAGAGGGCCGACACCGGCGATCCACAGGTAGGCGTCGGGAAGCCGGGTGAGGGCATGCAGGCTGACGTCGTGGGCCTTCGACTCATGCAGCCGGCCCATCGCCAGTAGCAACGGGACGCCTGGCGGTGTCTCCAGGCCGGATCGGTCCGCCGCCTCACCCTGCGGCGGCGCGGCGGCGAAGTTGGGGATGCAGCTCACCCGCCCCACCGGCCAGCCCTGGCCCACCACCCAGTCGGCGATGTCCTCGGTGTTGGCCACCAGGTGGTCGAAGCCCTGATAGTATTTGAGGTTGTAGTAGCCCCCCAGCCGGCCAATCCGGTTCCAGGGCCCCTTGGGCGTGTGCCGGGCCGCCCGGTTCATCCAGGCCAGGGCCAGGGTGACGCCCTGACGCCGGGCGAAGGCCGCCGCCTGGGGTTTGGTGAAGAGGTCGATGGGCCCGCCGAACCGCAGGACCTCCACCTGCAGGCCCGCCGCGCCCAGACGCGCCTGGCGTCCCGGGTGTCCGCGAATCGCCGCGGCCTGCGCGACGCCGGAGCGTTGCAACGCTGTCGCCAGATCGACGAAATAGGTTTCCGCGCCGCCTTCGCCGGCCGTTCCCAGGAGGTGAAGCACGCTCATCGCAGGCGTAACCTTAGCGGCTCGCGGGCCTGCGCCCAAGCCGCTTGAAGCGGGCAAACCGAAACCCTATAACCCGCGCCTCGCGCGCGAGACCCATGGCTGGGTAGCTCAGATGGTTAGAGCGGTGGATTCATAACCCACAGGTCGGCGGTTCGATCCCGCCCCCAGCTACCACTCGCTCCCGCGGTCAGTCCGCCAGGTCCACCACTCCCAGCTTCGCCAGCCGCGCAATGGCCAGCGCCATGCGTGCAGGCTCGACACCGATCACGCCGGCCAGGTCGCTGACGGTGCGGGATCCGGCCTCCAGCGCGTCCAGCAGCGAAGCCACCACGGCAGGCGGCGGCGCCCAGTAGGTCATCATCGGGTGGGCGATGGTGGCGGCGTAGCCGTCGGCGGTCGCACCCGCGGCACGGCTCACCCGGGTGTCCGGCGCAACGTGCGCGCTGGGATAGTGAGCGAAGGCTTCGAAGGGATCGCGGTGACCCGTGCCGGTGCGGGGGGCGGCGGCCAGCCAGGCGTTGCGCTCAGCAGCGCCCGCCAGCCGGATCGCCGTCTGTTCGTCCCAGAGATCCTGGTAGGCGCGGTAGACGGACGCCCAGTCGAAGTTCTCGCGCGCCCGGGCCTGGCCGGCGGCGCCCAGGCGGCGGCGCAGGTCCGGATCCGTGACCAGTTCCACGAGCCGGGCGACCAGGGCGCCCATGTCGATCGACACGGCTGTGCTGGCGCGGCTGAGGTAGCGGTCGTAGTCGGCGGCGCCGGTCTCGTAGTCGCGGGCGACCTCGTCGCCGGTCCCCGGTTCCGGCGCCCAGGTGCGGATGCGGAAGCCGTCGACCCCGTCCCGGACGGTGTCCTTGTAGCCGTTCCAGTCGCTGACCACGACCGGCAGGCCCGCGGCCATGGCCTCCAGCGGGGTGATCCCGAAGGTCTCCTGGACGCTGTCGGAGAGCGACAGGAAGAGATCCGCCGCGGCCCAGCTGCGCCCATAGTCCGCAGCGTCCTTGCCGCTGACGAAGATCGCCCGCACGCCGGGGCAGAAGGCCGGTGGTGCCGAACGGTAGAGCGCCTCGATGCCGGCGTTGAAGAACTGCCCGGCCTGGATCAGCGTGACCTTGCGGCCGGTGCGCTCCGCCGCCTGCTGCAGGCCGCGCAGCATCGGATAGGGATGCGCCTTGCCGTTGAACGACAGCCGCCCGGCGAACAGCGCCACCACTTCGTCCGGGCCGATCCCCAGGCGCCGGCGGGCCGCCTGGCGCGCGTCTTCGGTGAAGGCGAAGTCGGCGCTGTGCACCCCCAGCGGAATCACCGGCGTCAGCGGACGAGGCAGGATCTGGCCCTGGCCGGTGCGCCAGCGCAGGTAGTCGGACTGGTGGTCGAGGGTCGAGTTGACCAGGCCCAGGGCCGCGCTTGAGGTACAGACCAGCGCATCCCACGGCATCACCGGCGCGGTGAGGATGTCGGCGATCCCTTCCAGGGTGTGGCTGGTGGCCAGGGTGTGGGTCACCCCGCAAAGGCTGTAGGCGCTAGGCCCGGCGCGCAGCCGCAGACGCGCTGCGGCCCCCAGGATCTGGTCGGGCCGATAGAGCACGCCCACTTCGGCCAACTGATCCAACCGGTCGCCGGCGATCCAGCGGGTCTGCGCTGCCGGGTCGGTTTCCCGCGCCGCGACCTGGAACGCCTCGAACGAGGCGGCGAACGGCGTGTAGGCGTTGATCGTCTGGCTGGCCTGGGCCAGCACGGCCGCGCGCAGGAACCCGTTCCCCGCCGCCTGCCGGCCCATCAGCCTGGGCCCGCTCAGCAGATAGCCGTCCGGTTCGAAGAGGATGGCGGCGTCCATGCCACCGCGCTTAACATGGCGCCCTGACGGACCAAAGACGACGAGGCCCTGGCGTGAAGCTCAATCTCGGCTGCGGCTTCGACAAGCGCGAGGGCTGGCACAACGTCGACAGCTTCGCCGAGTGCCAGCCGGACCAGTTGCTGGACATCGAGCAGACCCCCTGGGACCTGCCAACCGATGGCTACGACCACATCCTGATGAAGCATGTGCTCGAACATGTGGGCGCCGACTTCAAGGTGTTCGCCGCGGTGATGCGCGAGCTGCACCGTGTGGCCGCGCCCGACGGCATCGTCGAGATTCACGTGCCGCACGTGCGCCACGACACTTTCTGGTCCGATCCCACCCATGTGCGGGCGTTCACCCCGCTGACCTTCCAGATGATGTCCAAGCGGCAGAACCGCATCTGGATGGAGGCCCGCGCCAACTACACCATGCTGGCCTTCCTCATGGACGTGGACTTCGAGGTGGAGAGCGGGGTGCAGGTCTATGACCCGCGCTGGTGGGCCAAGGTGCAGAGCGGCGAGATCACCCAGGATGCGCTGCGCGAAGCCGGCGACACCTCCTGGAACGTGACGCGCGAGCTTCAGATCAAACTGCGCGCGGTGAAGCGCTAACCCGGCCGCGCCGAGCCCCACTCGTTCCAGCCGGCGAATCTGGGCGTGCGCGGGACGTACATGGTGGCAAGGCTTTCCAAGGTAAAGCCGCCGGCCTGGATCGCTGAAGCCACCGGCCGGGTCAGGTGGCAGCCGCCGGCGATGCGTTTCCAGACCGGCTCGATGCGCCGCTGCCACCTGGCGACATCGGCGTCGGGCGCCGCGCCATGCTCGCAGAACAGCAGCCGGCCCGAGGGCTTCAGCACCCGCTTCGCCTCGGCCAGGGCCTCGGCGGGAGTGTGCACAGAGCACAGGGTGAAGGTGCAGACGACGGTGTCGAAGCTGGCGTCCTCGAACGGCAGGGCCTCCGCCGTCCCGTCCACCACCTGCACCTCCAGGCCAGGCGGCCGGGGCGCGGCCTGGGCGGCGGCGCGCAGCTCCGGCGCGGGATCGACGCCGATGACGCTGGTCACCTTGCCCGGATCATAGAAGCCGAGATTCAGGCCCATACCGATGCCGAGTTCCAGCACCCGGCCTTCAGCCTTGGGCACGATCTTGGCCCGCTGCTTCATCATCGGCGGCGACGAGCAGGCGCAGTTGAGCAGCTTCGGCAGGATATAGCGGTCGTAGAGCGAAGCCATCGTCCGTTCCCCAAGTTCGCGTCAGCGCTGGTAGACCTTCGGCGCCGGACCGATGGCCACCGGCCCCAGCGTGGTCTGGCCGGCCTGGAAGTTTATGGTCGCTCGGGCCGCCTCGTTGGCGCCTTGCCGGGCCTCGGTGACGACGACGGCGGCTGCGGCGGTCTCCGGCGCGATCACGCCCGTCTCGCCCATGGCCCCCAGGACCCGGGGCGCCTGGCGTAGCGTCACGTCCAGCACCCCGGTCAGTCGGCCGTCGGATCCGACGCTGAGGGCGCCGGAGTTGGCCCCGACCACCGCCTCGCCCGCGGTGACCCCGCCGCGGCGCACGTTCATCAGCCCGCCGGCGTCGGTCCAGTTGCGCACCGCGTCGGGCCAGTCGCGGCCCTTGAAGGCGCTGATCTTGGACAGCGTCGATTCCCAGACGATGGAGATCGGCCGGTCGCCGGCGATCCGCCCGAACAGGCCCGACAGCCGCGCCGCGCCATTGTCCACCTTCACGAACAGCCCGCCCTCGTCGTCCGGGCCCGGGCGCAGGTGGAACTCCACGCGGTCGGCGGCGGAGAGGGCGAAGGGCTGGGCGCCGGCGGCCGGCTGGAAGGTCAGCTTGACGCCTTCGAAAGAGAAGCGCGGCGGATGCCTGTCGAACCCGCCCAGGCTGGCGCGGATCAGCTCGCCCTTGACCGCCACCGGCCCGCCGATCGGCCGCACGAAGGTTGCGCCGTCGGGCGCCGCCAGCATCCACTGGCCTACCGCGTGCATATAGGCCTGGGCCTCCAGCTTCGGCGCGGTGAGCGCCCAGCCGGAGGGCTCGCGAACCCGGGCGTCGGTGAGGGTCACGTTCATCCGGAACGGGTAGCCCCCAATGCCCCGCTCGCCCCAGCTCACCTCGTAACCCGCCGCCTTCAGGCTGGCCACGGCGGCGTCCATCCGCACCCGCGTCTCGCTGCGGGCGTAGAGCCAGTAGGCCGTCCAGCCCGCCACGGCTGCGAGCAGCAGAACGAAGGGCAGGTAGAGGCCCAGGCGGCGACGTTTGCGGGGCGGGGACAGATCGTGCAGAGACATGGGCCTTAGGGTCTTGAGCGTGGGCTGGATGTCGGGCGAGCGGTGGGTCTTCGGCTATGGCTCGCTGATGTGGCGGCCGGGGTTTCCATATATGGAGCGCAGCCCCGCGACACTACATGGCCGCCGGCGCGCCTTCTGCATCTATTCCATCCACCATCGCGGCACCTATGAGCGCCCCGGGCTGGTGCTGGGCCTGGCCCCGGGCGGGGCTGTGCGCGGGGTCGCCTACCGCATCGCCGAGGCCGACTGGCCGGCCGCCTACGCCTATCTGCGCGAGCGCGAGCAGCCGACCGAGACCTATGTGGAGGCCAGCCGCCCCGTGCGTCTGGCGGATGGCCGGCGGGTGGATGTGCTGGTGTTCCTCTCCGACGTCGGCCACCCGCAGTGGGCCGGGGCGCTCAGCGTGGCGCGACAGGCGGAGCTGATCGCCGGCGCCAGAGGGCTGTCGGGCCGCAACGTCGACTATCTTCGCGACCTGGTGGAGCACCTCCGGGCGGAAGGCGTGCGCGATCCCGGCCTGGAGACCGTGCTGTCGCTGGTCGAGGCGCGAGAAGCCTAGAGCGCCAGCAGCTTGGCCGAGGCCGTCTCGATCCGCTCCGTCAGGATGCGCATGAATTCGGCGCGCTTGAGCCCCGGCGGGATGGGCTCGAGGTATTCGAAGACGATGACGCCTGGGGTGCGGATGAAGCCGTGGGCCGGCCAGTGGACGCCGGAGTTGGTGGCCACCGGGTGCACCGGCACGTCGATCTCCCGGTAGAGGGCGGCGATCCCGGGCTTGTAGTCGCCGGCCACGCCCGGGTCCCCGCGGGTGCCTTCCGGGAAGATCACCACCTGGCGGTCCTCGGCGAACCGTTCGCGGGCCTCGCGGACCAGCTTCTTCAGGGCCACGGAATGCGCCTCGCGGTCCACCACGATGGAGCGGACCTTGGCGGCGTACCAGCCGAACCCGGGGATCCAGGTCAGCTCCTTCTTCATCACGAAGGCCGATCGCGGCAGCACGGTGAACTGGGAGAAGACGTCCAGCATGCACTGGTGCTTGGGCGCCACCAGGGCCGGGCCGGTGGGGATGTGCTCGCGCCCGCGGATTTCCACCCGCACGTCACAGCAGACCCTGAGCAGGACATGGATGCCGCTCGCCCAGATGTCGAACATCCGCAGGCTCCACCGGGCGGGACCCGCGAGGATGGGCAAGGCGACGATCACCACGAACGCAGACCACAGGTAGAACAGCGCCACGAAGACGAGGGAGCGGACGGCGGTCACGGCTGGCCCTCCTGTTGCGCCGCGCCGGGCGGGTCCCGCGGACCCAGGCCCAGCACTGTCTCGCGGCCGAGGATGGCCAGGTACTTGGAATATTCCATGACCATCAAGCGCGTAGCGCGCGGGCTGCGCCACCAGCGCTTGGCCTTCAAGGACTCGGTGGGCACCGCATAGGCCTGCAGGTCCTCGTCGGGACCGTCATGGACAGCGCGCAGCTCCAGCATGGCGCGGGGCATGTGGTAGTCGGAGGTGACCACGATCAGCCGCCGGTAGCGCATGGCCTTGGCCCATTCGTCGGTCTCGCGGGCGTTACCCACGGTGTCGGCGGCGTTGAACCCCAGGTCGACGCAGCAGTCGTAGAGCCGGCGCACCGTGCCCGACAGGGTGCGGATGTCCTCGCGGCTGGCCTCGCGGTTGACGCCGGAGACCAGCACGCGCTGGGCCAGGCCGTCCTCCAGGAGGCTCACCGCCGCGCCGATGCGCTGGTCGGAGTTGACGCCGGTCAGGGCCACGATGCCGTCCGCCAGGACGGGCCTCACGGCCGGCGTGGACTGCTGCACCCGCGCGGCGAACGCGGCCAGCCCTGACAGCCAGATCAGCACCAGGACGAGAAAGGCGGCGACGGATCTCATTGCATGTCCCGGATCAGCCTGGCGGCGGTGAGCCGGGCGGCGGCGGCGGCCACGGCGGCGGCCAACAGCGGGCAGGGGAGCACGGCGGCCAGGTCGCTCCAGGCGATGGGCAGGGCCGGCGTCAGTCCCTCGCCGCCGCCCACCAGGCGCAGCAGGGCGCCAAGGCCCGCCGCCGCGGCGGCCCCCAGCGCGCCGGAGACCGCGGCGATCCAGGCGAAGCGTCGTTGGAACAGGCCCGCGATGTAGCTGTCCTGCGCGCCGGTCAGGTGCAGCACCTCGACCACGTCGCGGCGGGCGGCCAGGCCCGCGCGGGTGGCGAAGGCTACCACGGCGGCCGCGGCGGCGGCGATCAGCAGGAACACCCCGGCGCTCGCCCAGCGGACCACGTCTGCGGCGGCGCGGATGTCCTTGATCCAGACACTGTGGTCATCGACCACCGCATCCAGCCCCTGGGCCTGCAGGGCGCGCCGCAGCGCCGGACCGTTGGCCGGGTCGCGCTTGGCCAGGGTCACCGCCACCAGTCGGGGCACGGGCAGGTCATCAAGGTCGGCCACGTCGCCGATCCAGGGCCGGATCAGGTCGTAGGCCTTCTCGCGTTCGAGGGCTCTCGCCTCCACCACGCCGGGCACGCCGGCTAGGGCTTCCGCGGCGCGGGCCGAGGCCGCGTCGGGGGTCTCGCCGCCCCGGGCGCGGACGATCACCGTGGCCTCGCCGACCAGTTGGCCGGACCAGCCACGGGCGGCGCGGTCGGCGGCGATCACCCCCAGGCCGGTCAGGCAGGCCAGGAAGCAGAGCACGGCCACCACGAAGATTAGCGCCGGGTCGCGGGCCTCCTGCTGCGGCAGGAACGGCGCTGGACGCCAGCGGGCCGGATCGAACCGCTCGCTCAAGGTAGCACCGGGGCGCTCGCCGGCCGCTGGCTCAGCTTGCCGTCCTCCAGGTGCAGCATCGGGCGGCCTGAGCGGGCCACCAGGTCCTGGTCGTGAGTGGCGATGAGGACGGTGGTGCCCAGGCGGTTCAGCTCCACGAACAGGCGAAAGATGCGCAGCGCCATCTCGTGGTCGACATTGCCGGTGGGCTCGTCGGCCAGCAACAGGTCCGGACGATTGACCACGGCCCGCGCGATGGCCAGACGCTGCTGCTCGCCCCCGGCCAGGGTCGGGGGTAAGGCCTGCATTCGCGAGCCCAGCCCCACCCAGTTCAACAGCTCCGCCACGTCGCCGCGGTAGTCGGCGGCCTTGTGGCCCGAGATGCGCAGCGGCAGGGCGGCGTTGTCGAAGGCCGGCAGGTGGTCCAGCAGCCGCAGGTCCTGGAACACCACCCCGATGCGACGGCGCAGCTTTGGGCGCTTGTCGGCGGCGACGGTGGCTAGGTCCTGTCCGAACAGGTGGATGGTCCCCTTCGACGGCTTGCCGGCCAGGTAGATCAGCTTCAGCAGCGAGCTCTTCCCCGCGCCCGACGGCCCTGTGACAAAATGGAACGTTCCCGGCGCCAGGGCGAAGCTGAGATCGCTGAGCACCTCCGGTCCGCGGCCATAGCGCATGGAGACTCCGTCGAAACGGACGATCTCGTCGGCGGCGAAGTTCGTCGCGGCGGCGTTTGCGTTTCTGGACATGGGGGCCGAAATCGGCGACCTCGGAAGGAGGTTGCTGGAGCGTCCGATTCCAACGTCATGATACTGACCTGTCCAGAGTGCGCCACCAGCTATTTTGTGGATGACGCACGCATCCCCGCCGCGGGCCGCACCGTGAAGTGCGCGAACTGCGGTGCGCGCTGGATGGCGGTGCAGCCGGAGCCCGAGTCGGCGCCGCAACCCGTGGCTGACGAGCTGGTCGAAACCGCCCTCGAGGTCGAGGTCGACGACGCCACGCCCGGGATCGTGCCGCCGGCGCCGGAAGACTTCGAAATCATCGCCGAGCCTGCGCCGCACCGGCGCGTCAGGCCCACAACGGCCCGGGCCCGGCCAAAGACCGAGGCCCGCAACACCGCCTTCGTCTGGATCGGCATGGCCGCGGTGGTGGCCGCCATGATCGCCGCGGCTCTGGTGTTCCGGACCGAGGTGGTGCGCTTGTGGCCGCAGACCTCCGCGGCCTTCGCCGGCGTCGGCCTGCCGGTGAACAGCCTGGGCCTGGTGATCGAGGCGGTGCGCTTCGAGCCGACCTTCCAGGGCGGCCGGCCGGTGCTCTCGGTAACCGGGACCATCCGCAATGTGCGCACCACAGCCATCGCCGCGCCGCCGATCCGCATCAGCCTGCTGGACAGGGCGGGCAAGCCGCTGAGCGCCAAGATCGCCCGGCCTATCGAGGCCGACATCCCCGGCGGGGCGAAGCGCTATTTCGCAGTGATCATCGCCGACCCGCCCTCCGGCGCAGCGGACTTGGACGTGACTTTCGATACGGCAGCCCCGGCCGTCCCGCCGGCCGCCGCGCCAGCCGGGCCTGCCCCGACCGAGGCCGAGCCGCTGCCGGCCGGAACCCCGCACGCGCTTCCCGACCATGGCTGAGGCCGACCCCGTCGTCCTCATGACGGAGGCGGAGATCGCCGCCCGGGTCGAGGCGCTGGCCGTCACCATCGCGCCGCGTATCGACGACGAGACCGTCGCCGTCTGCCTGCTCACCGGCGGCCTGTGGTTCTGCGCCGACCTGATGCGTGCGCTGGCCCGCCAGGGCCGCCGGGTGCGCTTCGACGCCCTGTGGCTGGCCTCCTACAAGGACGAGCGGGTCAGCGCTGGGCGCTGCGAGGTGCGCGCCGACCTGCAGCGGCCTCTGGTCGGCCGCAAGGCGCTGATCGTCGACGACGTGTTCGACACCGGCCTGTCGCTGTCGGAGGCCGTGCGCCTGGTGGGCGACGCGGGCGCCAGCCAGGTGCTCACCGCGGTCTTCGCGCGCAAGCCCTGGCCCACGCCGCGGGCCATGGAGCCGGACTTCGTCGCCTGGGAAGCCCCCGCCCGCTTCCTGGTGGGCTACGGCATGGACGCCGCCGGCGCCCTGCGCGGCCTGCCCTATGTGGGCGCCCTGGACTGACGATCTAGAGCCAGGGCGCGGGGGCCTCGCGGGCCAGCATGTCCTCGTAGGTCGGCCGCGGACGGACCACCGCCCAGTCGGCGCCCCTGACCAGCACCTCCGGCGCCAGGAGCCGGCTGTTGTACTCGCTGGACATCACCGCGCCGTAGGCGCCGGCGGTCATGAAGGCAACCAGATCGCCTGCGGCCAGCGGCGGCAGGGCGCGGTCGCGGGTGAAGGTGTCGCCGGTCTCGCACACCGGGCCGACCACGTCGTAGGC
>NZ_JBKJTG010000145.1:0-4348 GCF_046590535.1 Phenylobacterium sp. | reverse complement strand
CTGCGACGTCATGGTCTGCATCGGCGCGCGGTTCGACGACCGGGTCACCGGCCGACTGGACGCCTTCTCACCGGGCTCGAAGAAGATCCACATCGACATCGACGCCTCGTCGATCTCCAAGAACGTCAAGGCCGACATCGGCATCGTCGGCGATGCCGGCTCGGTGCTGGAGGACCTGATCGCGGTCTGGAAAAGCCGCAGCATGGCCACCGACCAGGCGGCTCTCAAGGACTGGTGGGCCCAGATTGACCATTGGCGCGCCCGCAAGGGCTTCGCCTATTCGCCTGACAGCAAGCTGATCAAGCCGCAGTACGCCGTCGAGCGGCTGTACGAGCTGACCAAGGACCGCGACACCTACATCACTACCGAGGTCGGCCAGCACCAGATGTGGGCCGCGCAGTATTTCGGCTTCGAGAAGCCGAACCGCTGGATGACCTCGGGCGGCCTCGGCACCATGGGCTATGGCCTGCCGGCCGCCGTGGGCGTGCAGATGGCCCACCCCGACAGCCTGGTCATCGACATCGCCGGCGACGCCAGCGTGCAGATGACCATGCAGGAAATGTCGACGGCCGTTCAGCACGACCTGCCGATCAAGATCTTCATCCTCAACAACGAGTGGATGGGCATGGTGCGCCAGTGGCAGCAGCTGCTGCACGGGGAGCGCTATTCGCACTCCTATTCCGCCAGCCTGCCCGACTTCGTGAAGCTGGCCGAGGCCTATGGCGGCGTGGGCTTCCGCGCCGAGACCCCCGACGAGCTGGACGACAAGATCCGCGAGATGATCGAGGTCCGCCGGCCGGTGATCTTCGCCTGCCGGGTGACCAAGGAAGAGAACTGCTTCCCGATGATCCCCTCCGGCAAGGCGCACAACGAGATGATCATGGCCGAGGAAGCCCGCGACCTGGGCTCGATCATCGACGAGGCCGGCAGGCGGCTGGTGTGATGGGCTAGCGCCCGCCGATCCGCGCCAGGACTTCCGGCAGGATGCGGAACTGCTCCTCCATCAGCTCGTGGCGGAACGCCGCCTCGCCGGCGTCGGCGCCGAGGCGGCTGACGAGGGCTTGGGGCAGGCGAAGCGAGGACACGGCCCGCCATGTTGGCGGCCGGGGCGCCGGATGCAAGGCGCCCCCCGTGGATGGTGGCTGGCTGAGGGGGCGCTCAACTGCTAGTCGTGCGGTCTCCCCTGTCCCTCAGTCTCCGCGCGGAAGCGTAATCTTGTCCGATAACCTGTCCCATCGCCTGCACGGCGGCAGAGCCGCCCACGAACTGAGCGCCAGCCTGTTCGACGCCAGCGAGGATTGCGTGAAGGTGGTCAGCCTCGACGGGGCCGTGCTGGACATGAACGCCAACGGCATCTGCCTCATGGAGGTGGACGACCTTACCGCGCTGCGCGGCCAGCCCTGGGCCTCGCTGTGGCCGGAGGAACACCGCGAGAAGATCGAAACCGCCGTCGCCGAGGCCCGCCAGGGTCGCAGCTCCAAGTTTGTCGCCGACTGCCTCACGGCCAAGGGGACGATGAAGTCCTGGGAAGTGGTCGTCTGGCCGGTGCTGGACAGCGCCCGCCGCGCGACCCAGATGGTGTCGATCTCCCGCGACATCACCGAACGGCTCAGGGTCGAGGCGGACAACGCCCTGCTCACCCGCGAGCTCGCTCACCGGATCCAGAACATGTTCGCCGTGGTTGACGGGGTCATCGGCCTGTCCGCCCGCGGCGCCGTTGAGGCCAAGCCTTTCGCCGACGCCCTGCGCCGCCGCGTCGTCAGCCTAGGCCGCGCCATCGCCTACGTCCTGCCGAACGCGATGATGGGCCGGGAGGAGACCGACGCGACTCGGTCGCTGCACGGCCTGCTGCGCGTGCTCCTGGAGCCCTACGGGGACTTGGTTGGGCCTGGCCGGCGGATCGAGCTTCACGGCGATGATGTCCCGGTCGGCCGCGCCGCCACCACATCCCTGGCCCTGGCGGTCAACGAACTGGCTACCAACGCCCTGAAGTATGGCGCTCTGCAGCACCCTGAGGGCCGCCTCGTGATCACCACCGTCGGCCAGGGCGACGTCGTCGAGTTGCACTGGGACGAGCAGGGCGCCCCCCGCGACGCCACTCCCGCGCCGCGCGGCGAAGCCGGCTTCGGCTCGATCCTGCTGGACAACGCAGTGGCCCGTCAGCTCGGCGGCCAGTTGACCCGCGACTGGGGCGACGCGGGCCTGTCGATGGTCATGCACCTACCCCTGGACCGGCTCGCGAGGTAGGCATATCCGCCCGCACGTCGCGCCGAGGATTTCCGATGACCGACCCCCAGCCCGCCTCCGTCTATGATCTGGCCCACGACGTGGCGCCGGAGAGCCTGGCGACCTTCGCCGTCATGGTGGACAACGAACCGGGCGTGCTGCACCGCCTCGTCGGGCTGTTCGCGGCGCGCGGCTACAACATCGAGAGCCTGACGGTCGCCGAGACCGACCGCAACGCCCACACCAGCCGGGTCACCATCGTCACCCGCGGCACGCCCCAGGTGCTGGGCCAGATCCAGGCGCAGCTGGAGAAGATGGTCTCAACCCGCCACGTCCAGGACGTCACCCGCGACCCCAACGGCCTCGAGAGGGAGCTGGCGCTGGTCAAGGTCCGGGGATCGGGGCCCGAGCGTGTGGAGGCCCTGCGGGTCTCCGACATCTTCCGCGCCAAGGTGATCGACACCACCCACGAGAGCTTCGTCTTCGAACTGACCGGACAGCCCGCCAAGATCGACAGCTTCGTGGACCTGATGCGGCCTCTCGGCCTCGTGGAGGTCTCCCGCACCGGGGTGCTCTCCATCCAGCGTGGCGTCGACGTCTTCTAGCGGTTGAGGGAACCCCCGGCCCCCGCGGGCTCTATGACCGCGTGACCCGCCGCCTGATCTCCACCCTGCTGATCTCCGCAGCCCTGGCCGCCCCGGCCCAGGCGCAGTTCTTCCGTCGCGCCCCGGCGGCCCAGGTTTCCTCCGCGCCGCCGGGCACACCGCCTTTCGAGGCGGCCATCTGGCCCTTCCCACCTCCCGACCCGAAGAGCTGGTGGGACGACCTGCGGCCCAAGCCCTCCGACGCCACCGATCCGCTGGGCGGACGCCGGGTCGGCCGCGGCGAGCGGCTGATCGCCATCGACAACGGGGTGGACGCCTCCACCTACCGGCTCTGGGGCCTGATGCCCCTGCAGTGGCAACTCGTGCGCGGTGAGGAGATGGTGCTGGAGATGTGGACCAGGCCGTCCACCAGCGTGCGCCAGACCATCACCCGGATCACCGTGCGCCGCGACGGTCGCGCCTTCGTCCAGTCCCGCGCGGGCCTCGCCTGCTGCGATGCCGGCATCGCGCGCCGCATCGGCTTCGACGCCGAGCTGCCGGCCGGTGCGGCCCAGGCGTTTCTGGCGCTCCGCCCCCATCCCATGTGGGGCGCGCCCCGCGAAGTGCGGGTGTTCGACGACAGCGGCGCCACGGAGGCGATCTGCGTCGACGGCACAGCCTATGACCTGACCCTGGTCACCCCCGGCCGCTCGCGGTCGTTGCGGCGGGCCTGCGACAACGCCGAGATCGGCCAGGTGGCCGACGCCCTGGAGCCGACGCTCCGCGCCGCCCTGGGGAACGATCCGCGGTTCGACGCCGTGTTCCCCGGCGGCGCGGACTTCGCCGGCGCCCGCAGCGCCTATCGCGGTCTCACCGAGGACGGCGGCCGCTTGGAGCCGGACCTCAAGGCTCGCCCGCAGCCGCCAGGGTTTGAACCCATGCCCCAGCCTGAGGGCGCTATGCCCTAGGCGCGGACCCCCATCTCGGCGATCTGGCGCGGCCTCACATCGGCCCGGACAGTGAGGAACTGCACCGCCCGGTGGCGGGTCACGCAATCTTGCGGTCCGTCCACGCTTCGCGAACCGCAGGCGCGCCGATTGGTCTTCAATTCCTAACCCTTGGCCCCTATATTGGCTGGGTCGGGTTTCGGCCCGTCTATGGAGATAAACGCGCGCGTAATAAGCGGACTGGACCCGGGTGCGATTCCCGGCGGCTCCACCATCATATGCTTCCGGGGTTATCGCCGGAGATCATGGGGCCGATCAGCATCGACAGACGTCTAAAGGCGTTGCTTTCTCCCGGCCTGACCCACCGTTTCGGGTCTTTAACTAACTGCGAACGATAACTTCGCTGAGGAAATCCGTCTCGCTGCGTAATGCGGTGCGATGAAATTCCGACCTAAGTCCTAGGGGTTCAGATCCTTAGGCGGGGCTCGGAGGGCGCCTGCCAACAGAAGCCCTCCACCTTCTCCAGTCTCAGTCGAAATTCGCGGGTCTTGCGCCGCCGCAGACGGCTTCGCGGGCGGCGGGCAGGAAGAT
>NZ_JBKJTG010000047.1:0-17887 GCF_046590535.1 Phenylobacterium sp. | reverse complement strand
CGTGGTCTGCTGCAGGATGGTGATGTCGCGGGCGCCGGTCTGCTCCAGGCGCTCGGCGGTGACGGCGGTCACGGCGACAGGCACGTCCTTCAGGGATTCTTCCCGGCGCCGCGCCGTGACGACGATTTCCTCGATCGCGACGCCGCCGACGGCGTCCTGGGCGTAGGCGAGTGTGGGAACGACGGACCAGGCGGCGCTCGCAACGAGCGCCGCTTTCAGGATGGCTTTCATGACTTCCTCCCGGCGCCGCCGGACCGTCTCCCCCATGGACGCGGCTCGTACGACGCTGAATTTCACCGTTAGGCGAATTAGCAGGACAATGCCGTCGTTCGGGTGTGCCGCGCCAGCCGCAAGCTGCACCACCGCGCGGTTTTTTTAATCAGGTGATGAATTTACGTCACAGTGGCGCTGGGTCGCAGGCGCAGGCCTTGCGCCGGACCACTTCGGCGATGCCCGCGGCGCAGTAGGCGAACAGCCTGGCGCGCACGGCCTGCAGATCCGTGGAGCGGCAAAGCCCGTCGGAGAGCTGGTCGATGCGGCCGGTCTCGGAGAGCGCCAGCATCATCGAGCCGGTGAGGAACTGGTAGCACCAGTAGAGGTCGCGGATTTCCGCATCCGGCAGCGCGGCCTTCAGCGTGTCGATGAGCTGATGCACCACCGGATCGAAGAAGCGGTGCATGGTCTCCCCGCCCCAGGCCGGCGTGTTGTTCACCAGGGCCACCAGGCGGAAGTAGTTCTTCCAGCCCACCTCCTGGGTCATCGACATCTGCAGTATGGGGTCGATGAAGGCCTCGATGACCCCCTCGATGGTCATGGCGCCCTGGTTTTCGGCGGCATAGGCCCGCATGGCGTTCATCCGGGCCTCGTTGACGATCCCGGCGCGGCGGGCGAAGACGCTGTCGAACAGTTCGCGCTTGGCGCCGAAGTAGTAGTGGATCAGGGCGGTGTCGACGCCAGCCTCGGCGGCCACTTGGCGCACGGTGACGCCGTAGAACCCGTGACGGGAAAACAGCGCCTCCGCGGCGTCCAGGATGGCGTTGCGCACGTCAGGGCCCTCGCCCTTGCGCCGGCGTCCCCGCGTTACGATCGTCTGCTGAACTGCGCCTGTCTCAGCCATGCCTGCCTCGCCCCGACCCGGCGCTAGGCCTGCAGGCCGGCCCGGTCAAGCCTGACCCACGTACCATCGTTCGGTGGATTGCTTGACATCGCACGGCGGCGGCCCAAGCCTTGCGGCGGGGGAACAGCGCCATGCCGATAGCCATGGGCGCCGAGCGCCACGTTTCCATCGACGCCGTGCGGGGCTTCGCCGTCCTGGGCATCGCTTTGATGAACATCGTCGGCATGGGCCTGCCGTCCTTCGCCTATATCGACCCGACCTATGCGGGCGGTTCGCAGGGCTGGGACCTGTGGACCTGGGCGGTCAACAATGTGCTGACCGACGGCAAGATGCGGGCGCTGTTCACCATGCTGTTCGGCGCCAGCGCCGTGCTGATCGCCGAGCGCGCCGAGGGCGGGCGGCCCGGGCCGGCCCAGACCCACTATCGGCGGATGTTCTGGCTGTTGGTGTTCGGCATGCTGCACGCCTACCTGTTCTGGTTCGGCGACATCCTGGTCTGCTACGCCCTGGCCGGACTGGTGATCTTCCCGTTCCGCAAGCTCGGCGTGCGCGCCCAGATCGGGATCGGCGTGGCGGTCCTGGCGCTCCTGCTCGCCAAGAACCAAGCGCTGGCCGCGGTGCTGGACTCCATGCACGCGGCGGCCACCGCGCCGGGCGCCTCGACGCAGTCGATGGAGACGTGGCGGCAGGCCTCGGTGGCGATCACCCCGCCGCCGGGCGCGAAGGCCGCGGAGCTGGCGGGCTTCGGCGGCACGTTCCTGCAGGCGCTGGAAGCGCGGGCGAAGATGGTGCTGCTTTTCCATACCGTCATGCTGCCGCTGGATGGGCTGCCGGAGGCCATCGGCCAGATGTTCATCGGCATGGGCCTGTTCCGCTCCGGCTTCTTCACCCTGGGCTGGTCGACCCGGGCCTACGCCCGCATGATCGCTTTCGGCTACCTGGTCTGCGCGCCGGTCACCGCATGGCTCGCGTGGCTGATCTGGAAAGCCGGGTTCGAGGCCCTGGTGCTGCACAGGCTGGAAATCTGGCAGGCGCCGCCCAAGCCGTTCATCGCCCTGGCCCATGCCAGCGTCTTGCTGCTGGTCATTCGCGCGGGCCTCTTCAAGCCGTTGGTCAACCGGCTGGAGGCAGCGGGCCGGATGGCGTTCAGCAACTACCTGATGACCTCGATGCTCACGAGCCTGGTGTTCGGCGGCTACGGCCTGGGCTTCTACGGCGAGCTGTCGCGGGCGGAGCTGCTGATCGTGGTGGCGGCCCTGTGGGCGTTCATGCTGGTGTGGAGCCTCCCGTGGCTGGCCCGCTTCCAGTACGGCCCCTTCGAGTGGGCGTGGCGCAGCCTGGTGAAATGGCGACCGCAGCCGTTCGTGAGGGCGCCCGGATCGGCCGCGCCGGCGGCGGCGGAATAGGGCATGGGGGCTGAGCGATGGTACCGCCTCTCCGGATTGAACGGAGGACCTCTAGATCCACAATCTAGCGCTCTAACCAACTGAGCTAAGGCGGCCTTGTCGCGAGGGCCGGTTCTAGTCGGACGGGCCGGCGTGATCAAGCGGGCGGATCAGTCGGCCAGCAAGGGGCGGCGATAGCGGCGCGAACCAGCCAGCTCGCGGCCATCGCGCAGCCGCACGACGAAGTCGCCGGAAGTCTTGGAGACCACTTCGTTGATCGCGTCACGCCGCACGAGACGGGAGCGGTGGATGCGCACGAAACCTGCCCGCTCCAACCGCTGCGCCATGGCGGTCAGGGAGGCGCGGTGCAGGACGGGTTCGCCCTGACGGTGCAGCTCCACATAGTTGCCCGCCGCCTCCACCCAGGCGACATCGGCCAGGGCCACGAAGCGGCGGCGGGCGCCGTCGCGGACCTCCAGGGTCGCCGCCGTCTCGTCGAGTTCCGGGCCGCGGGCGCGCAACAGCCGCCAGCCAACGTAGAGGCCCGCCAGGGCGGCATAGACCAAGACGTCCTTGCGGAACTCGTAGGGCCAGTTGGAGAGCGGGCCCAGCGGGTCGTAGTCCCGGTCCAAGGCCGCATAGACGGCCCAGCGGAGCGCGCCGGTGGCGGCCACGTGCACCAGCGAGATTCCCGCCGCGGCGGCCAGGTGCAGGGCAAGTTTACGAGCGAAGGGTGGGTCCAGCGGCCAGACCCTTCGCGTGAAGATCAGCACGAGGGGCCCCAGGGCCATCAGCACCAGGATGCTGGAGCCTTCCCAGACCAGCGGCTCCCAGGACTCCAGCGGCTGGCCCGTGCCGCGCCACTCGTGCAGCACGTTGAGGGTGTTGAACACCAGCACCACGGCCATGACCGCCACCATGATGGCGAAGAAGATCAGGTCGTCGCGGTCGCCGCTCGTCCCGCCCGGTCCACCGCTGGTCACCGTTCGCCCCGGCTCAGTCACACGCACCCCGCCGTTCGCCCCTTGCCGCTGGCGCGGGCGCCGGGGTTTCGCGCACCCCTGGCGTCGCTTCCCCAATGGAGACCCGCCACATGACCGCCTCCCCTCGCCGCCACGACCTCGACGCCTTGCGGGTCGGGGCCTTCCTGCTCCTGCTCCTGATCCTCTATCACCTTGGCATGTTCTACGTGCCTTGGGACTGGCACGTGAAGAGCACGCACATTACCCCCGCGCTTGAGCCCTGGATGGGCGCCGTCAATCCGTGGCGCCTGACCCTCCTGTTCTTGATCTCCGGCGCCGCCACGCGGTTCATGGCGGCGAAGACCGCCACCGGCGACCTGGCCAGACAGCGCTCCTCGCGACTGCTGATCCCGCTGGCCTTCGGCATGCTGCTGATCGTGGCCCCGCAGAGTTGGGCCGAGGTGGTGGAGAAACAGGGCTACGCCGGCAGCTTCCTCGACTTCTGGCCCCGCTACCTGACCTTCGACCAGAGCTTCGGGATTATTGTGCCGACCTACAATCACCTGTGGTTCGTGGTCTATCTGTGGGTCTACACCATGGTCGCCGTGGCGGGGCGGTCGATGGCGCCGGCGGTGGACCGCGCCGCGGCCTGGCTGCTCAAGGGGCCGGGCCTGTTCCTGACCCCCGCCCTGGCCTTCGGAGTGTTTCTCGCCACGGCCGGCCGGGCCTGGGGTGAGACCCACGTCGTCTGGGCCGACGCCTACGGACACCTGCAGTACGGCACGGCGTTCCTGCTGGGGCTGGTGCTGGCCAAGCGCGACGCGGCCTGGGCCAGCTTCGAGCGCCTGCGCGCCGCGTCGCTGGTCGGCGCCGCCGTCTTGGCCGCAGCCGCCCTGACGCTGGAGCAGGCCGGCGTGGAGGACATGCCGGGCTGGCCGGGGGCCGCCTTCAGCTTCCTGCGCGAAGCCTACGCCTGGGCGGTGATGGCGGCGCTGTTCGGATACGCCAGGCGCTACATCCGCCGCGGCTCGCCGCTCCTGACCATGCTGACCGAGGCGGTGTTCCCGTTCTACATCGGCCACCAGACGGCCATCGTGTTGGCCGGTCATTGGCTGAAGCCCCTGGGCCTGCCAGTCCTGGCGGAAGCCGGGATCATCCTGACCGCGACGGTGGCGGCCTGCCTGGGCGCCTATGGCCTCGCCCGCACGGTTCCCTGGCTGAGGCTGCCGCTGGGCCTGAAGCCGCAGCCGCGCGCACCCCGGGCCACGCCCAGCGCGCAGCCGGCCGCCTAGAGGTTGGAGCGTGATCGGCGCCGAAACCGGCATCCGCTCTCGGCTGTCACGCTCCAGCGGACATGGAAAAGGCCCCGGCAGCTCTCGCCGCCGGGGCCTGAACCTTGGTGTCAACTCGCCGTCAGCCCTTGGGCAGGGCGAACCGGATCGGGATGCGCACCGTACCACCGTCGACGGGCTGGCCGTCCTTGGTCTGGGGCCGCATCTTGAACAGCCGGGCGAGCTTCAGCGCGGCAGGACCGAAGTCCTGATCGCTCGGCTCTTCCGACGAGACCGAACAGCCATCCAGCGAGCCACGGGCGTTGACCGTGCAGCTGATCGTAGCCCGGCCCTCCACGTTCATCCGCTGGGCCCGCTCGGGATAGTACCGGGCGATGTCCTCACCCGACGGCTTGCGAAGCCAGTCGGGCTGCGTGATGACCGACGGGCGCGGCGGCTCGGGCGGCGGTGCGGCCGGGGGTCTCGGCTCCTCGATCCGACGCTCCACCGGGGGAACCGGCAGGGGCGGGATCGTGCTCGGCAGATCCGGGGCGGCGACCGGCGGCCTGGGCTGCAGCTTGGGCGGCGGCGGCGGCGGGACGGGCTTGATCAGCGCCACGTCCGTGATCTCGTCCGTGTACTCCTTGTAGTTCGGCTCGAACCGCGTTTTCCACAGATAGTAGCCGAGCAGGGCGTGCACCACGATCGACAGGGTGATCGCGATCGTCACGCCCTTGTTCCGCTTCGGCCGCGGATCGTCGAACGGATTGTGCCGGGTCGGGTGGGCGGCTTGGTTCGATGTGTCAGTCATGCCTCACCCCCCTCACTTGTCTTCGCCGACCAGGGCCACGCTGTAGAACCCGTTGTCCTGCAGCATGTTCATCACGCCCATGAAGTCGCCGTAGAGCACGTCCTTGTCAGCCCGGATGAAGATCCGCTCCTTGGTCGAGTTGCGGGTCGTGCCGAGCTGGGTCCGCAGATCATCGCCGAGCGTGGAGAGATCCGACGGGAAGTCCTGGATAAAGATCCGGCCATTCGGCTGAAGCGAAATGTAGACCGGTTTCGGAGGGTTCACACCGGGCGGCGCGACGGCGGGCGGCAGGACCACCTTCACCGTCACGGCCGCCATGGGAGCCGCGACCATGAAGATGATCAGCAGAACCAGCATCACATCCACGAAGGGCGTGACATTGATCTCGGCGTTCTGCTTTTCCTGGTATCGGCCCTCGCCCCCGGAGCCCGAGAGTTTGGCGGCCATGTGGCTTAGACTCCCTTGTCGAGCTGCCGGGAGATCGCGTTCATCAGCTCAGCGACAAAACCTTCCGTGCGGGCGCCGTAGGCGGAAATCCGCGTCTGGAAGTAGTTGTAGAAGATAACCGACGGGATGGCCGCGAACAGGCCCAGACCGGTGGCGAGCAGCGCTTCGGCGATGCCGGGCGCCACGACGGCCAGGTTGGTCGTGTTGGTGTTCGCGATCCCGATGAACGAGTTCATGATCCCGTAGACGGTGCCGAACAATCCGATGAACGGACCGTTTGAACCGACCGAGGCCAGGAACTGCATACCGCTGGAGAGGCGGCGGGCCAGGGAGGCCTGGACCGCCCCGACGGCGGCTTGCGCACGCATGATCGTGGTGTCTCGGTGATCGCCAGAGATTTCCAAGCCAGCCTGGCGGGACAGCTCTATCTCCTGCGCGGCGGCGGCGGCCATGTCGGCCAGCGGGTTGCCGTCGAACTCTTCCGACATGGCGATACGGCCCATGTCGGGAATCGACGTGGCGCCGCGGAAGTTCTCGAGGAACTCGTCCGACGCGCGGTTGAGCGAGCGGAACTCGAGCATCTTGGTGAGCAGCAGGGTCCACGAGAAGATCGAAGCCAGCATCAGGCCGATCATGATCACCTTAACGACCGGGTCGGCGTCCATGAACATGGTGCCGACGCCGAGCTTGCCGGCGTGTTTCATGGTCGGCGGATCGGAGCTTTCCGCAGGCGCCGCGGGGGCGGCGACCGGAGCGGGCGCCGCGTCAGCAGCCGGAGCCGCAGCAGCGTCGGCTACAGGAGCCGCCGGGGCGGCGGCCTCTTGAGCGAACGCCGGAACACTCGCCATCAATGCCAGAGCACCGACGAGAGCGATGAAAGGGGTCTTTATTTTGTTGTCGAGCATCTGTCGCCAGTTCCTGGTTGGTCTAGCACGATTGGCCGGAGGGTCGTCGCGCGAGAGCGTCTCCACCCTAGTTGAAACAAGCCCGCGTCCGGACCCGGTTTCCCGGATCAGACGTCAGGACCGCTGCCGCTCCGCCCGACCCGGAACGCGTACCCCAACTCGTGTGGGGCTGGCGTCTCGAAGGCGAGAGGCGACTTCGCTCTCCCCGAGAGGAGCACGAAATCTTACCGCTCTGTTAGACGTTCGGCCCCGGTCCTTTGGCAACCCCTTATTAAGGCGTCAAGGGGGCAGTCGGCGCGACGATCGGTCGAAAAACCTTCACACTTCGAGTAATGTTGCGGTGCACAATAAGCGCGGGAAGTAATCCCCTTGCGCGCACCCAGCAATCTGATTCCTTTAATGCTGCGATGCAGCATCAAGCGGGCCGCCTCGGGTTTGTGATCGCTCGCCCAGCGAACAGCCGCGCCCGGCAATCGGGTGGCGCGGATATAGGCGGCGGCGCTTGGAACCCGCCGCGGCGTCTTACGAAAAAGGACGTGGTGCCTGGGGGCGGATTCGAACCACCGACACGCGGATTTTCAATCCGCTGCTCTACCAACTGAGCTACCCAGGCGAAGGCCGCCGTCGCGGGAGCCGCGTCTATAGAAGAGGCCTTAGCCGAAGTCCACCGTCCGAAATCAGTCTTCGGCTCCCTCATCGGACGGCGCTTCGTCGTCGTCCGCGGCGGGCACGACATAGCCGCCGGTGAGCCACCGCTGCAGGTCTACGTTGGCGCATCGGGTCGAGCAGAATGGCAGGTGGCCGGGCTGCGCCGGCTTGCGGCAGATGGGGCATGCGGTAGCGGTCATGCGGCCCCCACGTCGAGGCGCTCGCGGGGCGCTGTGGGGTCCGGTGTAATGGCGAAGCGCGCGCCGACCAACTGAGCGAGTTGGGCGGCCAGGGGCTCGGCGGCCTTGGCCACGGCGGGCGCGCAGCGGACGGCGAGGCGCGCGCCCGGCTGGGCCGTGGCTTCCGCCTGCAGGCGGCGGATCAGCCGATGGGCCAGGGTCAGGTCGCTGAGCCCCCCGTCCTCCCGGCAGAGCCGTTCCACGATCGGCTGGATGCGCCGTGGCAGGGCCAGCTCCATGGTGCCGAAGCGGCCCACCGGCCCGATCGCCACGCCCGGGTTGTCAGGGGCGAAAGCGGTGCGGGCTGCGGCCATCAGCGCATTGCCGTCGTGCCCGCGGCCCACCAGATCGATAACCACGATGCCGCCCAGGCCCTTCAGCCGCAGCAGGCGCGCGGCCAGGCCCAGCGCCGCGAGGTTCGCCTGCCGCGTGACCCGCTTGGCGTCGGCGCCCTTGCGCTCGCCCAGGTCCACGTCGACGGCGGTGAGCGCTCGCGTGGGTTCCACGGCCAGCACCCCGCCGCCGGGCAGCAGGTGCAGCACCGCCAGCGCCTCGGCTTCGGCTTCCTCGGCCATGGCGCGCGCCGCGGCGCCTTCGATCAGTTCAGCGTCGCGGGCGTAGGCGCGAAGGTCTTCGGCCGGGTCGGAGAGGTCGCCCAGCAGCCGCGGCGCGCCTTGCGCCGCCGCGATCCTGCGGGCGATGGCCAGCTTGCCGCGGCGGGGCTCGCTGCGGATCTCGACCTCGAGCGCCTCTCCGCGAACCGGCTTGGCGTCTGGCCGGAAGGGCAGGATGGCCTCGGCGCCGTCGCCCAGGTCGAGGAAGGCGGTGGCCAGGGTGGGCTCCAGGCTGGCCACCCGCCCGACCACACGCGCGCCCATCCGCAGGCGGGGCTCGTCCGCGTCGCGGCGGATCAGCAGGCGTTCAGGGCGGTCGTCCAGGGTGACCACGCCGCGGGTCTCGCCGATCCCACGATCCAGATAGAGCCGCCGCACGCTCATGACAGCCGATAGCCCAGGCCGGCCAGCAGGCCGGCGGTCTCGTAGAGCGGCAGCCCAACCACGCCGGAGTACGAGCCTTGCAGGCTCATCACAAAAACCCCGGCCCGGCCCTGGATCGCGTACCCGCCCGCCTTGCCCAGGCCCTCGCCCGAGCGAAGGTAGCCTTCGAGATCGTCGTGGGAGAGGCGCTTGAAGCGCACGCGGCTTTCCACCAGCCTGGCTGCGCGGCGGCCGTCCGGGCTGATCACGGCCAAGCCTGTGAGCACGCGATGGGCGCGGCCGGACAACAGCGCCAGGCACCGGCGCACCTCCTCGTCGCTGCCGGCCTTGGGCAGAACGCGGGCGCCGACAGCGACGACGGTGTCGGCGCCCAGCACGTAGGCTCCGGCCGCCTCCTCGGCCACGCGATCGGCCTTCGCGGCCGCCAGGCGCAGGGCCAGCAGACGCGGTGTCTCGTTCTTCAGGGGGGTTTCGTCGATGTCGGCGCCGACCACCGCGTCGGGCTGCAGACCTATCTGGCGCAGCAGGTCCAGGCGCCTGGGGCTTGCAGAGGCCAGCACGAGCCGCTGTGGCGTGGCCGACAAGTCGCCGGTCCGCGCTAGCGAACGCGGAAGGTGATGCGGCCCTTGGACAGATCGTAGGGCGTCATTTCGACCAGCACCTTGTCGCCGGCCGAGACCCGGATGCGGTTCTTGCGCATCTTGCCGGCGGTGTGGGCGATAATCTCGTGGTCGTTCTCGAGCTTCACGCGGAACGTGGCGTTAGGCAGCACCTCGCTGACCGTGCCCGGAAACTCTAACAGTTCTTCTTTCGCCATGCAGGCTCCCAGCCGCAGAATAAAACGACGGCCCGCGCCTTTAGATCAGGTCGCGGGCCGTGGCCAGCGATGGATTATAAACTAGGCGCCCGGGTGAGGTCGATGGGGCCGCCCGGGATCAGCGGCCGAAACGCTGGGCGATGCGGGCCGCGAGCCCGTCGCGGACCCCGCGGTAGGCGGCCAGCTTCGACTCGCGGGAGCCCTCCGTCAGGGTGGGATCAAAGGTCGGCCAGTAGGCGATCTCCGCCGCGCGACCGCGGGCCATCTCAACCGCCCGGTGCTGCGCCTCGGGCGTCAGCGAGATCACCAGGTCGAAAGAACTGTCCTCAAGCTGGTCGAACGTCTTGGCGCGGTGTTGGGAGAGGTCGCAGTCCAACTCGGCCATCACAGCCTCGGCGAAAGGGTCGACGTCGGGCGCGGGTTCGTACTCGTCGCGGGGGAAGGCCTTCAGCCCGCAACTGTCCACGAAGACCCGGTCGCCCACTAGGCGCTTCAGCAACGCCTCGGCCATGGGCGAGCGCACCCGGTTCAGGTTGCACGCGAACAGCACCGCCCCCGGCGGCCTGGCGGGCGCATCAGCGGCCATGCGACCTCAGCCTCGCCAATGCAGCGCGCAGATCAGAGTGAATAGGCGCCGGGCGGTGTCCAGGTCGGTTTCGATCTTGCCGGTCAGCCGGGTCTGCAGCAATTCCGAGGCTTCGTTGTGCAGCCCCCGCCGGCCCATGTCCAAGGCTTCGATCTGAGCTGGGGTCGAGTTGCGGATGGCCTGATAGTAGCTCTCGCAGATCAGGAAGTAGTCCTTGATCAGACTTCGAAACGGCGACAGCGACAGGATGTGGCGGCGCTCGTAGTCGGGACCGTGCACGTCGAGCATCAGCCGGTTCTCGATCAGGCCCATGCGCAGGTCGTAGGGCCCGCCCGCCGCCCCTTCCGGTGCGAAGTAGTTGTCCTCCAGGAGGTCGAAGATCGCGATCTGTCGCTCCTGCTCCTGGTCGCGCGAGACCGCGGCGAGCGACTCATCGTCGATCTCGACCAGCTGCAGTCTGTGCGTTTTGCGCGCGTCGTCGGCCATGGCGTCCAGGCGGAGGGGTGCTGGGGCTGCTTTATGGCAATACGGGGGGTCGCGTCATCCCGCACCTGCGAACACCCGGCGTTACGGGCAAAGAAAAAGGCCCGGCGCTGGGTGCGGCGGGCCTCCCTCCATGTCAGGTTTCGTCTAGTAGCGGGCGGCGTAGCGTTGGCCTTCGCGCTGGACGAAGTCACCGCGGACATAGCCCACGCCGGTGCCGCCCTGGCCCACCAGGATCCAGTCCGTGCCGCGAACGTTGGCCAGGGCCTGGAAGCGCTCGCCGGCTCGCAGGGCGCCGACCCGGGCGGAACCCGTGGTTGGCGCGGCGCGCAGATTCACGGTGCTGCGGGCGACGAAGGTGTCGCCGATCCGGTTATAGTTGGCCGGCGCGATGTCCGAGGACAGGCGATAGCCGTTGCGGCTGTAGGTCGCCGGGCGATCATAGCTGTTGTAGGCCTGGGCCTGCTTGTTGTGCTGCAGCTTGCAGCCCACCGCCGAACCCGCCGCCGCGCCAACGCCGGCGCCGACAACCGTCTCCAGGGTGGCCTTTCGGCCGCCGACCTTGTTGCCGATCACGCCGCCGACCAGGGCGCCAATCAAGGCGCCGGCTTCCTGCTTGCCGCCAGGCGCAGCGCAGTTGGTCACGCCGTTAAGGCCCTGGGCGCTGGCGCTCGAGGCGCCGCTCAAGGTCAGGGCGGTGGCGAGCACGGCCGCGGCCGCGCCGCGGCCGATCATCTTGATCTTGGAAGTGCGCATGTTTGTCTCCGTCCGTTTCGCGTTGATCCGCAGGACCTTTCGGCCCCGATGAAACGCAATCTAGAGGCGCCCGCCTGAACGGCCCTTGGGCCGCCGTGACAGGAACTGTTCAGCTTGGAGAGGTGTCCGCAGGCCCTATTGGGCTCGAGCCTCGCGGAAAGAGACCAGCCGCCCGGAGGCCTCGTCCCACAGCGCCAGCCTGGCGCAGCGGAAGCTCTCCCACAGCCCGACCCGGCTCAGCGGCTGCAGCTCAGGGTGGTCCCGCAGAACCCTCCCCAGGCGATAGAATGGAATCCGGCTGGAAAGGTGATGGACGTGGTGGATGCCGATATTGGCGGTGAACCAGCGGAGCACCGGCGGCAGGTCATAGTGCGAACTGCCGGCCAGGGCCGCGTCGTCGCGCTTCCACGATCCGCTCCGGGACCAGGCGGCGCCCTCGAACTGGTGTTGGATGTAGAACAGCCAGACGCCGATGGTGGCCGCCAGCAGCATGGTGACGACGTTCACCAGCAGCACCGGCGCCGGCCCGAACAGCCAGATCAGCGCGCCCAGGCCCACGGCGATCGCCAGGCCGTTGCCAAGCACGCTCACCCACGGCCGCCAGCCCTGTTTCATCAGGCCGATCGGCAAGCGCTGCATCAGGAAGAAGACAAAGGCCGGGCCCAGGCCGAACATCACCAGTGGGTGGCGATAGAGGCGGTATCCGAACCGGTGCAGGGGCGGCAGGGCCCGGTATTCCTCAAGCGTCAGCATCTCGATCGCCCCCAGGCCGCGACGGTCGAGGTTGCCCGAGGTGGCGTGGTGGATGGCGTGCGTCGTGCGCCAGTAGTCATAGGGGGTCAGCGTCAGCACGCCGATCGCGCGGCCCACCCAGTCGTTGGCGAGCTTCACGCCGAAGAAGGAACCGTGGCCGCAGTCATGCTGGATCATGAATAGCCGCACGAGGAAGGCCGCCGCGGGGACCGTCAGCAGCAGCGCCGCCCACCACCAGCCCTGCCCGTACAGGAACCAAGCCAGCGCCCAGATCGCCGCCAGCGGGACGACGGTGATGACGATTTCCAGGATGCTGCGGCCAGTCGCCGGCTCGCGATAAGGCGCGAGCTTCTTGGACCAGCCGCCAGCTGAGGTTGCTTCAGGGGCCAAGTTCAAAGTTCCGTTTCGGTGTGAGAGGGGCAGACTACGGCGCCAGATGAAGGTTTCAATGAGGCCATAGGTTCAATTCTGTCCCATGCGGATCGCCGCAGAGCGGGCGTGCGCGGGCAGCCCCTCCGCTTCGGCCAGCGCGACGGTGGCCGGCGCCAGACGTGCGAAGGCGGCTTCGTCGCACTTCACGATCGAGGTCCGCTTGAGGAAGTCATAGAGGGAGAGTCCGGAGGAGAAACGCGCCGCCCGGCTGGTAGGCAGCACGTGATTCGATCCCGCAACGTAGTCGCCGATGGCTTCAGGCGCATGACGGCCCAGGAAGATCGCCCCGGCGTGCCGCACCTGGTCGGAGAGCCGTTCCGGCGCATCCATCGCAAACTCCACATGCTCAGGCGCGATGCGGTTGACCAGAGCGGGCGCCTCGTCCAGCGGCGCGATGATCACCGCGCCATGGTCGCGCCAGGAGGCGGCAGCGTCCTCGCCGGTCGACAGGGTCCCTAGCTGCGCCGTGACGGCCGCTTCGACCTTCGCGGCGAAGGCTGCGTCGTCGGTTATCAGGATTGCCTGGGCCGCGGGATCATGCTCGGCCTGGGACAGCAGGTCCGCCGCGATCCACTCGGGATTGTTGGCGCCGTCGGCCACCACGACGATCTCGGAGGGCCCGGCCAGGGCGTCGATGCCGACCACGCCGTACACTTGCCGCTTGGCGGCCGTGACGTAGGCGTTGCCCGGACCGACGATCTTGTCCACGGGTCGGATCGGACCGGCGCCGAAGGCCAGCGCGGCAACAGCCTGCGCCCCGCCCACCCGCCAGATCTCCGTCACGCCGGCGGCCTTGGCTGCTGCGAGCACCGCCGGCTGCAGGCGCCCTGGCGGCGTGACCATGGCGATCCGCTCCACCCCCGCCGCGGCGGCGGGTACGGCGTTCATCAGCACCGTGGAGGGATATGCCGCCCGGCCGCCCGGCACATAGATTCCCACCGCCTCCAGTGGCGTCCAGCGCCAGCCGAGCTCGACCCCGGCGTCGTCCTTGAACCAGTGGTCCTGCGGCCGCTGGCGATCGTGGTAGGCGCGGATGCGGCCTGCGGCGAAGGCGATCGCCTCGCGCACCTCGGCGGGGCACGCCGCGGCGCCCGCCTCAATCTCGTCGGCAGTGACCCGAAGGGTGGCCTCGTCAAGTTCCACCTTGTCGAACTCTCGGGCGAACCGCAGCAGCGCGGCCAGCCCCTCGCCCCGCACGGCCTCAACGACCTCGCGCACGACGGCGTCGACGTCCTGCGGCGTCTCCCGGCGCTCTTCCGTGAAGGCGGCGAAGGCGGCCTGGAAACCGGGCTCGTCGAAGCGGAAGCGGCGCATGGCGCGCTCTTTACCGGGCGACCGGCCTTCGCGCTATGGCCCTAGAGATCGTGGGCCGGGGTGCGCGGCGTCGGCCAGGGCTCAGAGACGTCCGCCAGCACAGCCTCGATGCACTCCACGGTGACGCAGATGTCCCCGCCGCCCGCGAAGCTCAGGGTCACGACGCCACCAGGCGCCTCGCCCGGTTCGAAGGTCATCGCCAGGATTTCGATCACCGCGTCGGGCCGGTCGCGCCGGATCTTGCGCGCCTTCACCTGCATCACCCCGCCAAGCTGGATCGCCGAGCGCACCCGCTGGCCGCCGCCAGCCTCCCAGCGATAGCGGTTGAAAGCGATGGTCAGTCGGCTGGCCTTGGCCTCGAAACTGATGTCGCCAACCTTCGCCACGGCGTCCTGCAGGGCCGCGGAGATCACCTCCAGATCGTCAGTGTCCTGCGCCAGCAGGCGCAGCGGCGGGGTCTTGGCCATGGCTACTCGTCCTCGCCTCCGCCGTCGCCCTTGAGCCGGCGGACCTGGGCCCCGCAGGCGCTCAGCTTGGCTTCCAGCCGCTCGAACCCGCGGTCCAGGTGATAGACCCGGTTGACCATCGTCTCGCCGCGCGCCGCCAGGCCGGCGATCACCAGGCTGACAGAGGCGCGCAGGTCGGTGGCCATCACCTGGGCGCCCTCCAGGGCCGCCACCCCGCGCACCCGGGCCTCGCCGCCTTGCACCGTGATGTCGGCGCCCAGCCGGCTCAGTTCCGGGGCATGCATGAAGCGGTTCTCGAAGATCGTCTCGCGGATCACGCTCTCGCCGTCCGCCAGCGTCATCAGGGCCATGAACTGCGCCTGCAGGTCGGTGGCGAAGCCGGGATAGGGGTCGGTCTCGATCTCCACCGCCTTGAGGCGCCCGCCGTTGCGTTTGATTGTCAGTCCGTCGTTGTGCGGCGTCACCTCGACCCCGGCCTCGATCATCTTGGCCACCAGCGCCTGGATCAGGTCGGCGCGGGTGTGGGTCAACCGCACCTCGCCCCCGGCCATGGCGGCCGCGAGCGCATAGGTGCCGGTCTCGATCCGGTCGGGCAGCACCGAGTGGCTCGCGCCATTCAACTTCGCCACACCTTGCACGCGGATGGTCGCGGTGCCGGCCCCGCTGACCTTCGCGCCCATCTTGTTCAGGCAGTCCGCCAGGTCGGTGATCTCGGGTTCGCAGGCGGCGTTGGTCATCACCGTCTCGCCCTCGGCCAGGACCGCCGCCAGCAATGCATGCTCCGTGGCCCCCACCGAGACGAACGGGAAGTCGATCTCCCCGCCCCGCAGGCCCCGCGGCGCCTGGGCGTAGACATAGCCCTCATGCAGGTCGATCCGCGCGCCCAGTGCTTCCAGCGCCTTCAGATGCAGGTCCACCGGCCGCGCCCCGATCGTGCAGCCTCCCGGCAGCGACACCTTCGCCTGGCCGGTCCGCGCCAGCAGCGGTCCCAGCACGTTGAATGAGGCCCGCATCTGCCGGACCAGGTCATAGGGCGCAAAGCCGCTGGTGATCTCCCTGGTCGTGAGCAGGGTCTCCGCCCCATCGGCCCCGTCCGATTCGATCACCTCCGCGCCCAGCCGCTGCAACAGCTTGCCCAGGAACTTGGTGTCCGCCAGCCTTGGCATGTTGGTCAGCCGCAACGGCTCGTCGGTGAGCAGGCTCGCCGCCATCAGCTTGATGGCCGAGTTCTTGGCGCCGCTGATCGGGATCTCTCCCTCCAGCCGCGCGCCGCCGGTGATGGCGATGCGGTCCAATCCCAATCCTTCGAAACGGCCGCGCTTTTGGGGAGTCGCGGGAAAGCCCTTGAGGCTCGTTCTCTAGCCTGCGCTGTCGGCCCCGCAAAGGCCGTCCGCACGCAACCTAGCGGTCCTGGTCTTCAGGGGTTTTCGGCGGTTGCGGAGGTTGGCCCGACGCCTTGCGTCGGGCCAGGTTCGCCCGCAGCGCCTGGGCGAGCTTGGCCTCGCGCGGATCGGGCGGCGTCGGGGGTTTTGCAGGTCCGGCCATGGCGCATCAGGTGCGGCCAGCAGCCTTGAGCGTCAAGGTGCGCTTGCGCCCATTTGGGGGCTTCACGCCGCCGCCCGCGCCCGCTATAGCCCCCGCCTCGTCATTCGCCGCCGTAGCTCAGTGGTAGAGCGCATCCTTGGTAAGGCTGAGGTCCAGGGTTCGAGTCCCTGCGGTGGCACCACCCTCCCCGACAGCAAGACACACTTGCGCGGGCGCTTCGGCGCCCCGCAGCGGGCTGTGCGTCCGGTTGTTTTCGCCCGGGCGTTATTGACGCTTCAATTTATCCACCCGCGCCTTCTAAGCCAGCGACGACGCCGGGTTCGATGTAGTCCAGGCCTGGCCGATAGATGTCGGCGACTACATCTTCCGCCTCGCGGCGGGGGAACGGGCGGCGCGGGTGGCCGCCGCCTGACGCGACTCCAGAGCGTGCTCGGCGGCGTGGGTCTCCACCGCCAAACGCCGTGCGGCGTCGCAGGCGACCACCTGGGCGCCGCGGGTCACATAGCCGATCTCCAGGTCCGCGAGCGTCGCGGCGTCCGGCGCCACGTGCAGCGCGCACGGCCGGGCGGCCTCAGCCGGGGTGGCGATCTGCGGCGCAGCCGATGAGTTCGGGGGCCGCGATGCACAGCTCGCGGTCAGCAGCGCGCAGGCGAGCGGCGCGGTCAGGGTCCAGGGGCGCATCGGCGTCCTCCGATTTCAGGGCTTGGGGGATCAGATCGGCGACCACGCGTCCGGCGGCGCTGCGGCGGCGAACCGCTGTCTCAGCGCGCCCCGCGCTGTCCCGCGCGCCTTCGGTCTCCAGTCCGGCGACAGCCGCAAGGCGCGCGGCCGCTTCCAGGTGCGGCCGCAGCTCGGCGGCGGCGTCGCGCCGGCCCTTCCAGTAGAGGCCTGCGGAGGCCGTCAGCACAGCAATCACCGTCGCCAGCAGGACCACCATTCGAGGGGTCATGCCGGCAGGCCCAGGGCGTAGCCGCCGTCCGGCTTGCGGGTCAGGATCTGGCTGCGCATGCGCGGGTCGAAGGAGATGTGCACCCAGTCGCCTTCCTCGATCAGCTGGTCGAAGGCCACGCCCGCCGCGGCGATCGCCCGGCAGACATCCAGGGCGCGCCCGAACCGCCGGCAGTGGAAGTCCACCGCATGGCCGGTCAGGTGCGCGGACGTCCTGGCGCCGCCCACAGCCCGGTTCAGCGCCCGCGAGCGATAGCCGCTGGAGACGGCGATCACCCTGTCTCCCAGGGCGCGCCGCACCGCCTCCATCCGCGCCGCGGTGGTGCGCAGCGTCGCCACCACCTCCGGCGGCGGGGTGTTGTCGAACTCGCGATGCTGCGTGCAGGCGAGCTCTTCCAGCGCGAAATGCGCCGTGAGCCAGGTAGCCATGGGATCGTCCTTCTAAAGCGGGGGTCAGTCTTTCGGCGCGCGCGCCGCGGCGGCGAGCTTGGCCCAGTCGGTGACGGTGGCGCCGGCCAGGTACAGGGTGGCCATCACCACGTTGGCGGCGATCAGCGCCAGGCCGATGCCCTTCAGCGCCTGCGGATCGTCCAGACGCCAGATCACTGCGCCGACGCCGGCGCTGTTCAGCACGCTGGCGCCATAGGTGTAGATCCGCCGCCAGAGCCAGCGGACCTCAACGGGCGGCGGCATCGGCGACCTCCAGGCTCCAGCCCGGCGGCGGCGCCTCGAGCCGGCCCAGCCGCACCTGGTTGGCGCTCCACACCTGCGCCAGCGCCCAGGCCAGCAAGGCCACCGCCACCGCCCACGAGCGGCTCTTCAGCCCCTCCACGGCCCTAAGCGTGGTGGCGGCGGTGGCCTTGATCTCGCCCAGCCGTTCCTCGCAGCGGGACTCGTGGTCGGTGAGCCGCTGCTCGAGCGCGGCCAGACGTTCGGATTGCGCGGTCATCGCAGAGCCGTCCAGCCCGCGATCTCCTGCGGAGAGATCGAAGCATCCCAGCTT
>NZ_JBKJTG010000150.1:0-3783 GCF_046590535.1 Phenylobacterium sp. | reverse complement strand
GCCGCCGGCATCCACCTGATCATGGCCACCCAGCGGCCGTCGGTGGACGTGATCACCGGCACCATCAAGGCCAACTTCCCGACCCGAATCTCTTTCCAGGTCACCTCCAAGATCGACAGCCGCACCATCCTGGGCGAACAGGGCGCCGAGCAGCTCCTGGGCCAGGGCGACCAGCTCTACATGGCCGGCGGCGGCCGGGTCACCCGCCTGCACGGGCCGTTCGTCTCTGACGGCGAAGTGGAGGCCGTGGCCAAGTTCCTGCGCGGCCAGGGCCAGCCCTCCTACCTGGACGAGGTCACCGCCGGCGCCGACGAGGACGGCGAGGGCGGCGATCTGGGCTTGGGCGGCGAAGGGGACGGCAACGACCTCTACGACCGCGCCGTGGCCGTGGTCACCCGCGACGGCAAGGCCTCCACCAGCTACATCCAGCGCCGCCTGCAGATCGGCTACAACCGCGCCGCCTCGCTCATCGAGCGCATGGAGGAGGAGGGCGTCGTCGGCGCCGCCAACCACGCCGGCAAGCGCGAGATCCTGGTCAGCGCTGCGCCCTAGGGAGCGCCGCCGCCGGCCTCCTTGACCCGGGCGCCGGCGAGGATGCCGGACATGGCGTAGTTGCCCTCGTGGCAGGCGTATTCGTAGATCTGCCCGTCCAGGGCCTCGAGCACCATCTCGGCGCGCCAGGGCTGGGTGTAGTGGACCTGGTCCTCGACCCGGAACTCGTAGGCGATCTGCGTGGCCGACGCCCGGGTGAAGCGCTCGGTCACCCGGCCCTGGGGCGACAGGAAGATCGGCCCGAAACGGCCCTGCTGCGGGTTCACATTGACGGTCTCGACCACCAAGGCGTCGCCCTCCCACCAAGCGACGCTGTCGCCCATCCACAGATTGAGCACGGCGGGGCGGTGGGCGGCCCGGGCGGCCGCCCTGTCCCTGAGGATCGGGATGACCCGGACGCCGTAGTTCATCTCCACCACGATGACGAGGGCGTCGGGGGTCTGCACGAACTGGTAGTTGGAGTTGTAGATGTTGTTGAGCATGCCGGGGCCGCCGGAGCCGCGGGAGCCCAGCAGGCAGCGGTCGTTGGGCGCCAGGTCTTCCGGCCCGGTGGGGTCCAGCCGGCCGCTGGTGGCGGCGGCCTCGCGGGCTCGCGTGCGGGCCAGTTCGGTCAGCGGCAGGCGCCCGTCGGCCGGCTCCACGATCCACGAGGTCCGGTACTCGCCCTTGATCCGGGCGAAGGCTGAGCCGGCGTCCAGGACACTGCGCTGTGGGCGGGTCCAAGCGCCCCCGCCGGCGGGGGACCCGCGCTGGGATCGCTTGGCCGGGAGTCGGCTTCGGCGGCCCGCTTCAGCGGATCCGCGGCGGCGAGCGCGCGGGCCTCGGCCTCGGGGAGGGTCGGGGACTTGAACCTGGCCGGGCGCTCCAGCCAGGTTAGCGAGGCGTTGGACCACATGCCAGTGAGGTCCGGGCGCCCGTCCGCGCCGCGGGGCGGGGTCTGCGCCCCGGCGCTCCCGCAGGCCAGCGCCAGCACGGCGGCCAGCAACATCATCGCCTTCATCATCCTGCCCTCGACGCCCAGTTACCCCGCAGAGGCAAGATCGTGGGGCCCGCCGTCAAGACCTGGCCGCCGCGGCTGGCGCCGCCGGCCGAGGCGGCGTCCTTGACCTGGGAACGGACAAGGAAGCTTCAGCGTTGCGAGGTCCGCCGCGAACAGGCCCTATTGCCGCCGCCTCCCCGGGCTAGGGAGCGCGCTTTGCGAACCCTGGAGACCGACGATGAGCCTGACCCGCCGCTCCCTCGCCACCAGCCTTGTCTGCGCCGCCCTGGCCGGCCCGGCGCTGGCGCAGGCGCCTGCGGGCCTCACCGCCCAGGAAACCGCCCTGGTCCAGCGCGCCACGGCCTATCTGCAGGCCATCGGGGAGGCCCAGGCCCGCTTCGTGCAGACTGATTCCCGCGGCCAGTCGAGCACCGGGACGGTCTATCTGAAGCGCCCTGGCAAGGCGCGGTTCGCTTATGACCCGCCGTCGGGCCTGCTGGTGGTTTCCGACGGCTCGGCGGTGTCGGTGGCTGACAGTCGGCTGAAGACCTTCGACAAGTACCCGCTGATGGCCACGCCGCTCTCGCTGTTCCTGGCCAAGAACATCCGCCTGGACCGCGGCGTGACGATCACCCGGGTGTCGCGCATGGCCGACGGTTTCTCGATCACCGCCCGCGACGGCAAGAAGCAGACTGCCGGCCAGATCACGCTGACCTTCACCGACACGCCCCTGGCGCTGGCCGGCTGGACAGTGGCGGACGCCCAGGGCCGCTCCACGAGAGTCCAGCTAAAGGGGCTCGCCCCGGCGTCCGGCCTGCAATCTGCCCTGTTCGTACTCAAGGACCCGCGCCCCAAGGCGCCCGGGCGCGGCAAGATGTGACAATCAGACCACACGCAAGCGTTATCGCTTAGGGGCTTTGACTTTCGCGGAAACTGTTGCGATATTGGCACTACGTCGTTGGCGCGTCGGACGCGCGAACGGACACCGTGCCGGAACCTATCCCCTCCCGGCGGCGGCATGAGAGACAACTGGCGCCCGGGCTCTCTCCAGTGCCCGGGCGTTTCTTTGCGTGGCGATTCCGCTTGCACCGGAAAGGGTCTAGGGAGCGGCATGCGCCTGCGGATCTGCACCTGGAACGTCAACTCCGTGCGCCTGCGCGCCGAGCAGGCCGCGCGCTTCGTGGCCGACCAGGCGCCCGACGTGCTGTGCCTGCAGGAGATCAAGTGCCGCGAGGGCGAGTTCCCCCGCGAGGCCTTTGTGCAGATGGGCCTGCCGCACCTGAAGATCGCCGGTCAGAAGGGCTGGCACGGGGTGGCCATCGCCTCGCGCCTGCCGCTGGAGGACGCTCCGCCGCTGGACGTGTGCCGCGAAGGCCACGCCCGCTGTGTCGGCGCGGTAGTGGCCGGCATGGAGATCCACAACTTCTATATTCCGGCCGGCGGCGACGTGCCCGACCGGACCCTGAACCCCAAATTCGACCACAAGCTGGACTTCTACGAGAAGCTCACCGCTGAGCTGGCCAGGCGGAACCCCAAGGCGCCGCTGGCGATCGTCGGCGACCTCAACGTGGCGCCGGGCGAGAACGACGTCTGGAACCACCGCTACATGTCGCGGGTGGTCAGCCACACGCCGGTGGAGGTGGCGGCCATGGAGGCCTTGACGGCCTCGCTGGGCTTCATCGACCTGCCCCGCGCCAGCCGGCCCGAACCGGAGAAGCTGGCCTCGTGGTGGAGCTACCGGGCGCAGGACTTCCGCGCCTCCAACCGCGGCCTTCGCCTGGACCACATCCTGGTGACGCCGGGCCTGCGCGACGCGGCCCTCCGCCTGGGGTCCGCCGCCAGCCGCATCCACGACGACGTGCGCGCCTGGGAACGCCCCAGCGACCACGCCCCGGTGAGCGCCGACCTGGTGCTTTAGCAGGCGATGGTTTGGAGATGCCCCGCCCGGCCATAGTCGAGCAAGACCCGGTCACGGGTCATCAGGCGCAGCTCATACTCGCGCGCCGTCGCGGCCAGAATGCGGTCCGCGGGATCGTTGGGCGGAACGCCAGGCAGGTGGCAGGAAGCCATGAGAACCTCCGGCGGCATGGGGCTCAGCTCTGCGCCGCTGCGTTCCATGAAGGCCGCCCACCATTTTAAGGCGACAGCTTGTAGCCGCCGGCCTCGGTGAGCAGCAGCCTGGCATTGGCCGGATCGGGTTCGATCTTCTGGCGCAGCCGATAGACGTGGGTTTCCAGGGTGTGGGTGGTGAC
>NZ_JBKJTG010000238.1:0-2946 GCF_046590535.1 Phenylobacterium sp. | reverse complement strand
CACCTTCGCCAACGTCAGCGTGATCGCCGCCGTCAGCGTCGTCTTGCCGTGGTCAACATGGCCAATCGTACCAATGTTGCAGTGCGGCTTGTTGCGTTCGAACTTTTCCTTGGCCATCAGGGTCCTGCCGGCGTTGCTTGAAGTGGTTGATTAAGAAACTGGAGCGGGTAGCGGGAATCGAACCCGCATATTCAGCTTGGAAGGCTGCTGCACTACCATTGTGCTATACCCGCCGGTGAGCGGGGTCGCCCGTATCTCTCCTCATTCGTCCGGCGCGTGGTGGGGGAAGCAGGACTCGAACCTGCGAAGGCGTACGCCAGGGGATTTACAGTCCCCCCCCTTTGCCGCTCGGGACATTCCCCCTTGCGCTCGGAGCCATGCCGCGGCCCTGGACGAAAAGCCTGCCGCCCCCGGATGCGACCGGTGCTAAGAGCGCCGAACACGGTCCTGAAAGGCGGAAACCCGTCTGGGGCCCCAATTTGGAGCGCGTCTTATAGTGGCCTCCCACCTCGAACGCAACGACGCCCGGAAGGGTCACAAACGGCGTCCGCACAGCCGCTTTCCCGGACGCTCCGAGGTCGTCTCCGACACCTGGATCTGGGGCTGGCACGCGGTGGAGGCGGCGCTTGGCAATCCGGCCCGCGGAGCGCCCGATCGGCTGCTCGCCACGCCGGAACGGTCGCGCCAGATCGAGGGCCGGTTCGGTCGCCTGGCCGAGCTGGAGCCCGCCGACAACCAGCTGATCTCGCGCGCCCTGCCGGCCGGCGCCGTGCACCAGGGCGTCGCCCTGCAGGCCGCCCCCCTTGAGCCGGTGGGGCTGGACGAATTCGAGGCCCGGCCCGGCGCCGTCCTGCTGATGCTGGACCAGCTCACTGATCCCCAGAACGTCGGCGCCATCCTGCGCTCCGCCGCGGCCTTCGGGGCGACCGGCGTGGTGCTACAGGAACGCCATGCCCCGCGGTTCACAGGGTCGCTGGCCAAGGCCGCCGCCGGGGCGGTGGAGCGGGTGCCCACTGCGCGAGTGGTCAACCTGTCGCGCGCCCTGGAGGAGCTGAGCGGCCTGGGCTGGCGGGCGGTGGGCCTCACCGGCGAAGCGCCCCGCGACTTGGCCGAAGTGGTTGACGGCCAACCGCTGGTGCTGGTTCTCGGGTCGGAGGGCGAAGGCCTTCGCCGCCTGGTGGCCGAGCACTGCGACGAGCTGGCTCGCATTTCCATGCCCGGTGGCTTCGAGAGCCTGAACGTCTCCGCCGCCGCCGCGGTGGCACTCTACGAGGCCTCTCGGCCGCGCCGCTGAGCTTTGGCGTTGCAGACGATGCGCGGCTGACGCATTGAAACGCGATGCTCGAAAGCCTTCTCGCTCCCGGTGCGCTGTCCTCCCTCTTCCAGGTGATGATGATCGACCTGGTTTTGGCGGGCGACAACGCCGTCGCCGTGGGCCTGGCCGCCGGCGGCCTGCCGCCGGCCCAGCGGAAAAAGGCGATCCTTTACGGCCTGATGGCCGCGGTGGTCCTGCGCATCGGTTTCGCCCTGATCACCACCCAGTTGCTGGGGATCGTGGGCCTGCTGTTCGCCGGCGGCCTACTGCTCTTGTGGGTCTGCTGGAAGATGTGGCGCGAGCTGCGCGAGCAGGCGGAGCCCGACGAGGTCGCGGCCGCCGCGGCCATGGACGACGATCCGACGACGGAGCCCCACGTCAAGCCGGCCAAGTCCTTCCGCAGCGCCTTCACCCAGATCCTCATCGCCGATGTCTCCATGTCACTGGACAACGTCCTGGCGGTAGCCGGAGCGGCGCGCGAGCACCCCGCGATCCTGGTGTTCGGCTTGGTTCTCTCCATCGCTCTGATGGGTTTGGCGGCGACCTGGATCGCGCGCCTGCTGCACCGTTATCGCTGGATCGGCTACGCCGGCTTGGTGATCGTGCTCTACGTGGCGCTGCACATGATGTGGGAAGGCCACCGCACGGTGATCGTCGACCTCAACCGGACCGCTCAGTACAACGCCGTGATGCCGACAGCCCTGGAGATATCGCCCGAGGAAGAGGCGCGCCAGCGGCTTCACTGATAGGTCAGCCGGCCTCGGGGCCGCCAAACCGCTCGCGCCATTCAGCCACCTGACTGTCCTCAACCTTGCGGAAAAGCACGTCGGGCGCCTTGACCCGCCGGCCGGGCTCCAGGACGTCGAGGAGTTGGGCCCCCTCGCCTTCCGGCCAGCGGCCCGGGACCGCCTCGCCCACCGAGCCCGCGATGGTCTCCGCAGTGTACGGGATGAACGGCTCCGAGACCTTGGCGAACAGCGCGACCAGGTTCAGTCCGGTGCGCACCGCCATGGCCGCCCGCTCCGGATCGGTCTTGATCGCCGTCCAGGGCGCGGCCTCGGTCAGGTAGCCGTTGCCCAGCACCCAGAGCTGCCGCAGGGCTTGGGCGGCCTTGCGGAACTCGCGGCCCTCCAGGTGGTCGGTGAGTTCGGCCAGCTTGGCGGTCACGTCGGCGTAGAGTCCTTCTTCCAGAAGGCCTGCCGAACCCCCTGCCGGCACGACCCCGTCAAAACGGTTCTCGGTGAACTTCAGGATTCGGTTGACGAAATTGCCGAGCACGTCGGCGAGGTCGGCGTTCACCTGCGCCTGGAACTGCCCCCAGACGAAGGTCGCGTCGGAAGTTTCCGGGGTGTTGGCGGTGATCCACCAGCGCCAGTAGTCCGGCGCCAGAAGCTCCAGCGCCTGGTCCATGAACACCCCGCGGTTCTGCGAGGTGGAGAACCGGCCGCCGTAGTAGTCCAGCCAGTTGAAGCCTTTCAGCTCATCCACCAGCTTCCACGGCGCATTGCTGGCCGCCGCCCAGGTTCCGTCCGCGGCGCGGCGCTCGTTGAGGCCGATCAGGGTGCAGGGGAAGCCCACGGTGTGGAAGGGCACGTTGTCCTTGCCCATGAACTCCACATAGGTGACGTCGT
>NZ_JBKJTG010000172.1:0-8349 GCF_046590535.1 Phenylobacterium sp. | reverse complement strand
TCGGCCATAGCGCCAAGGGCGCGACCCGCTGGATACAGTTCGCGGGCTTCACCCTGCAGCCCTCGGAGTTCATGAAGCCGGCCCTGATCATCCTGGTCTCCTGGATGTTCGCCGAGGGACAGAAGGGTGAGGGCGTGCCCGGCGTCACCATCGCCTTCGGCCTCTATCTGCTGTCGGTGGCCCTGCTGCTGATCCAGCCGGATGTCGGCCAGACCGTGCTGATCACCGTGGCCTTCGGGGCGGCCTTCTGGATGGCCGGGGTGCCGCTGTCCTGGGTCATGCTGTTGGGCGGGACCGCGCTCGCGGGCCTGGCCTCGACCTATTTCCTGTTTCCCCACGTGGCCAGCCGGGTGGACCGCTTCCTCAGCCCCGACAAGGCCGACACTCACCAGGTGGACCGCGCCGCCGAGGCGATCTCCGCCGGCGGCCTGTTCGGGCGCGGGCCGGGGGAGGGGGTCATGAAGCGCCACGTACCCGACCTGCACACCGACTTCATCTACTCGGTGGGGGCGGAGGAGTACGGCCTGATCTTCAGCCTGATCCTCATCGCGCTGTTCGGCGTGGTGGTGGTGCGCGGCCTGTATCGCGCCATGAAGCTGTCCGATCCCTTTGAGCAGGTGGCGGCGGCCGGTCTCTTCGTGCTCGTCGGCCAGCAGGCTTTCATCAATGTGGCGGTGAACCTCAACATGATACCCACCAAGGGCATGACCCTGCCGTTCATCTCCTACGGCGGATCCTCCATGCTGGCCATGGGCCTGACCCTGGGCATGGCATTGGCGCTGACGCGGCGCCGACCGGGCGCCTATACGCCCAGCGAGGGCCTGGCCAAGGCCGGCGCCTTCGCCTGAGAACCGGAGCGTCATGCGCAAGATTGCCGTCGTCGCCGCCGGAGGCACCGGCGGGCATCTGTTCCCCGCCCAGGCCCTGGCCGAGGCGCTGATCGCCCGCGGCTGGGGGATCGTGCTGGCCTCCGACGAGCGTGTGGCGGGCCTGGCCCAGGACTTTCCCGCCGACCAGCGGATCGGCCTGTCGGCCGCCACCTACCGCCCCGGCGATCCCATCGGGATGCTGCGCGCCGGCATCGCGGTGATGCGCGGCGCAGGCCAGGCCCGAGCGGCCTTTCGCGACATCGGCCCCAATGTGGTGGTGGGCTTCGGCGGCTATCCCTCGGCCCCGGCCCTGGTGGCCGCCATCCTCGACCGGCGACCCACGGTGATCCACGAGCAGAACGCGGTGATGGGCCGGGCCAACCGCATGCTGGCCCGCCACGTGAAGACCGTCGCCTGCGCCTTTCCAACCCTGAAGAAAGCCCCCGGCAAGGTTGCCGAGCGCGCGATCGTGGTGGGCAATCCGGTGCGCCCGGCGATCCGCGCGCTCGCCGACGTGGCCTATGTGGCGCCTGAGCCTGACGGCCCGCTACGCCTGCTGGTCACCGGCGGCAGCCAGGGCGCGCGGCTGCTCTCCGAACTGGTGCCCGAAGCCATCCGCGCCCTGCCGGAGGATCTGCGGGCCCGCCTGAGCGTGCAGCAGCAAGCCCGCCCGGAATCCATGGAGGCCGCGCGGCGGATCTATGCCGACGCCATGGTGGAGGCCGAGGTGGCGCCCTTCTTCCGCGACATGGCCAGCCGGCTGCGGGACGCCCACCTGGTGATCGGCCGCGCCGGCTCCGGCACGGTCTGCGAGCTGGCGGTGGCCGGCAAGCCCGCCATCCTAGTGCCGCTGGCCATCGCGCTGGACGACGACCAGGGCCAGAACGCCAAGCTCCTGGCTGACGCCGGCGGCGCGGAGATCGCCCGCGAACACCAGCTCACCGTCGACAGCCTGGCGGGCGCGCTCGCCAAGCTCTTGGGCAACCCCGCGCGCCTGGCCCGCATGGCCGCGGCCTCGCGCTCGGTGGCTACCCCCGACGCCGCCGAACGGCTGGCCGACGTGGTTGAGGCTGCGGCGCGGGGCTGAGGCCACTTCACCGTTCGGGGGGGATGCGGTAGCACGCAGGCATGACCCGACGCCCCGTGCCCTTCGAACTCGGCCCTGTGCATTTCATCGGCATCGGCGGCATCGGCATGAGCGGCATCGCCGAGATCATGCTGCGCATCGGCTATACGGTGCAGGGTTCCGACGCCAAGGCCGGCGCCAACACCGAGCGGTTGGAGAAGCTGGGCGCCAAGGTGTTCATCGGCCTTGACGCCCGCCACGTGGAGGGCGCGTCGGCGATTGTCTATTCCACGGCGGTGCAGCCCGACAATCCGGAGATGGCTGCCGGTCGCGAGCGGCGCCTGCCCCTGGTCCGCCGCGCCGAGATGCTGGCCGAGCTGATGAGGCTGCAGTTCTCGGTGGCGGTGGGCGGCACCCACGGCAAGACTACCACCACCTCCATGGTCGCCGCGGTGCTGGATGCCGGCGGCCTCGACCCCACTGTGGTCAACGGCGGGATCATCAACGCCTATGGCACCAATGCGAAGGTCGGCGCCGGCGAGTGGATCGTGGTGGAGGCCGACGAGAGCGACGGCACCTTCCTGAAGCTCAAGTCCACCGTGGCCATAGTCACCAACATCGACCCCGAGCACCTGGACCACTACGGCGACTTCGACGCGGTGAAGAAGGCCTTCCGAGACTTCGTGGAGAACATCCCGTTCTACGGCTTCGCCGCGGTGTGCATCGACCATCCGGAGGTCCAGGCCATGGCCGCGCGGGTGGAGAACCGCCGCCTCGTCACCTACGGCGTCAATCCGCAGGCCCAGGTTCGCGCCGAGAAGATCAGCATGGGTGCGGACGGGGCGCGCTTCGACGTCCTCGTCCGCCCTCACGACGCCGAGCCAGTGCGCTACGAGGATCTGCATCTGCCAATGGCCGGGCACCACAACGTCATGAATGCGCTCGCGGCTATCGCCGTGGCGCGGGAGCTGGGCGTGAGCGCCGACGACATCCGCAAGGGCCTGGCCGAGTTCGCCGGCGTGAAGCGCCGCTTCACCACCACCGGCGTGGCCAACGGGGTCCGGGTGATCGACGACTACGGCCACCATCCGGTGGAGATCGCCTCGGTGCTGAAGGCCGCCCGGGCGGTGACCGAGGGCCGGGTGGTGGCCGTGGTGCAGCCGCACCGCTATTCGCGACTGTCGGACCTGTTCGACGACTTCTGCCACTGCTTCAACGACGCCGACGTGGTGATCGTGGCCGACGTCTATGCGGCGGGCGAGGCGTCGCTGCCGGGGATCGACCGCGACGCCCTGGTGGAGGGCCTGCGCCGCTATGGCCACCGCCGGGTGCTGCCGCTGGCCGGGCCCGCCGACCTGGCCGGCCTGGTGCGCGAGGAGGCGCGGGCCGGCGACGTGGTGCTGCTGCTCGGGGCCGGCGACATCACCACCTGGGCCTACGCCCTGCCGGGCGAACTCGAGGCGCAGGCCCAGGCTGCGCAATGAGCTGGCGCGATCGCCTGCCGACCGTCCGCGGCCGCATCCTCAAGGACGAAGCCCTTGCCCCCTTCACCTGGTTCCGGGTGGGCGGCCCCGCCGAGGTGATCTTCCTGCCCCAGGACGAGGACGACCTGGCGGGCTTGCTGGCCGGCCTGGACGCCAGCGTGCCGGTGACCCTGCTAGGCGTCGGGTCCAACACCCTGGTCCGTGACGGGGGCGTCGAGGGCATGGTGATCCGTTTGGGCAAGCCGTTCGCCGCCGTCGAGCCCCGCGGCGACCACCGCATTTTCGCCGGAGCGGCGGCCCTGGACGCCACCCTGGCGCGTGAGGCCGGCAGGGCCGGGATCGCCGGGCTGGAGTTCTACCGCGGGGTGCCCGGCGCCATCGGCGGGGCGCTGGTGATGAACGCGGGATGCTACGGCGCGGAGACCCGGGACGTGCTGGTGGAGGCCTATGCACTCACCCGGGCAGGCGAGCGGCTGACGCTGTCCAACGCCGACCTGGACTACAGCTACCGCGAGTCCGCCCGCGCGGCGGCCGGGCAACTGATCTTCACTGGCGGTCTCTTCCAGGGGACCCCCGATGATCCCGCCGCCATCGCGGCGCGGATGGACGAGATCACCGCCCGGCGGGAGGCCACCCAGCCGATCCGCGAGAAGACCGGCGGCTCCACCTTCAAGAACCCGCCAGGCCAATCGTCCTGGAAGCTGGTGGACGAGGCCGGCTGGCGCGGCAAGCCGTTCGGCGGGGCCATGTTCTCGCCCCTGCACGCCAACTTCCTGATCAACACCGGCGAGGCCACCGCCGCCGATCTGGAGGGCCTGGGCGAGGCCGTCCGCGCCGACGTAAAGGCCAGGCTCGGCGTCAATCTGGAGTGGGAGATCAAGCGCATCGGGCGGCTGGCGACCGACTGACGCCGAGCATAAGGGGACCCGTAAGGCCGTTGGCGCGCCGCCGCGAGTCCGCGGCGCGCCGTCACCGCTTAGTGGCTGGAGAGCGCGAGCTGGCGTTCGCGCGAGGTGATCGGCTGACCGTCATGATAGGCGGTCATCAATGGCTGACCCAGCGCGGCCACGGCGCGGTCGAGGCTCTCGCGGGCGCAAGCCCTATCGCTCATGCGGGCCCCCAACTGCCGCGGCATGCGGCTGTCGCAGAGCGAACGGGCCGCCCGACGCAGCCGATCATGCAGGATGCGGATGTCGCCAGCGTCTGTGAAATCGTAGCCTCGGGTCGGCACCGACTGTTGCGTCGGCTGATCGCGGCGCCCGTCTGCAAGCGCTGGGGCGGCAAGGGCCGCCGCGACGACCGACAGCAGGATGATGGTCTTGAACATGGAGCGCTCCGTCTGTTGAGTGACGGTGCGGAGATAGGCTGGATTGGTGATGGTTTTCTCCAGATATCGCGTCGAAGACATCATCCATTTGTGTCGTTTCTTTCAGTCCTTGATTCCGAAGACTGAGAATACGGACCATTATGTTATGCCGTGATCGGACAGTTGCTGGCGATGCTTCGTCATCCTGTCCGTAACGAGCGGACGCCGGCTGTGGCCTATGCATTCACCGAGGCCCCCTCTTCATCGTCCCCCCCGGGACGCTTCGCCGCGGAGCAGGTGATCGGAGGTGGTCGGAACGCCAGGGAGACCCGCCGGGCGACGACGGACATTCTCGCCGCCTTCCTGCAAGGCCCTCTGACAGGGACGCCCGCCAGCATCGAGACGGCGGCGTCGCGCTACTGGGGCGTCATAGGCGGCGCTAGACGGACGGCGCAGGTCCGCTGCGGCGACGACGCCCCCTTGACCCAGCGAGCGGCGTCCTTCACCGCGGGGGCTCCAACCCTGTAGTTTCCTTGAGTCGCGCCCGATGGCCTCCCTGCCGCTTTCCGGACACCACGTCGCCGTCCTGCTGGGCGGGCTCTCCTCCGAGCGTGAGGTGAGCCTGGTCTCCGGCCGCGAATGCGCCGACGCCCTGGAGCGGCTGGGCGCCAAGGTCAGCCGCGTGGACGCCGGCCGCGACCTGGCCCAGGTGCTGGCCAAACTGAAGCCCGACGTCTGCTTCAACGCCCTGCATGGCGCGTGGGGCGAGGACGGCTGCGTGCAGGGCGTGCTGGAGACGCTGGGCCTGCGCTACACCCACTCCGGCGTGCTGGCCTCGGCGCTGGCCATGGACAAGGCCAAGTCCAAGGCCGTGCTGGCGGCGGCCGGGGTCACGGTGCCCGGGGGCGGGCTCTACAACCGCTTCGAGGCGGCGCGCGCACACGTCATGGCCCCGCCCTATGTGGTTAAGCCCAACGCCGAGGGATCGTCGGTGGGCGTCTTCCTGGTGTTCGAGGGCGCCAACCGCCCGCCCGGCGAGCTCACCGCCCCAGGCTGGACCTATGGCGAAGATGTGATGATCGAGCCCTACATCCGCGGCCTGGAGCTGGCGGTGGGCGTGATGGACGGCAAGGCCATGACCGTCACCGAGATCATTCCCCGCACCGGCTTCTACGACTATGAGGCCAAGTACGAGGTGGGCGGTTCCCAGCACATCGTTCCGGCCCGGATGCCCGCCGCGGCCTTCGAAAAGGCCCTGCGCCTCAGCGAGCAGGCGCACGCCGCGCTTGGTTGCCGCGGAGTTACCCGCGCGGACCTCCGTTATGACGACATTAACGACATTCTGGTCCTTCTAGAGGTCAATACACAGCCCGGCATGACGCCCACGTCTCTGGTCCCAGAGCAGGCGGCCGCACAGGGCGTGGATTTCGACCGACTGGTGCTTTGGATCACGGAGGACGCTTATGCCCGCGACGGTGCGGGGGGGATCGCGAGTTCAGGCGAAACCCCAGGCGAAAGCGCCTCCTAGCCCGGCGAAACGCCCTGCGGCCATGGCGCCGAGGGCGGCCGCCCAGCCGCGCACCGGAAACCTACGGCCCCTGCAGATCCTGATGATCACCGCCGGGGTCCTGACCCTGGCCCTGGGCGTGACCCTGGCCACCGGCGGGCGCGGCGAGCGGGTCGCGGGCGACATCTCCCACGCCATCGACGGCCGGTTCGGCCGGGCCGGCTTTCGGCTCGCCAAGGTGCACGTGCAGGGCGCCTCGCCCATGGCCGTCGCCGACATCGTCAAGGCCGCCGGCGTCGCCAAGGACCAGCCCTTGCTTGGCCTCGACCTGGAGCTCCTGCGCAGCCGCGTGCAGGAGGTGGGCTGGGTCAAGCAAGCCCGCATCGTGCGCCTGCTCCCCGACACCCTGGTGGTGGCGGTGGTGGAACGCCGGCAACTGGCGGTCTGGCAGCACGCCGGCAAGAGCGTGGTCATCGACGATCAGGGCCGCACCATTCCCGAAGCCGATCCCGGCCGCTTCCCGACCCTGCCGCTAATCGTGGGCGCCGGCGGCGCCACCCACGCGCCGGACATCCTGCCGGTGCTGGCCCAGCGCCCGCGGATGATGGAGCGGCTGGACGCCCTGGTGAGGGTCGACGACCGCCGCTGGGACCTTCGCATGAAAGACGGCGGCCTGATCCAACTCCCCGCCGTAGGCGAGGAACAGGCGCTGATCCAGCTTGAGCAGCTCGACCTGCGCTCGCGCATCCTGGAGCTCGGCTTCCAGCGCATCGACCTGCGCAACCCCGATGTCGTGGCCGTCAGGCCCCGTGAGACCACCGCGCCCGGCCAGCTTGTGGCCGGCGGCGCGTAAGGAAAACACCCGATGCTGAAAACCGCGCCCCGCCCCGAAGCCGCCAAGAAGGACAGCCGCGACGGGCTGAAGGCCGCCCTGGTGCGGCCCCCCGTGGTCGCTGCCGTCGACCTGGGCGCCTCGAAGGTCACCTGTTTCATCATGAAGCCCGAGGGCGTGCGCCGGGGCGACCGGACGCTGACCACCGCGGGCGTGGGCTATGTGCAGTCGCGGGGCGTGCGTGGCGGCTCCATCGTCAACCTCGACGAAGCCTCCGAGGCCATCGCCCAGGCGGTGGAGCGGGCCGAGAACGTGGCCGGCGTCAACGTCCAGGGTGTGACCGTGGCCATCGCCGGCGGCCAGCTTACCTCCAACCGCGTGGCGGGCCGGGTGTCCATCGGCGCGCGGCCGATCTCGGACCACGACCTGGTGCGCGCCATCCAGCATGCACTGTCGCAGATCAAGCTGCCTGGACGCCGCGCCGCCCACATCCTGCCCATCGCTTGGTCGGTGGACGGCCAAGGCGGGGTGCGCGATCCCCGCGCCATGTTCGGCCGCACCTTGGGCGTCGAACTTCTCGTGGTGTCCGTGTCCGAGGCCGTGTTCCAGACCCTGGGCGCCTGCGTGGAGCGGGCCCACCTGCAGTTCGACGGCGTGGTCGCCGCCCCCTTCGTGTCGTCCCTGGCGGCGCTGGAGGAGGACGAGATGGACCTGGGCGCGGTCTGCATCGACATGGGCGGCGGCTCGACCTCCGCGGCGGTGTTCAACGCCGGCTCCCTGGTCCACGTGGAGACCGTCCCGGTGGGCGGCCAGCACGTGACCCAGGACATCGCCCGGGGGCTTTCCACCTCCATCGCCGGGGCCGAGCGCATCAAGACCCTGCACGGCTCGGCCATCGCCTCGGCCAACGAAGACCGCGAGATGATCGAGGCGCCGCCCCGGGGCGACGATCCCGGCGCGGGCCCGGTGATCGCGCCCCGGTCCCTGCTGAAGGGCATCATCGCGCCTCGCGTGGAAGAGACTCTCGAACTGCTGCGCGATCGGCTGAAGGCTTCCGGCGCGCCGGTAGAGCCAGGCGCGGGCCTGGTCTTGACCGGCGGCGCCAGCCAGCTGGCCGGGGTGCGTGAAGTGGCCGTGCGGGTGTTCGACCGTCCCGTCCGTCTGGGCCGTCCGCGCCGGGTGCCGCATCTGGCCGACGCCGCTTCGGGTCCGGCGTTCACCGCCGCGGCCGGCATCCTTCACCGCGCCGCCTTCGGCCCCCGCGAGGCGGCCAGCGCCTTGGCGC
>NZ_JBKJTG010000148.1:0-10798 GCF_046590535.1 Phenylobacterium sp. | reverse complement strand
GGCGAAGGTGCCGCGCATCATGATCTCGTGGTTTCCGCGGCGGGCGCCGTACTGGTTGAACTCCGTGGTGGGAACCTGGCGTTCACGCAGATAGACCCCGGCCGGCGAGGTGGCCTTGATGGAGCCGGCCGGCGAGATGTGGTCGGTGGTGATGGAATCGCCGAACACGCCCAGGACGCGGGCCTCGACGATGTCGGTCACCGCCTTGGGCTCCATCTGCATGTCCTGGAAGTAGGGCGGGTTCTGCACATAGGTGGAGCCCGTGTCCCAGGCGTAGGTCTGGCCGCCGGCCACCTTGATGCCTTGCCAGGCCTTGTCGCCCTTGAAGACGTCGGCGTAACGGGTGGCGAACATCTTGTTGGTGACGTGCTTGCGCTGCAGGGCGGCGACCTCGGCCGAGGTCGGCCAAATGTCCTTCAGATAGACCGGCTTACCGTCCTTGCCGTCGCCCAGGGAGGCGGTGGCCACGTCGATCTGCATGGAGCCCGCCAGGGCATAGGCCACCACCAGGGGCGGCGAGGCCAGATAGTTGGCGCGCACGTCGGGGTTCACCCGGCCCTCGAAGTTGCGGTTGCCGGAGAGCACGCTGACGGCCACCAGATCGCCCTTCTGCACCGCGTCGGAGATCGGTTCTGGCAGGGGCCCGGAGTTGCCGATGCAGGTGGTGCAGCCGTAGCCCACCAGGTTGAAGCCAAGCGCGTCCAGGTGCTTGGTCAGGCCAGCGGCCTTCAAGTAGTCGGTTACCACCTGGGAGCCTGGCGCCAGCGAGGTCTTCACCCAGGGCTTCACCTTAAGGCCCTTCTCCACCGCCTTCTTGGCCACCAGGCCAGCGGCGATCATGACGCTGGGGTTGGACGTGTTGGTGCACGAGGTGATCGCCGCGATGACCACGTCGCCGTGGCCCACATCGAAGGTCTCGCCCTCGACCTTGATCCGCGTGGCCGCATCATCGGCCTTGCCGAAGTCGCCGGTGAGCGCGGTCATGAACTCGGTGGCGGCGCTGTTCAGCAGCACCCGGTCCTGCGGACGCTTGGGCCCGGCCAGGGACGGCAGCACGCCGGCCAGGTCGAGCTCCAGGGTGTCGGTGAACACTGGGTCCGGATCGGTGGGCTCGCGCCAGATGCCCTGTTCCCTGGAATAGGCTTCCACCAGGGCGATCCGGGCCGGGTCGCGGCCGGTGGCGGTGAGGTAGTCGATGGTGGATTGGGTCACCGGGAAGAAGCCGCAGGTGGCGCCATACTCCGGGGCCATGTTGGCGATGGTCGCCTGGTCCTCAAGGGTCAGGTTCGCCAGGCCGGGGCCGTAGAACTCCACGAACTTGCCGACCACGCCCTTCTTGCGCAGCATCTGGGTGACAGTGAGCACCAGGTCGGTGGCGGTGGCGCCTTCCTGCAGGGCCCCGTCCAGGCGGAAGCCGATGACCTCGGGGATCAGCATCGGGATCGGCTGGCCCAGCATGGCCGCCTCGGCCTCGATGCCGCCGACGCCCCAGCCCAGTACGGCCAGGCCATTGACCATGGTGGTGTGGCTGTCGGTGCCGACCACGGTGTCGGGATAGGCGGTGGGGGCGCCGTCCTCATCCAGGGTCCAGACGGTCTGGGCCAGGTACTCCAGGTTCACCTGGTGGCAGATACCGGTGCCGGGGGGCACCACGCGGAAATTGTTGAAGGCCGAGGAGCCCCAGCGCAGGAAGCGATAACGCTCCATGTTGCGCTGGTACTCGCGATCGACATTGTCGCCGAACGCCTTGGCGGTGCCGAAGTAGTCGACCATCACCGAATGGTCGATGACCAGGTCGACGGGGGTCAGCGGATTGATCTTCTCCGGGTTGGCGCCCAGGCTGGTCATGGCGTCGCGCATGGCGGCCAGATCGACCACCGCGGGAACACCCGTGAAGTCCTGCATCAGCACGCGGGCCGGGCGGAAGCTGATCTCGTGCTCGACGGAGCCCTTGTTCTGCACCCAGGCGGCGACGGCGCGCAGATCGTCCTGGCCCACCGACAGGCCATCCTCGTTGCGCAGCAGGTTCTCGAGCAGCACCTTCATGGAAATGGGCAGCCTGGAGACGCCGGAAAGTCCCGCTTCCTCGGCGGCGCGAAGGCTGTAGTAAGCATAGGTCTTGTCACCCACCACGAGTTCGCGGCGGGTTCTCAGGCTGTCGATTGACGCCATTTGGGAGATCCTCTCTCTGTTCCTGGCCCCCTCACGTCCACCCAAGGGATCGCGCGCTTTTGAAGCCGGACACACAGCGTCCGTCCCCGCGCGGCGTACGTCCCGGAAGGCGACGGCGGCCGCGGGCTTCATAGCCTTGAGCGCCCGGCGCGTCCATGCGGCGCCACAGTCAAGCTTCGCCGCACGCCGGATCGTCCGTTGATCGGCGCCCTGGCGTTGCGGGACCTGGCCGTGCGGCGGGGCGGGAGGCTGTTATTTTCCGGGCTGTCGCTGGAGCTGGCCGCGGGCCAGGCCTGCGCGCTGACCGGGGCCAACGGGGCGGGCAAGACCAGCCTGCTTCGCGCTGTGGCGGGACTGGTGCGCACCGAGGCCGGCGAGATCGCCTTCGGCGCCGCCGAGCCCGCTGACGCGCGCGCCGAGGGGCTGCACTTCATCGGCCATCAAGATGGGCTGAAGCCGGCCCGCACCGGGCGCGAGGAACTGCACTTCTGGAGCCGCTGGAGCGGGGGCGGGGAGGTCTATCTGGAGACTGCGGCGCGCCGGTTCGACCTGGCCGGCCTGCTGGACCTGGAGATCCGCCGGCTGTCGGCGGGGCAGCGGCGCAGGCTGGCGCTCGCCCGGCTGATCGCCGCGCCCCGGCCGCTGTGGCTGCTGGACGAGCCGCTGAGCCCGCTGGACGCGGGCTGGCGCCAACGCTTCGGCGCGATTATGGGCGAGCACCTGGCCGGCGGCGGCCTGATCCTGGCGGCGGTGCACGATCCCCTCCCGATCGCGGCCCTGGGCCTGGAGATCGCGGCGTGAGCCGGCTCTCGGCGTTGCTGGCCCGGGAGACGGCCCTGGCCTGGGGCCGCGGCGGCGGACCGCTGGTCAGCGTCGGGTTCTATGTGGGCGTCGCCACCCTGCTGCCCCTGGCCATCGGGCCGGAGACGCAGCGGCTGGCGTCGATCGCGCCCGGGGCCGCCTGGGTGGCGTTGGCGCTGGCCAGTCTGTTGTCGCTCGATCGGCTGTTCGAGCGGGACTACGAGGACGGGGCGCTCGATCTGCTGACCCTGTCGCCCGTGCCGCTGGAGCTGACCTGCGCGGTCAAGTGCCTGGGTCAATGGCTGGCGGCCGGCGCGCCCCTGGCGCTGGCTGCGCCGGTGGCGGCGATCGGCCTGGGCGCCGCCCCCGCATTGGCGCCGCTGATCCTGGCTTGCGCCCTGGTGGGGGGGCTCGCCTTCGCCTTCACCGGTGGGATCGGCGCGGCGCTCAGCCTGGGCGCCCGGCGCGGCGGCCTGCTGACCGCGGTGATCGTGCTGCCGCTGTTCGTGCCGCCGGTGATCTTCGGGGGCGGGGCTCTGGACGCCTTCGCCTCCGGCCTGCCCTGGCGCCCGGCGTTAGCGCTGCTCTGCGCCTACGCCGCCGCGGCGGTGGCGCTGGGGCCCCTGGCCATGGCCGCGGCCTGCCGCAATGCGCTCTCCTGACCCGCGACGGAAAGCTTCGCCGCACACGTTGAAGGCTCCGGGGGCGACATGGAGCTTAAGATGAAACTCGCCATATTCGCCTGCGCCAGCCTGCTGGCTCTCACCGCCGCCGGCTCCAGCGTCGCCCAGCCCGCGCCGCCGCGCGACGGCCCCCGCATGGAACGGCCCGATCCCGCCGCCCACGCCGAACGCCGCGCCGAGCACCTGCGCGCCGCCCTGCAGCTTCGCCCCGACCAGGAGCCGGCGCTCAGGGCCTACCTCGACACCCTGGGCCGGCCCGAAGGCATGCACCCCGAGATGCGGGGCGCTCGCCAGGCCGCCCAGATGATGACCACGCCCCAGCGCCTGGAGCGCCAGCGCGCGCGGATGGCGGAACGGCAGGCCCGCTTCGAGCGGCACGCCGCCGGCACGCTGCGCTTCTACGGGGCGTTGAGCCCGACCCAACAGCGGGCTTTCGACGCCATGCGCCCCGGCAGGGGCGGCGGCCACGGCGAGATGATGCGTGGCGGCCACGGCCCGATGAAGAACGCACCGCCGCGCTGACATTACCAAAGCTTCACGCGAGGCGCCCGTCCGCGGGCGCCTTTTCGCCCTTATTCGCCAGGACCCTGCCAGCCCAGCCTTAGCTGACCGGAGGATGGCGATGTCACGGCGTACACGCAGGGTTCTGGCAGGCGCGGCCTTCGCCTTCCATGCGGCAGGTCAGGCGGCGACAACCAGCCCGCGGTAGTCGCTCCAGAAGGCCACGAAGTCGGGGCGGTCCTCACGGAACCGCTGGGCCCAGAGCTGCGCCGTGGGCGTCCCCTGGCGGGTGACCGCGTCGGAGGGGGGCGGGTCACGGTCAAGCGGCACCCCCAGGATCTGGGCGATGGCCGCCACCGCCGGGTCGGGGTCGCGGCTGATGTCCTCGTAAGCCAGCTGCAGACTGGGCGCTCCGCTCTGCTCGATGAACTGGAGCCACAGGTACTCCTGATTGAGCATGCTGCGGCAGTTCTCCTCGATGGCGGCGGCCTCATAGGTCAGGGCGGCGTGAAGATCGGCGATCGGGTGGGTGGAAACGTCGCGCGAGTGCCAGATCTGGGTGGCCACGGCCAGGGTCTGGGAGACGGCCTGAGCCACGAAGTCCTCGCGGTAGAGATAGGCCACCAGGTCCGGCGGGCTGACCAGGCTCTGCAGGATGCCCAGGTTCCTGGCCACCCCGAAGCGCCACCAGTCGGTCTTCAGGCCGAACACGCCCTCCGGCGAGGCGAAGTTGGCGCCCACATAGGCTTCGAAGTCCGCGAGGTTCGGGCTCGGGAAGAGCGCCTCGAACTGGCTGATGTAGCTCTCGTTGAAGAACTCCATCGGGAAGCCGAGATTCGCATGGTCTGCGATCCGCGAGCAGAGAAAGTGCGAGCCGGCGCGGCCGGTGGTGGCGATCAGATAGCGCTTCGCTAAGGGCCTGGAGTCCCGCAAGGAGGCGAAGAAGGGGCTTGAGGGGCGCCCGGACAGTTTGGCTGATAGTCGAGCTAACATGCCGCACAACCGTAGCCCGCCAGGAAATACCCAGCAAGCTGGTGAGGCCGCCTAGAGACACTACCCAAAGCTGTACGCATAAAACCTACCCCATCGCGCTCTCACGTAGGGCCCGTCCTATTCCGGCGGTCAAGCTTATTGCGGCGTGGCGGGCGCTTGCGGGGCGACCTGCCTGGCGCTACCCCTCGCAGATGATCCCGGCGCCCGCGTTCCTGACCAACCCTGAACGGTTCATGGCCTTCTCGCGATGGGCCGCTCCATTGTTCGGGGTGATCGCCGCGGGCCTGGCGCTGGCCGGACTGTGGCTGGGGTTCACCGCGCCGGAGGACTACCAGCAGGGGATGACCGTGCGGATCATGTTCATCCATGTGCCCGCCGCCCAGATCAGCATGTTCGCCTACCTGTGCCTGGGGGTGGCGAGCTTCCTGGCGCTGGTGTTCCGCCACGCCCTGGCCGACGCCGCCGCCCAGGCCGCAGCGCCCCTGGGGGCGGCCTTCACCTTCCTGGCCCTGGCGACCGGCTCGCTCTGGGGCCGGCCCATGTGGGGGGCATGGTGGGTATGGGACGCCCGGCTGACCTCGGTGCTGGTGCTGTTCATGTTCTACATCGCCTACATGGCGCTCAGGGCCTCCCTGGACGACGAGGCCAAGGCGGCGCGGGCCTCGGCGATTCTGGCCCTGGTGGGCCTCGTGAACCTGCCGATCGTCCACTACAGCGTCGAGTGGTGGAACTCCCTGCACCAGGGCTCCTCGATCTTCGCCAAGGGCGGGCCGGCCATGCCCGCGGTGTTCTTGACGCCGCTTCTACTGATGAGCCTGGCCTACCTCGCCGCCTTTGGGTCGCTGTGGCTGGTCAGGATCCGCGGTGAGGTGTGGCGCCGGCGGGCGGAGTCGGCGTCCCTGCGGGTGGCGCGGGCATGAGCGTCTTCGACATCCCCTACGCGGCCTATATCTGGCCGGCCTTCGGCGTCACCGCCGCGGTGTTCACCGGCATGATCGGCTTTTCGCTGAACCACGCGCGGCGCTGGAAGCGCCGGGCCGAGGACCTGGGACGGCGATGAGCCGCTGGCTGGCTGTCCTGCCGCTGGTCGTCCTGCTGGCGCTCGGCGCCCTGTTCGGCTTCTACGCCCTGAAGCGCAATCCGCAGGTACAGCCGCAGGCGATGGTGGGCAAGCCCGTGCCCAACCTCTCCCTGCCCGACCTGCAGCAGGGCCGCCCGGTCCCGTTGCGCGAGATGGCGGCGGAGGGGCCGGTGCTGGTCAATTTCTTCGCCTCGTGGTGCGCGCCCTGCGAGATCGAGCACCCGGTGCTGATGGCGCTGAAAGCCCGCCAGGTGCGGATCGTCGGCATCGCCTACAAGGACGCTCCGCAGAACACCCAGGGCTTCCTTGACCGGCTGGGCGACCCGTTCGCCGAGGCCCTGGTGGATCGCGATGGGCGCGCCGGAGTGGAGTTCGGGGTGACCGGGGTGCCGGAGACCTTCCTGGTTGGGCAGGACGGCGTCGTCCAGGCCAAGCACACAGGACCGCTGACGCCAAAAGACGCCGAGCGTCTGGTGGCGGGCCTGGCGTTAACGCCGCGTTGAGCCGCCCGCCGCTAGGACTGGTTCGCCCACGTTAACCATGTCGCCGCCCGAGTTCCGCCTTGACCGCTGTTCGTCCGCCGATCTTCCCGCCAAGTCCCGCCGCGCCCCAGACCGCGCGGCCTGACCCCGCCCGGCTGGCAGCCCAGCGGGCCTTCTTCGAGGCGGCCCTGGGCGCGGCGCCCACTGCCTCAGTGAGCACGGCGGCTCCGAGCCCGCAACGAATTCCCCAGCCCGGCGCCGAGCCGCCACCCAGGATAGTGCGGCCCGGATCCCTGCTCGACATACGAGTCTAGGCGCCCAGGCGCCGCTTTGCGCCAAGCCTCTGCCGCAATTAACTTTCCGGCATCGGAACAGGCCCGCGCCCTGCGGGTTCTGCATCTGTTGAGAGTGTGACGTGGCGTTCCGATGACTGCACGAGAAGAACAGATCTACCGAGAGGCTGCGGCCCTGTGGCGCGCGCTCTACGGCGAGCCGCCGCCTGCCCAGGCCGACGGAGCGACGATGCTCGACATCATCGTGACCCGTGGACTGCCGGAGACCGCTTACGACCGGCTGACCACGCCGTTCCTGCGGCCGGCAGCAATCCACTATCCGAAACATAAGCGCACCTAGGCGGCTGTCTTCGGCTTCTTTTTCTTCTTTTTGCCTTCGGCCTTCGCTGGCTTGTCGAGCTTGGCCTTCTTCTTGTCCGGCTTGGCGAGCGGCGGCTGGGCCGCGGCCTCGCCGGCGCGGATGAGGTCGCGCAGCAGGTCCACAAAGGCCTCGCGACGCCCGCCCCCGGAAAGATGCTTCAAGAGGCGGCCATCGGCGGCGGCCATCTTCGGCTTCGCCGCGGCGAGGGCAGCCGCGCCGGCTTCGGTCAGGCGCACGGCGTTGGCGCGGCCGTCACTGGCGGAGCGTTCGCGCGCCAGGAGCCCCTTGGCGATCATCCGCGCGGCCATGTCGGCCAGCGTCGAGCGATCGATGCCGGTGATCCGCACCAGGTCGGTCTGGGTGGCGCCCTCGTGGGCGGCGGCGGCGGCCAGGACGGCGAACTGGCGCTGGGTGATGGCGGCGGGGCCGAACTCAGCAGCGTAGAGATCGAGTGCCAGTTGCAGCGCCCGATGCAGCAGGTGGCTGGGCGAGCGGTCCAGGGCGGCGACGCCCAGCTTGCTCGAGGTCTTGCTCTTGGACATCGGAGGACGGCCTTCCCGGGGGCTGGTCTGGCGGCGGCACATACCATCGTTTTGCGACGGTTCGACGACGGAAGGTCAGTGGGCGGTGCAAACCGCCGGGACCGGACCCTAAACCGTGGGCGGCGGCGGAAGCTCCTCCGCCTTGGCGTAGCGCATCAGGAACGGCAGTTGGGTGGCGGTGAAGGCGATGGTCAGCAGCATCAGGCCGGGGAAGCGGAACCAGGCCCACACCAGGGTGCTCTGGGTGCGCCACACCGCCTCGTTGAGCGCGGCGCTGAACACGAAGAAGGCGGCATAGCGAACCGTCAGCGAAACCCAGGCGCGGTCGGGCATGTGCAACGACCCGGACAGCAGCGCCTTGAGCGGATGCTTCTTCATCGCCAGGCCACCCAGCAGGAAGGCGGCGAAGCCCAGGTTCACCACCGTGGGTTTGATCATGATGAACCGCTCATCCTTGAAGATCAGAGTCAGCCCGCCGAACAGCAGGGCCGCGAGACCCGCCACCAGAGGCATGGGCGCCAGCCGCTTCTCCACCGCGAAGCCGAGGATCAGGGCCAGCACCGAGCCCGCCACCAGCGCGCCGGTCGCCTTGATGGGATCCCGCGTCGCGATCATGGTCGCCAGGAAGGCCAGCGGCCCGCCGAAATCCACCGCCCCGCGCACCCAGGGCCGCATCTTGTCAGTCATCGCGAGAGCTCCGTGAGGCCGACCAGGGACCGGGCGAAGGCCCGCGCGTCGAAGGGCTGGAGGTCCTCGATCCCCTCACCCACGCCGATCAGCTTGATCGGACTGTCCGAGGCCTGGGCGACCGGCACCAGGACGCCGCCGCGGGCCGTGCCGTCGAGTTTGGTCATGACGATGCCGGAGACGCCGATCTGGTTGCCGAAGATGTTCTCCTGGGCCAGCGCGTTGCGGCCGACGGTGGCGTCCAGCACCAGCAGCGTCTCGTGCGGCGCGTCCGGATCGAGCTTCTTCATCACCCGGATGATCTTGTGCAGTTCGTCCATCAGCCCCTGCTTGTTCTGCAGCCGGCCGGCTGTGTCGATCAACACCACGTCGTAGCCTTCCGCCTTGGCCCGCTCCAGGGCATCGAACGCCAGACCCGCGGCGTCGGATCCGGCGGGCCGCGACACAAAGTCGGCCCGGGCCCGATCCGCCCACACCGCGAGCTGTTCGACGGCCGCGGCGCGGAAGGTGTCGCCGGCCACGATCAGGACCTTGGCGCCGCGCCCGGTGAGGTCGGCGGCGATCTTGCCCAAGGTCGTGGTCTTGCCCGATCCGTTCACCCCGATGAACAGCACCACGTAGGGCCTGGGCCCCGCGAGCGGCTCGAAGGCGCCCGCGCGGGCGGCCAGTTCATCGCCGATGGCGACGGAAAGCGCCTCGCGGATTTCGGCCTCGTCCACGTCCTTGCCGAACTTTTCGTCGGCGAAGCGCCGGGTGATGCGGGCCGCCGACTGCGGCCCGAGGTCGGCCTCGATCAGCATCTCTTCCAGTTCGTCGAGCTTGGCCTGGGTAAGCGGCTCCTTGGCCACAAAGGCCGTGGTGATCTGCTCTCCCAGCTGCTTCGACGAGCGCGACAGGCCGTCGGTGAGCCGCTGGAGCCAGCCGCGTTTCGGTTCGGTCATGGGGGGCTTCTAGCGGCAGGTTTGCACGCCGTCACCTGCGACCGCAGGGTGGCGGCGTAGGCGGCGGGACCCTGCGCGACCTGCTGATCAGCGCCGAAGCCGGCATCCGATTTCGGCCGTCACGCTTTCGTCAGGTGTCGTGGTCTGGGTGTTGGTAGGAGACCCGGTCAGCCTGATAGGCCGCGATCTTTGGCTCCTCGGGCTCCCGCATCGGCAAGTCGCCGAGGTCGTCGATCCAGGGCATGCGGCGCGGGCTGCCCAACTGGCCCGTTGGCGGGATGGCGGCGGGGTCGTCGAAGGCGCCGATGGCCAGTCCTGTCTGACCCACCACCTGCTTGAAGGTGAGCGGCGTGCCGCAGGCGTTGCAGAACCCGCGGCTCACCTTGTTGGAGCTTTGGAAGTGCGCCGGGGCGCCGCGGGTCCAGGTTAAGTCGACCGCCTTAACGGTGACGAACGGGCCGTAGAAGCCCCCGTCGCCTTCTGGCACATCCGGCAGTGGCAGACGCTGGCCGGGCCTAGGGCCTCGGCGCGAAACCGCACCGCGCCGCACTGGCAACCTCCGCTGAAACTCATGCCGCTTCCAGAATCTCCACGGACGCCAGCGCCCGCTTGTTGTCATGCGCCGTGACCCGCAGGTCGATCAGGCCGCCCACGGGCGCCTCGCCGGTGAAGACGACCTCGGTGAAATCGGCGGCGCGGGCCAGGCCCGGCCGCTCCACCAGGGCCGACAGGGTGCGCCCTACCTGCCGCTGAAGGTGCCGCACCAGCGCCGCGTCGCCGGCGGCGCGCAGGCGCGCGGCGCGGGCCTTGACCACGTCGCGGGGCGCCTGCGGCATCCGCGCGGCGGGCGTGCCAGGGCGCGGGCTGAACGGGAAGACGTGCAGGAAGGAAAGGCCCGCCTCTTCCACCAGGTCCAGGGTGTTCTGGAACATGGCCTCGGTCTCGGTGGGGAAACCCGCGATCAGGTCGGCGCCGAAGGCGGTGTCGGGGCGGACGGCGCGCACCTCGGCGACCAGCTTCAGGGCGGCGGCGCGGCTGTGGCGGCGCTTCATGCGCTTGAGGATCATGTCGTCGCCGGCCTGCAAGGACAGGTGCAGGTAGGGCGCCAGCCGGGGTTCCTCGGCCAGGCAGCGCATCAAGTCTGGATCGATCTCGGCGGCATCGATGGAGGAGAGTCTAAGGCGCGGCAACTCTGGGACCAGCTTAAGGATCCGCGCCACCAGCTGGCCAAGGGTCGGCTGCCCGGGCAGGTCCGAGCCCC
>NZ_JBKJTG010000143.1:0-8373 GCF_046590535.1 Phenylobacterium sp. | reverse complement strand
CGCAGGCCAAGCCGGCTATAGCTGCGCGGCTGATCGGTATCTCTTGTAGTCAGTCCCCGTGCGGCGGCGTCATAGGCGCTCTGTTCCCGCCCCAACTGGAGCTCGGCAAGCGACAGCCGGGCCCAGGCCGTCATTAGGCTCGGATCGGCTGCGACCGCCTGCCGGGCCAACCGGACCACTTGGCGCGAGCTGGGTTCAGGCAAAGCCCTGAAAATCAGCGCCAAGGGAAGTTCGGGGCTGCCGGTGGTTAGCGACGCCAGATGGGCGCTCGCGATGCGAAGCGCCTCGTCTCGCCGGTCCAGGTTCAAGAAGGCCAGCACAGCGCGTTGCGGGTCGGCGGCGGCGAAGCTGCGCTCGGCCAACTGACGGATCATGGCGTCGACCTCGCCGGGCGGGCCCGTAAGGCTGAACGATCCCTGGCCGGCGACCCGCACGGTGAGCGTCACCTGGCCAGAGCCGTCCTCGCTGAGGGCGCCGGACACCACCTTCTGGTGGCCAAGCCAGGCCGTCAGCGCGCGCTGGATGTCGCCCAGCGACACGCCGGTCTGCGGAATCTCCAGCCGGACTTCGTCGCTCGCGCTACGCAAGGTTTGCACGGAGAGGAACCCCTTGGCCGCCGACTGCTGGAGGGAGACGATATGGTCCGTGTAGCGGCCGGCCAGCACATCACCGCCGACGCCCCGCGCGGTCCAGGATGGCGGGGCGCTGAAGGGCCTCACTACCATGCTCTCGTCGTGGGCAGCGCTCCACGCCATGACGCCCAGTCCGACCGCGGCCACCAAGCCCACCACCCCGGTGAGCACCTTCAGCGCGACCCCGGCCCGCTCGGAGGCGATCTGCCAGCCCACCAAGCGGTTCTGATTGACCAGCAGCGTCCGCGCCGGGCTGTCGGGCCGGGCGTCGCCGCGCTCCGCCTCCATGGCGATCTCGATGGGATCGGGCGTGGTGGGCGCGTATCGCGCGCGCCGCGGCTTTGCTGTCGTGCTCCCGTCCGGCATCGTACAGCCCCCACTGCGGATCAATGGTGTTCGACTAGCGCCGTGCGGTCAACCGGGCGCCTGTCCCTGCCCCAACGCGCCCCAACCTCGGCTCACCAGCCATTGCCGATGCCTACGCTCATCGCCACAGCCACGCCGCCGCGGCGGTATAGAGCGCGATGCCGACCGTCAGGTTGAAGGGAAAGGTGACCGCAAGCGACGCGGTGACGAACACGCCAGCGTCTGCGGTCGGAGCGGCGATCCGCATGGCGGCCGGAACCGCGATGTAGGAGGCCGATCCGGCAAGGATGGTCAGCAGCGCCGCATTGCCCACGCCGAGACCGGCCAGGTGCGCCAGACCCAGCGCCACGCTCGCCGAGAACAGGGGGAAGGCCACGGCGAAGCCGATCACGGCCGGCGTCAGCCTGCGTCCGCCTTCCATCAGCCGCCGGGCGGCGATCAGGCCGATGTCCAGCAGGAAGAAGCACAGAGCGCCCTGGAACAGCGGCCCGACGAAGATCTCGAGCTTGGCCATGCCGGCCTGTCCGGACACCAGGCCGACCAGGAAACTGCCCAGCAGCATGACCGTGGCGGCGCCGACGAAAACCTCCTTCAGGATGGTGCGGCGGCGTCCCGGCTCGCCGCGCCCCGCACCGTTCATCAGGATCAGCGCCGTCAGGATGGCGGGCGTCTCCATCAGGGCCAGCACGGCCGCCATATATCCGCCTGGGGCCAGCCCGACCGCGGCCAGATGCTGCTGGCCGGCGGCGAAGGTCACCACCGAAACCGACCCATAGGTGGCCGCCAGCGCACACACCGTCGGGCGATCCAACCGCGACACCCGCTTGAGGATGATGAAGGCCAGCAGCGGCATCAGGGCGCTGAGCCCGACGCCGATGGCCCCGGCGGCCAGGAAGTCGCCGTTCAGGCCGGCGGCGCGCGCCTCGACCCCACCTTTGAAACCGATGCACAGCATCAGGTACAGCGACAGCGCCTTGGAAACCGATTCGGGGATCGCCAGATCCGAGCGCGCGAACGCGGCCGCCGCGCCGACGAAGAAGAACAGGATGGCAGGGGAAGTCAGCAGGGCCAGGCTGGCCGAAAGTTCAGGCATGCGTCAACGGGTCCCGCGGAAGGTGCGTGGGTGTGGCCTCGACCGCCACCGCGTTCCAGTTTATTGGCGTGATGAAGATCATAAAGGATTGTAATGACGTGGCGGCGCGGCGGGTAAATTTGGATATCGACCTGCTACGCGCCTTCGTGACGGTCGTTGAGGCCGGCAGCTTTACCCGCGCGGCGGCGCTGCTGGGCAGGACCCAGCCGGCTATCAGCCTGCAGATCCGCCGCCTTGAGGATCAGTTGCGCTCACCCTTGTTCGATCGCGGCGGCAAGGTCATCGGCCTGACCACGGAGGGGGCGGGATTGCTGCCGCAGGCACGCCGCCTTCTGCGGCTCAATGACGAAATCATCTCGACGCTGGGTGAGGGTGACCTGGAGGGCGAAGTGCGGTTCGGCGCGCCCGAGGATATCGCGACCATGCATCTGCCGGGAATTCTGGGCGCCTTCGCGCGCAGCCATCCGCGCATCAAGCTTTCGGTGACATGCGACTACACCGCCAACCTGCTCGACCAGATGTCGCGCGGCATGCTCGACCTGACCCTGATTAAACGAGAGCCCGTAGAGCCGGCGCTGGGGGTTCGAGTCTGGAGCGAACCGCTGGTCTGGGTGGCGCTGGACAGCTCGATCACCGAAACGACGCCGCTGCCCCTGATCGTCGCGCCGGCCCCCGACATCTATCGCAAGCGCGCGCTGGCCGCGCTGCAAGAGGCCGGCATCGCGTTCCGGGCATCGTTCACCTCGCCCAGCCTGGCCGGACAGCTGGCCGCTTTACGCGCGGGGCTGGGTGTCGGTGTCCTGCCGGCGGCCATGGCGCCGCGCGACCTTGCCGTGATCGGCGGCCCCTTGCCGAAGCTCATCGACAGCGAAATTGCGCTTGTGACCGCGCGCGGCGCCGGCGGCCCGGCCGGGCTTCTGGCGCAGGAGGTTCTGCGCGCCCTCGAGCGCGGCCCGGCCCCGCCATGAGGCGCGCTTATGAGGCCCATGCTGGCTTCTGATTGGCCTCGCCCTCGTCCATGGTCGACCCGAGGGCGTGGTACGAGCAAGCGCAGGTCTGGTTGAGATCTCCGTGGCAGATCAGCTCGTGCTGATTATTTTGAGCTGAACTGGATCCATCTTGTTCGATTTCGTCGCCATCTTCCAGGACCCCGCCGCTTGGGCCGCGCTTGTGACATTGATTGTCATGGAGGTGGTGCTCGGGATCGACAACCTCATCTTCATTTCGATCCTCACCAACAAGCTGCCGGAGCATCAGCGCGCCATGGCGCGCAGGGTGGGAATCGGGCTGGCGCTCGGCATGCGGCTGGCCCTGCTGGGCGCTATCAGCTGGATCATCGGGCTGAACGCGGTGGTGTTCTCGGCGTTTGGCAGTGACTTCAGCTGGCGCGAGCTGATCCTGATCGCGGGCGGCCTGTTCCTCGTTTGGAAGGCCACCCAGGAGATCAGCCACACGGTCGATCCGAGCCTGGCTCACAACGAGTTTGACACGGGTCGAGTGGGCATGACCTTCGGCGCGGCCATCTTTCAGATCGTCTTGCTGGATCTCGTCTTCTCCATCGACAGCATCCTGACGGCGATCGGCATGACCGACATACTGGCCATCATGTACATCGCGGTCATCACCGCTGTGCTGGTCATGCTGCTGGCGGCTGAACCCCTCGCGAACTTCATCAAGAAAAGCCCGAGCGTGATCATGCTGGCGCTGGGCTTTCTGCTAATGATCGGGATGGTGCTCATCGCCGAAGGATTCGGCGCTCATGTGCCCAAGGGCTACATTTACGCGGCGATGTCGTTCTCGGCGGCCGTCGGGGGCCTGAACCTCTGGGCGCGGAGCCGCGCTGCGGCGGCGGCCCGCAAGGCGGAGGCGATAGCCGGGGAGGGCTAACGCCAAGACCGGGTCCGCTCGAAACCGCTCCGTAATTCCATGGCGCCTGCGGGCGGGAGAAACCGGCGTTGTCCACACCTGACCAGCAGCCGCTCCTGCCAGAAGCCAACCGTCAGTCGCCGACGCGCTTGCTGATCCGCCAACCGGACGACTGGCATGTCCATCTTCGTGATGGCGCCATGCTGGGGTTGGTGGCGGATTACACCGCGCGCCAGTTCGCCCGCGCCATCGTCATGCCTAACCTCGCGCCCCCGGTCACCACCGTGGCGGCGGCTATGGCGTATCGTGCGCGGATCACGGATGCGCTGGCGCCCGGGAGGGTCTTCACGCCGCTGATGACCGCCTACCTCACGGACGGCATCGAGGCGGGTGAGATAGAGCGGGGATTTGCTGAGGGCGTCTTCACCGCGTGCAAGCTCTATCCGGCGAACGCCACGACCAACTCCGCGCAGGGGGTGACCGATGTCCGCAACATCCACGCCGTCCTGGCTGCAATGGAGCGGATCGGGATGCCCTTGCTCCTGCATGGGGAAGTCACCGATCGGCACGTCGATATCTTCGACCGCGAGGCCGTGTTCATCGATCGCATTCTGACCAGGATCGTCGCGGATTTTCCGGCGCTGAGGATCGTCTTCGAACACATCACCACGCGCGAGGCTGTGCAGTTCGTCGAAGCCGCCGGTCCTCTACTCGCTGCGACGATCACCCCCCATCACCTGATGATCAACCGCAACGCCATGTTCGAGGGCGGGATCAGGCCTCACCTCTATTGCCTGCCCGTGGCCAAGCGTGAGGTTCATCGTCTGGCGCTGCGCAAGGCCGCCACGTCCGGCAATCCGAAGTTCTTCCTGGGCACCGACTCCGCGCCGCACGCCGTCGGCGACAAGGAGTCGGCCTGCGGATGCGCGGGCATCTTCAACGCGCCGGTCGCGCTGGAAAGCTACGCAACGGTCTTCGAAGAGGAAGGCGCCCTCGACAGGCTGGAGGCGTTCGCTTCGGAGAACGGCCCGCGTTTCTACGGTCTGCCGCTCAATGACGGAACGGTCGCGTTGGAGCGGACAGACTGGCGTGTCGACGCCCACTTCGCCGTAACCGGCACGACAATCGTCCCGTTTCTGGCCGAAGCGACACTGCCCTGGAAATTCATCGGGCGCCTCGCCGCCTGACCCGTAGGCAGGCTCGGGCGTGTTGTCAGGGCCCCGCTGGCGCCAGAATGCTCACGCCCCCGTGCGCGGTTCCTCGTCGAAGAAGTCCACGTCGCCGGTATCCAGGTCGTAGTAGGCGCCGACAACCCTCAGACGGCCGCCCTTCAGCCCTTCCGCAAGCACAGGCTGGTCGAGATCCGCCCGCAGCCGTGCGACAATCCGCCGGACGTTCTCGCGTACTGAATTGGCGAACAGATCGCCCTTTTGGGCACGCGCCGCCAGCACAGCCGGGACGATCGGTTCCACGACGCGCTGGATGCTTCCGGGGAAGGTCGCATTGCTTTCGACCACGGCCATGGCCGCGCCAACGGCTCCGCACCGTTCGTGACCGAGCACGACGATCAGCGGCGCGCCCAGTTCCGCCACCCCATACTCGATGCTTCCCTGGGCGACCGCATCGACGGTGTTACCGGCGTTGCGGACGATGAACAGCTCGCCGAGGCCCCGGCCAAACAGCAGTTCAGGCGGCGCCCGGCTGTCCGAACAGGACACCAGAACCGCAAACGGGGTTTGACCGCGCGCGATGTCCAGCCGCCGCTGCCGGCCGCTCGCAGCGCGCAGCGGGCTGTCGGTGACGAACTCCCGGTTTCCCTTCTTCAACAGCGCCAGGGCTTCGGTGGCGGTGAGGGTCGTTCGGGTGTGCGCCCCGCCCGCAGGCGCCAGCGCCGCCAGTGATGGCGCGGCGAGGGCCATCCCGCCTGCCCCGCAGCAGAGGCCAAGGACAGCGCGTCGACCGTGTTCAGACATCAAGAACCTCCAAGAAATGACCGCGTCTGATCCTTGACGCTCGCCGTCAGCGACGCAACGGGCGCCTTCGTTGGCCGCTTATAGCACCCGGCAAGCAACCTTTCTAAGGTCCTATGAGGCGGGAACAGGCGAAATGAACGTCTGCATTGGGGCCGAACCCCTTCATCTCGAATAGTCGGTTCACGACCCTCCGGGACATTGACAACCTGAAGGTTGCAAAACAAACGTCGTTATGTAGACCTGATGGCGTGGGTATTCACTCACGCTGTCTGGATTTGCGTAGCCTGCACCTCCAGCGAAAACTTGCCGTAACAGGGGATGCTAACATGATGATCAGAACTATTGTCGTCGCCGCAGTCGCTGCGGTTGCCGCGGCTCTGCCGGGGTCCGTTGCCGCACAGGCGCCGAGTTGGTCTCCAGAACAGACCGCCGTCTGGACAGTGGTCACGCAATCCTGGGCAGACGAAGCGGCCGAGAACGGCCGCTGGCCCGGCGGCTACGTGCATGATGGAGTGGTCGCATGGGACGCGAGTTGGCCTCTGCCGCGTTACAAGGCCACAATCGAGAAATGGACGCGCTTCAGCGACGCGCAGCGCCAGATTCTCCAGTATGAGCTGACCCCGGCCGCCATCACCATAGCGGGGGATACGGCCGTGGTTCACTACGCAACCGTGACCGTGTCGCAGCGGGCTGCCGATGCGCCAAAGCGGGAAATGAGCAGCTCCATTGAAACGCTAGTGCGTAGCGGAGGCACGTGGAAGTTCCTCTCGCTCAGCAGCTTCGAGCTCGGGAAGGACGATTGATCCTGCCATAAAACACTGGGGGAGCCTTGCGTTCTCCCAGTGTAATTTGGCGGCAATCTGCCCGTCCCGGACGGTCGATATTATCGAGGGCCAGCAGGCCGCCCGATCTGGCCAGCACGGCGTTCATCTGGTCGATCTCGGCATCAGCATTGCGGCACGTAACGCCGCGCCTCCACCATGCCTGCGGCGCGGTCCGTAAACGGGGACGGGCAGGGCGGCGCGTGGTTGGTCTGAAAGACCCGCCCCCAGGGTTCTCCCTGACGGTTGCGCTCCGCTAGATGAGGATCCAACCGTCAAGCCGGACCCAATCCAGCGCGTAGCCGACAGACCCGGTCCCGTTATCGTGGATCCGGAGCGTGTCGGCGCCAGCCTGACCCACAACATCGACGGTGAACGTCCGGAGTTGGTTGTAGGCGGCGAGGTCGGCCTCGGTAATGGTCTTGACGACGACACCGTTGAACTCGAAGGACAGGGTGGAGTTGGGATGCAGTCCGCCGGGGCTGCGCTCGGCCGCGACGCTGAAAGTGAGAGTGGCCCTCTGGCCGGTGGCGACATCGACCGTCTGGGAGATGGTGATCCCCCCCGGGGTGGCCTGGGTGTCGAGCATTTTGCCGTCGCTCCCGGATATGCCGAAGTAGCCGTTCGGGATGATCTCCAGCCCGGGGCCGTGGTTTGTCCAGCCGGCTGCTCCAGTCTCGAACGAGAAGTCCTGCAGCAATTGCGCGAATCTGAAGTCGTCGGCCCCGGTGATGGCCACCTCTATGTCCCTCACCGCCGTGCCGTCGAGGGAGGTCACCGTCAGGCGGTCGTGCACCGTCTGGCCGCCCCTCAGCGTCTGGACATTGGCCGCGCCGTTGTTGAGCGCGTAGGTCCACGCCCCGTCATGGAAGGTGAAGACGCCGTAGATCCCGTTCAGGGCGGCGGCGGCGGGCGCCTGGAAGTGCGCCTGCCCGCTGTCGACGTCGGTGACGGTCAGGTTCCCTGTCGCCGTGAGCGTCCCGTCCTCCTGGACCGTGCCCGCCGACAATCCACTGATCGAGGCGGCGTCGCTTGCGCCGGCTACCGCCACAGTGACGGTGGAGGCTGAGGTGGCCCCGAACTGATCGCGCATGACATAGCTGAGCACGACGTTCTCCGACCCGCCGGCGGGCAGGTGGTCGAAGGCGGTCCCGGGATTGAACACCACCTTGCCGCTGACGATGCTGGCGGAGCCCTTCGGTGCGGAGACCGAAACCAGTGTGAACTGGGGGCCCATATCGACATCGGTGTCGTTGGCCAGCACGTCGACCGTGACCGACTGGTTCTCGCCGGTCCCGGCCAGGTCGGCCACCGCCACCGGCGCGTCGTTCACGCCGGCGATCTGCTGGATGACCAGGTTGGCGGTTGAGGTGGCGCCGTGCTCGTCGCGCATCACATAGGTCAGGACGACGGTCTCGGACCCGCCCGGAGGCAGGTAGTCGAAGTCGGTGCCGGGCTCGAACCGGACTTTGCCGTCCACCACGGACGCCACGCCCTTGCCGGGCGGTCCGGTGACGGACACCAGGGTCAGCTGCGCGCCGGCGTCCACATCCGTGTCGGTGGCCGGCACGGACACCCTGACGGGCGCCACCGAAAACCAGACGCTGACCTTCGACGTGCTG
>NZ_JBKJTG010000075.1:0-8019 GCF_046590535.1 Phenylobacterium sp. | reverse complement strand
TAGGCGCAACTGGCCATGGCGGTCCGCGCGTTGGCCTCGCCCGCCTGGGCGGCTTCCTTCAGGCTTTCCAGGGCGGTGGTCTGCACGCCGCCCAGGAAGCCCTCGCCCATCCAGGGCATCACATCGGCCACATCGGCGGGGGTGTAGACGCAGGTGACCTCGGCGCCGAACGGCTCGGCCAGCATCACCGCGGCGGCCACCGCGGCCCTGTCGCCCTGGCCGCCGGACAGCGGGGCCATGATTCTCGCCCACATGGTTTCAACCTTCTTCTTGCGTAAGCTTGGACCCCGGCGTCGATGCCAGCATTGATCTTTCCCAGGTCCTGGGTCAGTTCACGACCTTGACTGTGGAGGGAATGCGCCAGTGAGGAAAGGGCTGCGTCGCGGCAAGGAGGCGCCCAGGGCCTGGCAGCGGATGCTGTCGGGGCGCCGGCTGGACCTGCTCGATCCCTCGCCCATGGACATCGAGATCGGCGACATCGCCCATGGCCTGGCCCGGGTCGCCCGTTGGAACGGCCAGACGGTGGGCGAGCACGCCTTCTCCGTCGCCCAGCACTCGGTGGTAGTGGAGGAGATCGTCGTCCACATCCAGCCCGACGTCGCCCCGCGCTGGCGCCTGGCGGCCCTGCTGCACGACGCCTCGGAATACGTGATCGGCGACATGATTTCCCCCTTTAAGGCGGCGCTGGGGGTGGACTACCGCACCTTCGAGGACCGGCTGGAGAACGCCATCCACACCCGTTTCGGCCTGCCGGCGAAGACTCCCGCGGCCATCAAGGGGCTGATCAAGCAGGCCGACCGGGCCTGCGCCTTCTTTGAGGCCACCCAGCTCGCCGGCTTCACCCACGCCGAGGCCCTCGACATCTTCGACGCCCCGCCCGCTGGCTATGTCCTGCACATCGACCCGCAGCCGGCCGCCGCCGCCCAGGCGCGCTATGTGCAGCGGTTCAACATCCTGTCCGAGGCCGCCGGCTACACGCCCACGGCCTCGGCCTTCGACACGGAATAGCGTGGAGACCCCCGTCGTCATCGGCCTGTCGGCGGTGGTGGTGGCGATCCACGATGGCGCCGGCGTCGTCCTGACGGTGCGCTCCAGACATGCAGGCGAGCGGGCCGGCCTGCCGTTCGGCCCGTTCGATCCCGAGGGCCACCGCACCTTCGAGCTGGCCATGCGGGCGTTCGTGACCGAGCAGACCCGCTTCAACCTGGGCTTCGTGGAACAACTCTACACCTTCGGCGACAAGGGCCGCGACGCGCCCCTGGCCGACATGGGCGACGCCTCGCGCGCCGCCCGGGTGATCTCCGTCGGCTACCTGGCCCTGGCCCCAGCGGCGGTGGACACCCACACCGACGACAGCGGCTGGCAGGCCTGGTCGCGGTTCTTCCCCTGGGAGGACTGGCGCGACGGCCGGCCGGCGGCGCTGCAGCTCATCGAACAGGCCCTGCGCCGCTGGACCGGCGCCGACGCCCAGCGGCTGGCTCGGGCGCGGCTGCTGTTCGCCCTCGACGGCGCGCCCTGGAACGAGGAGCGGGTGCTGGAGCGCTATGAGCTGCTCTATGAGGCCGGCCTGGTGCAGGAAGCCGCCCGCGACCGCGGCGAGACCGCCGCTACCTTGCCCGCCCCATTGGTAGCGGCCCTGGGCGAGCCGATGCTGTCGGACCACCGGCGTATCCTCGCCACCGCGCTCAGCCGCCTGCGAGGCAAGCTGAAGTACCGCCCGGTGGTGTTCGAGCTGATGCCGGAGGCCTTCACCCTCTCGGCCCTGCAGCGGGCGGTGGAGGCCATCGCCGGCGTTCCCCTGCACAAGCAGAACTTCCGCCGCGCCCTGGAGCGGGCCGAACTGGTAGAGGGCCTGGGCCGCCTGGACGCCGAGACCGGCGGCCGCCCCGCCGAACTGTTCCGCTTCAGGCGCGAGATTCTTGGCGCGCGGCCGGTGTCGGGGCTGTCCCTGCCGCTTCTGAGGGATTAGCCGCCGCCCACCGGGCACGCAGGCTCGCGCTGGTGTCGCGGCTGCCATCGGGGCTCCAGCCGGGCGGGCCGAACAGCCAGCCCAGGGCGTGTCGGGGCGCGCGGATCAGATCCTGGGCGATGCCGATCCATTCGTGGAAGGCCACCCGCACAATGTTGAAGGTGCCCAGGTTGCGCACCAGGCCGTAGCGGCACGGCTCGGCGTCCAGCTCGGGCTGGAAGGTGCCGAACATCCTGTCCCAGATGATCAGCACGCCCGCATAGTTGCGGTCCAGATAGCGTGGGTTGCGGGCATGGTGGACCCGGTGATGCGAGGGCGTGTTGAACACCGCCTCGAACCAGGCCGGCAGCCGGCGGATCGCCTCGGTGTGGATCCAGTACTGATAGACTAGGCTGATCCCCTTCTGGATGGCGATCATCGCCGGGGGGAAGCCGATGAAGGCCAGCGGCAGCCAAAGGAGCCAGGTGCCGGCCGCGCCGCCGGTCCAGGTCTGCCTAAGCGCCGTCGACAGGTTGTAGTGCTGCGAGGAGTGGTGGTTGACGTGTGACGCCCACCAGAACCGGCGCTCATGGCTCAGCCGGTGGAAGACGTAATAGGTCAGGTCCTCGGCGAAGAACACCAGCGCCCAGGCCCAGATCGCCGTCATCGGGATGTCGAACGCCCGGTGCTGATAGACCCACAGGCTGGCGGCGAAGGCGGCGCCGGCGGTCAGCAGGCCTGCCACCGTGGAGCCCAGGCCCATGAACAGGGAGACCGCGGTGTCCTTGACCTCATAGTTGGCCTTCGCCTTGCGGAACCTGGCCAGGCCGATCTCCAGGATGATGGTCAGGATGAACAGCGGCGTGGCCAGCGCGACGGGATCGAAGTCTGGCTTCACGCGGCCAGGTCCTTGGGCGGCCAGGCCGGCAGGGCCAGGACCGCGCGCGGCGCGGCCACGTCGGTCAGGTCGACGCAAAGCTCACCGTTCTTGAAGCTGGCGGCCAACGCCTTGGCCCAGGGAATCTGGCGGGCCACGAAGCCGTCGCCCAGGCGGCAGAGCACCAGGGCAAGCGCGCCGGATTTGGCCAAGGCGCCCGCCCCGTTCACCGCTACCCAGACGCTGTCGAGGGTCCGGCCCGGAAACTCCTCGGCCAGGATGGCCCGGGCGCGGGCGTCGCTGAGCGGCGGGCCGGGCTTGGCGATCTTCGCCCAGCCGGCCAGGCCCACCAGCAGCATGACAGCCACCCCCGAGGCGGCCAGTTGGATGAAGAAATCCGAACCCACGATGACGTCCCCCCTTGGGACGAAGGCTGCGCGCGAAGGGCCTGCCGGGTCAAGCACCCGCCGCGTCGCGCGGCGCGGAGGGATCGTGCTATCAGTCCCGCTTCCGCCTTCGGGGACCCAGACATGCCTGACGCTGTGATCGCCGCCACGGGCCTCTACAACCCGCCGTTCACGCTCTCGAACGCCGAGCTGGTGGAGACCTTCAACGCCTATGTGGCGCGGTTCAACGCGGCTAACGCCGAGGCCATCGCCGCCGGCGAGGTCGAGGCCCTCATCGGCTCCTCCGTGGAGTTCATCGAGAAGGCCTCGGGCATCAAGTCCCGCTACGTGGTCGACAAGACCGGCCTCGTGGACCCCGAGGTCATGCGCCCGTCGATCCCCGAGCGGCCCGACAGCGAGATCTCCATCCTGGCCGAGATCGCCGTGGCCGCCGCCCGCCAGGCCATCGAGGCCTGGGGCAAGCCGGTCAGCCGGATCGGCGCGGTGATCTGCGCGGCGTCGAACATGCAGCGGGCCTATCCGGCCATGGCCATCGAGGTGCAGCAGGCCCTGGGCATCGACGGCTTCGCCTTCGACATGAACGTGGCCTGTTCCTCGGCCACCTTCGGGATCAAGACGGCGGCCGACTACATCGCCACGGGCTCCGTCGACGCGGTGCTGATGGTCAATCCGGAGATCACCTCCGGCCACCTGAATTTTCGCGACCGCGACAGCCACTTCATCTTCGGCGACGTGGCCACCGCGGTGATCGTCGAGCGCGCCGACGAGGCCGAGGGCGGCTGGGATATCCTCGGTACGCGGCTGAAAACCCAGTTCTCCAACAACATCCGCAACAACTTCGGCTTCCTCAACCGCGGGGCGCCCGAGGGCGCGGACAAGGCCGACAAGCTGTTCGTCCAGGAGGGCCGCAAGGTGTTCCGCGAGGTGGTGCCCATGGTCTCCGACATGATCGTCGAGCACGCCCGCGACCTGGGCGTGGAACCCACCTCCCTGAAGCGCCTGTGGCTGCACCAGGCCAACATCAACATGAACGAGATGATCGGCCGCCGCGTCCTGGGCCGCGACCCGGCGCCTGGCGAGAACGTGATCATCCTCGACGAATACGCCAACACCTCCTCGGCCGGCTCGATCATCGCCTTCCACAAGGCCAACGACGGCTTCGCGGCCGGCGACCTGGGCCTGATCTGCTCCTTCGGCGCGGGCTATTCGGCCGGCACGGTGTTCGTCCGCAAGCGCTAGCCGGCCTGCTGGGCTGGGCTAGCGGTCCTTCTCGCGCTCGCCGATGGCCGCCTGGGCCGCCGCCAAGCGGGCGATCGGCACGCGGTAGGCCGAGCAGCTCACGTAATCCAGGCCCACGTCCTCGCAGAACGCGATCGAGGCCGGGTCGCCGCCGTGCTCGCCGCAGATGCCCAGCTTCACGTCCGGGCGCACCGCCCTGCCCCGCTCGGCGGCGATGCGGATCAGTTCGCCGACCCCTTCCTGGTCAAGGCTGACGAAGGGGTCCCTCTCGAAGATGCCCTTCTCGATATAGGCGTTGAGGAACCGGCCACTGTCGTCGCGGCTGATACCGAAGGCGGTCTGGGTCAGGTCGTTGGTGCCGAAGGAGAAGAACTCCGCGTGCTCGGCCAGGTCGCCGGCGCGCAGCGCCGCGCGGGGCAGCTCCACCATGGCGCCCACCAGGTACTCGATCTCAACGCCCTTCTCGGTCAGCACCTGCCGGGCGATCCGGTCGGTGAGCAGGCGCAGGAACTTCATCTCCTCCCCCTTGGCCACCAGGGGGTGCATGATCTCCAGGATCGGCGCAGGACGGCCGCCCTGCGCCACCTCGCAGGCCGCCTCGACAATGGCGCGCACCTGCATCTCGTAGATCTCGGGATAGGACACCCCCAGCCGGCAGCCGCGGTGACCCAGCATGGGGTTCACCTCGTGCAGCTCCCTGGCCCGGCGCAGCAGCTTGCCGGCGTCCAGGCCGGTGGCCTGCGCCACCGCGGCCACGTCCTCCTCCATCTGCGGAAGGAACTCGTGCAGCGGCGGGTCGAGCAGCCGGATGGTCACCGGCAGGCCCTCCATGATCCCGAACAGCTCCACGAAATCGCGCCGCTGCATGGGCAGGATCTTGGCCAGGGCCAGGCGGCGTCCGGCCTCGTCATCGGCCAGGATCATCTCGCGAACGGCGGCGATCCGGTCGGGGTCGAAGAACATGTGCTCGGTGCGGCAAAGCCCGATGCCCTCGGCGCCGAACTGCCTGGCGGTGCGCGCGTCCAGCGCGGTCTCGGCGTTGGCGCGCACCTTCAGGCGACGGACCTGGTCGGCCCAGGTCATCAGGGTGGCGAAGTCACCGGAGAGCTCCGGCTCGATCATCTTCACCGCGCCCGCCAGCACCTCGCCGGTGGAGCCGTCGATGGTGACGATGTCATGGGCGCGGATGGTGCGGCCGCGGACGTGGAACTCACCGGCCTTGCCGTCGATGCGGATCTCGCCCGCGCCAGAGACACAGGGGCGTCCCATGCCGCGCGCCACCACCGCGGCGTGGCTGGTCATGCCGCCCCGGGCCGTGACGATGCCACGCGCCGCGTCCATGCCGCGGATGTCCTCAGGGCTGGTCTCTTCCCGCACCAGGATCACCGCCTCGCCTGCGGCGCCCAGCTTCACGGCTTCCTCCGCGGTGAACACCACCTTGCCGGTGGCCGCGCCCGGCGAGGCCGGCAGGCCGGTGGCGATCACGTCGCGGGGGCTGGACGGGTCGATGGTCGGGTGCAGCAGCTGGTCCAGGGAGCCGGGGTCCACGCGCATCACCGCTTCGGAACGGGTGATCAGGTCCTCCGACGCCAGATCCACCGCGATCCGCAGCGCCGCCTTGGCTGTGCGCTTGCCGTTGCGCGTCTGCAGCATGTAGAGGCGGCCCTTCTCCACGGTGAACTCGATGTCCTGCATGTCGCGATAGTGGGTCTCTAGCCGGCCGACCACCTCCTTGAACTGGACGAACACCTCCGGCAGCGCCTCCTCCATGGAGAGCTGCCTCTCGCCCATCTCCTCGCGGGCGATCTTGGTGAGCGCCTGGGGCGTGCGGATGCCGGCCACCACGTCCTCGCCCTGGGCGTTGATCAGATATTCGCCGTAGAGCCGGTTCTCGCCGGTGGAGGGGTTGCGGGTGAAGGCGACCCCGGTGGCCGAGGTCTCGCCCATGTTGCCGAACACCATCGACTGGACGTTGACCGCCGTGCCCCAGCTTTCCGGGATGTCGTGCATGCGTCGGTAGAACTTGGCCCGGTCGTTCATCCAGCTAGCGAACACCGCGCCAACCGCGCCCCAGAGCTGGTCGTGGACGTCCTGCGGGAACGGCTGGCCCAGGTCGCGCTCCACCGCGTCACGGTAGTCGGCGACCACGGCTTCCCAGTCCTCGGCGGTCAGGGCCGTGTCGACGGTGGCGTCCAGGCGTTCCTTATGCTCGTCGAGGATCTCCTCGAACATGTGATGGTCGAGGCCCAGCACCACGGCGGAGTACATCTGGATGAAGCGGCGGTAGCTGTCGAAGGCGAAGCGCCGGTCGCCGGAGAGCTTGGCCAACCCCTCCACGGTCTTGTCGTTGAGACCCAGATTGAGGACCGTGTCCATCATCCCGGGCATGGAGGCGCGGGCGCCCGAGCGCACCGAGACCAGCAGCGGGTTGGCCGGGTCGCCGAAGGTCTTGCCGGCCTGCTGTTCCACCGTCGCCAGCCCCGCCGACACCTGGTCCTTCAGGTTGGCCGGATACTGCCGCGCGTTGGCGTAATAGTGGACGCAGGCCTCGGTGGTGATGGTGAAGCCGGGGGGCACCGGCAGGCCCAGGGACGACATCTCGGCTAGGTTCGCGCCCTTGCCGCCCAGCAAGTCTTTCATGGAGGCGTCGCCGTCGGCGGCGCCTGCGCCGAAAGCATAGACCCAACGCGTCTTCACCATGCTGTCGGCCGTCATCTGGTCCTCATCAACCTGTCACCTGGCCGAAGTCGGCGACCCGCCCCATCGCGTCGCGGACCCTGGCCAGCAGCCGCAGCCGGTTCTCGCGCTCGGCGGCGACTTCGGAATTCACTAGCACCTTGTCGAAAAAGGCGTCCACGGGCGCCCGCAGGTTGGCGAGCGCCTGCATGGCCACCGCGAAGTCTTCGGCCTCCAGCGCGCCCGCCACCGCGGCGTCGACCTCAGCCACCGCCGCGATCAGCGTCGCCTCTTCGGGCGCGGCGCCCGGCATGGCCAAGGGCTCGCCCTCGGGCAGCGCGCCCTTCTTCTCCTCGGCCTTGAGGATGTTCACCGCCCGCTTGTAGCCGGCCAGCAGGTTCGCCCCGTCGTCGGTCGCAAGAAAAGCGCTTAACGCTTCGACGCTGCTGACCAGCTGAAGCGGGTTGAAACCACGCATTGTACGTTCAAAGACCGCGCGAACGACGTCCACTCGGTCACCTTGGTCGCGGAGCAGCACTTCCAGCCGGTCCTCAAGAAATCCGAATGTGAGCGCCTCAAGGATGGGTGCCGCCTCCAGGTATGTGATCTGCGCAAAGGCGGGATATCTGCGAAGGTGATCGAGTAGGAGATCGTTTCCTCTGAGTTCGAGCTGAATTCGGCCACCAAGAATAATCTTCAGGACCCCAAGCGCAGCCCGCCGTAAAGCGAACGGATCCCGTGAGCCCGTCGGTCGTTCGTCGATGGCGAAGAAGCCAACCAACGTGTCCAGCTTGTCGGCCAGCGCCACCGTCGCGGCCACCGCCTGTGTCGGGATGGCGTCGCCCGGCCCCTGCGGGCGGTAGTGGTGGCGG
>NZ_JBKJTG010000040.1:0-28258 GCF_046590535.1 Phenylobacterium sp. | reverse complement strand
TGATCGCGCGCCAGCCGTTGCCCGCCGGGCCGCCTTTCGGCTATGGAGGGCGTCCCTCTGGAACGTCTTGCGGACGGCTAGTCTGAACTGACCGCGAAGCGCCCATGGGATCGGGAGAAAACCCGCATAAAAACAATAAGGTGACGTGGCCGAGTGGCTGAAGGCAACGGTTTGCTAAATCGTCATACCCGAAAGGGTATCCAGGGTTCGAATCCCTGCGTCACCGCCATCTTCCTGACGGCCGCTCAAGCGAACAGGCTGCCGTCGGCGTTGTAGTAGTTGCGGCTGATCAACGATCCGCCTCTAGGCGTGTCGCCGGGCGCAATCGCGGCCGATCCCAACGGCGACGGCGACGACCAGATCACTCTCACCGTCGGCGGCGCGACGGTGAACGGCGGGACCGACGCCGCGAAAGCCCGTCCTAACCCACCGCGTAGGCGTCCGGCTTGGCGCGCTCGGGGGCGGGCAGGGGCGCTTCCGCGCCGCCGGCGCCGCCGCGCGGCCAGCGGGAGGTGACGAACTCCCCGAAGTCGGGCGGCAGGTCGCGGCCGGGGCGCACCTTGGGCCGCCGAAGCTGGGCCTTCAGGCGCGCGAGCAGCTCTGTCAGGGTCTCGTTCGGTCCCGTCAGATCCGCGGCAAGAATTCGGTCGGGCATGCCGGCCTTATACGCTTCCTCAACAGCCGATTCCACCCCGGCCACGGAATCGCGTGCTAGAGGCGGGCGGCACCCAGGAGCGCGGCATGGCGGAAATCCACACCTTGCGGATCAGTTTCGAAGGCACGCTACAGGGCGGCCCGGAGCCGTGGATGTGGGCCCTGGTCGAGGTGCTGCTGGAGGATCAGGGACCCGTGAAACCGGGCGTTTCGGCCCGTGTGGCGGTGCCCTTCGCCGGGAACAAGGGCGTCTTCGAGATGCGCGAACTGGCCTGGCAGGGGTTCCGCGCGGCCCTGGCCGAGACGCTCGCCGCCGGCGAGGGCAAGACCGCCGAGCAACTCTCCTTCACCGGCGGCGCCTGACGAAGGCGCGTTGACCGCCGGGGTCCCGGCCCCCTAACGTCGCCGCCGCAACCCAGGGGACGCCATCCATGAAGCTCTTCAAGTCCATCGGCCCGAACCCGCGCGTGGTGATGATGTTCATGGCCGAGAAGGGCCTGGCGCTGGAGATGGTCGATATCGACCTGCGCGGCGGCGAGAACCGCGCCGCGCCCTACCTGAAGGTCAATCCCGCGGGCCAGACGCCGGCGCTGGAACTGGATGACGGCAGTTTCCTCACCGAGGTCACCGCCATCTGCGAGTACATGGAGGAGGGCATGGCGCAGCCGCCGCTGATCGGCGTCACCCCGGAGGAGCGCGCCCAGACCCGCATGTGGACCCGCCGCGTGGACCTGAAGGTCTGCGAGCCGATGGCCAACGGCTTCCGCTTCGGCGAAGGCCTGCCGATGTTCAAGGACCGCATGCGCTGCCTGCCGGACGCTTCGCCCGGCCTGAAGGCCATTGCGCGCGACGGCCTGGATTGGATGGAGAGCCAGTTCCAGGGGCCGTGGCTGGTCGGCTCGCGGTTCACCCTGGCCGACATCCTGCTGTTCAGCTTCCTGGACTTCGGGGCGGTGGTGGGCCAGCCCCTGGATCCCAAGCTTCCCAAGCTCAACGACTGGTTCGCCCGGGTGAAGGCCCGGCCGAGCGCGGCGGCCAGCGCCTAATTTCCTCCCCTGCGCGCGGGGGAGGAAATCTCTAGCCTACCTTGCGGTCCAGGCCCTCCCAGTAGGGCTTGCGCAGTTCGCGGCGCAGGACCTTGCCCGAGGCGTTGCGGGGCAGGGCGTCGATGAAGTCCACCGACTTGGGCGCCTTGAAGCTGGCGATCCGCTGGCGCGCCCAGGCGATCACCGCGTCGGGGTCGCAGCCGCCGGGCCCCGCCACCACGATGGCCTTCACCGCCTCGCCCCAGCGCTCGTCGGGCACGCCGATGACGGCGGCGTCGGCGACGCCGGGACAGCCCAGGATCGCGTTCTCCACCTCGGCCGGATAGACGTTCTCGCCGCCGGAGACGATCATGTCCTTGACCCGGTCGTGGACGAAGAAATAGCCCGCCGCGTCGTGGAATCCGGCGTCGCCGGTGCGCAGCCAGCCGTCCGGCCGGATGGTCTCGGCGGTGGCCCCCGGCCGGTTCCAGTACCCGGCCATGACGATCGGCCCGCGGATCTCGATCTCGCCGATCTCGCCAACGCCCAGGGGCTGGCCATCCTCGTCGGCGATGCGCACGTCCAGCGTCGGCCAGGGCTTGCCGCAGGAGCGCAGCAGCTCGCCCTGGTGCGCGGCGGGCGCCAGGAAGGTCCCCGCGCCGGCGGTCTCGGTCATGCCGTAGAACTGGATGAAGCCGCAGCCGAACCGCGCCGTGGCGGCGGCCAGCACGGCTTCGGAGATCGGCGAGGCGCCATAGGCCACCGTCTTCATGCTGGAGAAGTCGGTGTCGGCGATCTGCGGCGTCTGCAACAGGACGTTGATCATCACCGGCGCCAGGAAGACGTGCGCCACCCGCTCGGCCTCGATCAGCCGCAGCACCTGCGGCGGATTGAATTCGCCCATGATGATCACCCGACCGCCAGCCGCCAGCCCGGCGAAGCTGATGTTGGTCCCGGCCACGTGGAACAGCGGCATGACGATCAGCACGGTGTCGTCGGCGGTGTAGTTGAACCCCTCCACCTGGGTGCGCAGGTCGAGGAAGGCGGCGTAGTTGGCGTTGTTCAGCCGCACGCCCTTGGGCAGGCCGGTGGTGCCGGAGGTGTAGAGCTGCAGCACGTCGTCTTCGGCCAGGGGAGACGTGAGTTTTGGCGCCGGCGCGGCCTCACGCAGGGCGGCGTAGCTTTCGAAGCCGGGATGTTCCGCGTTCACCGCCACCACCCGGATCGGCCGGTCAATGGCGGCGGTCACCTGTTCGGCGCAGGCGAAGAACTCAGGGGTCACCAGGAACAGTTCCGCGGATGAGTCCTGCAGGATGAAGGTGATCTCCGGGATCGCCAGCCGGGTGTTGATGGGGGCCAGGCAGGCGCGGGCCTTGGCGGCGCCGAAGAACACCTCGAACCAGGCGTCGCAACTGCGGCCCAGCCAGGCCACCCGGTCGCCGGGCTTCACGCCCAGGCCCTGCAGCACGCCGCAGGCCTGGTCCGACCGGCGCTCCAGCTCGGCGTAGGTGGTCCGCCGGCCGTCGCACTCCACCGCCACCCGGTCGCCATGCAGGCGCGCCTGCACCGTCGGGATGTCGGCCAGGAAGGTCATGGTGTCGGTCATGGCGCAGCGTCTCGTCCCTGTGGGTCTGGCGAGCTTGTGGCCGCTCGCCCGGTCGGTGAGGCTAGCGGATCGGCCCCGCCGCGCCAATGTGGCGCCGGCGCAAGCGACGCCGCGGCGAAGCCGTGCTTAGATGGCGCCAGCGGACCCGTCCGCCATTGAAACCAAAGCCATTTTTTGCGCGGACGCCAAGATCCGCTGAGGGAACCCTGGGAATGATCAAGATCAGGCATCTGGCCGCCGGCTCGGCCATGGTCCTGGCGCTGGCCGCCGCCGGCGTCTCCGCCTCAGCGCAGGCGCGGGGACCCGCCGCCGCCGCCGAAGCCGCCTGGCCCGGCCTGCCGCCGGGGGCTGCGGAGGACTATGCGACCTTACGCGACGGGGTCCGGCTGGCCGCCAATGTCTACAAGCCCGCCGGCCGCGGCCCCTGGCCGGTGGTGCTGAGCCGCACGCCCTACCTGAAGGACGGCCGGCGCACGGACGAGAACCCCAACCCCGCCGAGCAGCTCGCCAAGCAGGCCCGGCGCTACACCGACGCGGGCTATGTGTTCGTGGTCCAGGACGTGCGCGGCAAGGGGCGTTCGCAAGGCTTCTATTCGGCCTTCGAGCACGACATCGAGGACGGCTACGACACCGTCGAGTGGGCCGCCGCCCAACCCTGGAGCAATGGCAAGATCGGCATGACCGGCGGCTCGGCGCTGGGCATCACCGCCAACGCCGCGGCCATGGCGGCCCCGCCCCACCTGGTCACCGCCTATGTGGTGGTGGCCCCCGCCGACCGGCTTTCCTACAGCTATCCGGGGGGCGTGCTGAAGGACAAGGACACCATCGGCTGGCTGAAGGGGCAGGGGGTCGCCGAGGACGTGCTGGCCAAGACCCGCTCGCGCTCGCTGGACGACGTGGGCTGGAACCGCGTGGCGATGACCACCAACCGCAAGTACATCCGCATCCCGATCTTCAACGTCGGCGGCTGGTACGACATCTTCAACGGCGGGTCGGTGAACAACTTCGAATACCTGCAGAACCAGGGCGCCAAGGGGGCGCGGGGCAACCAGAAGCTGCTCATGGGGCCGTTCGGCCACGGCCAGCTCTCCGGCGACTTGGCCTATCCCGGCAGCGACCGCCTCAGCCTGGGTGGCGACCAGGAGATCCGCTGGTTCGACCACTGGCTGAAGGGGATCGCCAACGGCATCATGGACGAGCCGCCGGTGAGCTATTTCATGATGGCCTCGGCCCGGACCAACGCCTTTTCGCCCAAGAACCGCACGCTGACCTCGGCCAACTGGCCGCCGGCCCACCGCGAGGTGCGATATTACCTGACGCCGGCCAAGGGGCTGACGACCAAGGCGCCCGCCGAGGGTGAGGCCAAGGCCAGCTACCGGTTCGATCCCGCCAAGCCGGTGGAGACCTTCGGCGGCGCCAACCTCACCTTCGAGCGTGGTCCCATGGACCAGCGCGCGGCGGGCCAGCGGCAGGACTACCTGCGCTTCCAGACGCCGGTCCTGGAGAGGGACGTGGCCATCGCCGGCCCGGTGACCGTGGAGCTTTATGCGGCCACTGACGGGGCGGACACCGACTTCATGGCCAAGCTGGTGGATGTCTATCCGGATGGCTACGAGGCCTTGGTGCTGGATGCGCCGATCCGCGCCCGCTACCGCAACGGCCGGATGCCCGACGATATCGCCCCCATGACCCCCGGCGCGCCGGAGAAGCTGGTCATCGACCTGTGGCCCACGGCGATCACCTTCGAAAAAGGCCATCGCATCGCGGTGCACGTGACCTCGTCCAACGCCCCGCGCTTCGAGGTCAATCCGAACACCGGAGAAGCGCCGGGCACGACGAGGTTGAAGCCGCGGGTGGCGGTGAACACCATCTACATGGACGCGGGCCGGCCCTCGGCCATCGTCCTGCCGGTGATCTATCCAGAGGCGAAATAGGCCCTGTCCGCCGCCCCAAACGGGGGGTTGCGGCGGCTGCAAAAAACCCCACCTTCCTGGAACATCGGGAGACGCGCGGCGTTGCCCCGAGGCGGGGTGAGCCTGATCATTGCCTCTCGAACCGGACGGCTATTTCGCGGGTCCGGCGAACGACTGGGTGGCTGATGGCGCTCTCCGAACAGCCGGCTGGACTGACGTCGCAGGCGCCTATCGCCGCCTCCGCGCTGCACCGCTACCGCGCCGTGCGCCAGACCACCGAGGCGCTCACCCGCGGCCTGACGGCGGAGGACCAGCTCGCCCAGTCGATGCCGGACGCCAGCCCTGCCAAGTGGCACCTGGCCCACACTACCTGGTTCTTCGAGACCTTCCTGCTGGTCCCGAACCTCGCCGGCTACCGCCTGTTCGACCCGAAGTTCGGCTACCTGTTCAACTCTTACTACGAGGCCCTGGGGCCACGGCAACCGCGGCCGGCGCGGGGCCTGATAACCCGGCCGTCGCTGGCCGATGTGATCGCCTATCGCGCCCATGTGGACGCCGGCATGGCGAAGCTGCTGGAGGGCGCGGGCGAGGCGCCGGCCGACCTCGTCAACCTGGGCCTGGCTCACGAGCAGCAGCACCAGGAGCTGATCCTGATGGATATCCTGCATCTGTTCGCCCAGTCGCCGCTGCAACCGGCCTATGCGCCGCCCCGGGGCGCGGCGGCTGTGGCTGCGCCGGCGGCCGCGAGCTACGTCGGCTTCGCCGGCGGACTGGTGGACGTGGGTCACGACGGCCAGGGCTTCGCCTTCGACAACGAGACGCCGCGCCACAAGGTCTATCTGGAGCCGTTCCGACTGGCTGACCGGCTGGTCACCAACGCCGAGTGGCTGGCCTTCATGGCCGACGGCGGCTACGCCCGTCCCGAATTCTGGCTCTCCGAGGGCTGGAGGCGGGCGCACGACGAAGGCTGGACCGCGCCGCTCTACTGGGAACCCGGCGCCGACGGCTGGATGGCCATGTCGCTGCACGGCCTGCGGGCCGTCGAGCCCGCCACCCCAGTCGGCCACGTCAGCTTTCACGAAGCCTACGCCTACGCCGCCTGGGCCGGGGCGCGGCTGCCCACCGAGGCGGAATGGGAACATGCCGCCCAGGGCCTCCCGATCCAGGGCAACCTGCTGGGGTCGGGCCGTCTCGGCTCGGCCGCGGTGGAAGCCGGCGACGGCCTGCGGCAGATGTTCGGCGACCTCTGGGAATGGACCCGCAGCGCCTACGGCCCCTATCCCGGCTTCCGCCCGGCGGGCGGCGCGGTGGGGGAGTACAACGGCAAGTTCATGGCCGGCCAGTTCGTGCTGAAGGGCGGCGCCAGCGTGACCCCCGGCGGGCATGTGCGGGCCAGCTACCGCAACTTCTACTATCCGCACCAACGCTGGATGTTTTCCGGGGTGCGCCTGGCCCTGGACGGGCTGGCCGACGCGGCGCCTGTGGCCTCCGACTTCGAAGCCGACGTGCTGGCCGGCCTGGCGAAGGCCCCGAAACAGATACCGCCCAAGCATTTCTACGACGCGGAAGGCTCACGCCTGTTCGAGGCGATCTGCGAGCTTGAGGAATACTATCCGACCCGGACCGAGCTCGCCCTGCTGCGCCGCGCGGCGCCGCAGATCGCCGAGGCGATCCCCGACGGCGCGGTGCTGGTGGAGTTTGGCAGCGGGGCGAGCCTGAAGACCCGCATCGTACTGGACGCCGCGCCGCAACTGGCGGCCTACGCGCCCATCGACATCAGCCCCTCGGCCCTGGACGCCGCGGTTCACGCGATCCGGGCGGACTATCCCAAGCTCGTCCTGGCGCCTCTGGTGGCTGATTTCACGCGCGCGCTGCGGCTTCCGGGCGAGGCGCGGGGGCGGCCGGTGGTCGGCTTCTTCCCCGGATCGACCATCGGCAACTTCACCCCAACTGAGGCCCAGGCCTTCCTGGACGGCGCGCGGCGACTGCTGGGAGAGGGCGCGGCGCTGCTGGTGGGGATCGACCTGGTCAAGGCCCATGAGACCCTGGTGGCGGCCTATGACGACAAGCTCGGCGTCACCGCGGCGTTCAACCGCAACCTGCTGGCGCGGATCAACCGCGAGCTGGGCGGCGACTTCGACTTGGCCGCGTTTGCGCATCGCGCGGTCTGGAACGCCGACGAAAGCCGGATCGAGATGCATCTGGAGAGCCAGAGGGCTCAGCGGGTGACGGTGGCCGGCCAGGTCTTCGACTTCGGCCCAGGAGAGACCCTGCACACGGAGAACTCCTACAAGTTCACCGTCGAGGGGTTCACCGACCTCGCGGCGCGGTCGGGTTGGCGGCTCGAGCGGGTGTGGGATAATCCCCACCCCGCCTTCGCCATCGTACTTCTCAGAGCCTAGAGCGGTATTCGCCCCGGTAGACTCGGAGGGCCGCTCCAGGTCCTTGTGTTGTCGCGCTTTCTGACGCCGAACCGGTATCCACTTCGGCGGAAAGCGCTCTAGCTCTCGGGACCGCGAGTGCGACCGCCACCACGGCTGGCCTCACCGCCCTTGCGGCCGGCGGAGGCGGCCAGGTCGCGGTCCTTGGCGAAGCTGCGCTTTTCGCCGGGCACGCTGGCGCCGCCCTTGCGGGCGATCTCGCGGCGGCGTTCGGGGTTCATGGCGGCGAATCCGCGGCGGGCGCGGGGCTTTCCGGAATCAACGCTGGGCATGGGCACTACTCTTCCTAGTCAGGCGACGAGAGGGGAGGTCTAGCGAGGCGCTCCTGGTCGACTGCTCGTCGGCGGGCAGTCGCTCAGGGTCGGGCATGGGGGTCGCTCGCCCGGTCTTTGGCGGAAGCTCTTGGTCGGGTGTTTTTTCCGGCTCGGACATGGCGTCTCGCGGGGGTTGCGGTCTGGCTAACCCACGAAGCGGAGCAGAGGTTGCGAGCTTTCTTCTGCCTTATTCGCGGCGTAGCGCCTCGATCGGGTCGAGTCGCGCCGCCCGCCAGGACGGGTAGGCTCCGAACACCAAGCCCACCAGCATGGAGAAACCCAGCGCCAGGGGTCCCGCCCAGGCGGGCACCGCGGCCGGCCAGTCGCCCAGCTTGGCGATGCCGAACGCGCCCAGGACGCCCAGCGTCAGGCCGATCAGGCCGCCGGCCAGGGACAGGGTAACCGCCTCCACCGCGAACTGGATCAGCACGTCGGAGCGCCTGGCGCCCACGGCCATCCGCAGGCCGATCTCCCGCGTGCGCTCGGTTACCGCCACCAGCATGATGTTCATGATACCGACGCCGCCCACCAGCAGGCTGACCCCGGCCACGGCGGCCAGCAGCACGGTGAAGGTGGCGATCGCCGCCTGGCTGGCCTGCAGGATGGAGGCCATGTTCTGGGTCTGGAAATCGTCGTCGTCGCCGGCGCGGATGCGGTGCGTCTCGCGCAGCAGGGCGCTGACCTCCTCCTGCACCCGGTCGAGATCCTCGGCGGTCTCGGATTTCACATAGATGGTCTGCACCGTGTCGCCACGGCTGCGCCGCCCGACGATCCGCGAGCGCACCGCCTCCAGCGGGCCCAGGATCAGGTCGTCCTGGTCCTGGCCGAAGCCGGACTGGCCCTTGGTCTCCAGCACGCCGACGACCTCGAAAGGCACGCTGCGCACCCGCACGCGGCGGCCCACCGGGTCGGCATCGCCCCACAGTTCGCGGGCCACGGTGGGCCCCACCACCACGACCTTGCGGCCCTGCCGGGCTTCGCGCTCGTCGAACATGCGGCCCTGGGCGATCGTCAGGTCGCGGGCGATCAAGTAGGGCGGGGTGACCCCTTCGATCCGGGTGTTCCAGTTGGCGCCCTCGGCGGCGAGCTGGGCCTGGCCGCGCACCACCGGAGCCACTGCGGCGACCCCCTCCACCTGCCGCGCAATGGCTTCAGCGTCGCCGTCGGTGAGGGAAAAGCCCTGGCCAGCGCCGGCGCTGGCGAAGCCGCCACCGCGCTGGAAGTTGGGGCTGACGATGATCAGGTTGGAGCCCAGGCCGGCGATGGCGCCGGTTACCCGCTGCTGCGCGCCCAGGCCGATGGAGGTCATCATCACCACGGCGGCCACGCCGATCACCACGCCCAGAGAGGTCAGCGCGCTGCGCAAGGGATGGGCGACGATGGCGCCCACGGCGAACCGGATCAGCTCCCAGACCCTCATGGCGCCACCCCGTGGTCGTCTTCCACGATCAGCCCGTCGCGGAACGCCACCCGGCGGTGCGCCTGGCCCGCCACCTCGGCGTCGTGGGTCACCAGGATCAGGGTCAGGCCCTCACCGTTGAGCTGCCGGAACAGGGCCAGCACCTCCTTGCCCGTCTGGCTGTCCAGAGCCCCGGTGGGCTCGTCCGCCAGCAGCAGGTCGGGGTTGTTGGCCAGCGAGCGGGCGATGGCCACCCGCTGCTGCTGGCCGCCGGAAAGCTGGGTGGGGCGGTGGCTCTTGCGGGGTCCGAGGCCGACCCGGTCCAGCAGGCCCAGGGCGCGGTCGCGGCGCTCGGCGCGGGGGACGCCCGCGTAGATCATGGGCAGCTCGACGTTCTGCAGGGCGGTGAGCCTGGGCAGCAGCTGGAAGGACTGGAACACGAAGCCGATCCGCCGCCGCCGGAACCCCGCCAGGGCGTCGTCGTCGAACCTACCGACATCTTCTCCGTCAAAACGGTAGGCGCCGGTGGTGGGCCGGTCGAGGCCGCCCAGGATGTTCATCAGGGAGGACTTGCCAGAGCCGGAAGGCCCGACCACCGCCACGTGCTCACCGCGAGCGATCTGCAGGGTGACCCCCGCCAGAGCCGCCACCTCCTCGTCGCCCATGATGTAGACCTTCCGCAGGTCCGTGATCTCGATCATTGGGCTACATGCGCATCCGGTTCGGACCGCCGCCGCCGCCGCTACCGGGCGGGCCGCCACCGAACCCCACACGCGCCTGGATCTTGCCCTTGGGGCCGCCGCCGACGATCACCTGGTCGCCGGCCTTCAGCGGGCCAATGATCTCGGTGTTGGTCCCGTCCGTCACCCCGACCCGCACCGCAAGCGGCGTGGGCTTTTCGTCGCGCAGCACATGGACCACCCCGCCGCGCAGGCCGCCACGGGCCCCGCCGCCCTGGGCCAGGGTGGCGCGCAGAACGGTGAGCTTGGCCTTCTGGGCAGGCTTCAGAGAGGGCTCCAGCCTGGCGAAGGCGTCGGCCATGGACTTGCGCATGGCCTCGCGCAGCTTCGCCCGGTCGCTCCCGGCCGAGGCCATGGCGGACTGTCGGGCTGTGCGCATCTCGGCCTGGATGGCGTCCCACTTGCGGCGCTGCCCGGCGTCTAGGTCGAGCTGTTCGACCACCCGGCCCATGCCGCCACGCTGGGCGCCCTGGCCACCGCCGCCGGGTCCCCCGACACCTGCGCCGCCGCCGGGCGGCCCGCCCAAGCCCCCGGCGCGGGGCCCGGCGTTCTCCGACGGCGGGGTCCAGCGCAGGGCCGCGGCCGGCACCTTCAGCACATTGGGCCGGATCTCCAGCACGATGTCGGCGTTGGCGGTCATGCCGGGCAGCAGCCTGCCCTGGGGATTGTCGGCCTCGGCGATCACCGTATAGGCGACCACGTTTTGCTCGGTGGTGGGCTGCTTGCGCACCTGGGTCACCACGCCCTCGAAGTTGTCGTCCGGGAAGGCGTCCACGGTGAAGCGGACCCGCTGGCCTTCCTGCACCTGGCCGATGTCAGCTTCGTCCACGGAAATCTTCACCTGCACCTTGGACAGGTCCTGAGCGATCCGGAACAGCACCGGCGCCTGGAAGCTGGCGGCCACGGTCTGGCCGGGCTCCACGGTGCGGTCGACCACCACCCCGTCGATCGGCGAGACGATGGTGGTGCGCGACAGATCGACCCGCTGACTGCGCAGGGAGGCCTGGCTCTGGCCGATGCGGGCGCGGGCGGCTTCGACGCCGGCCTGGGCGTTGCGGAAGGCCGCGGTGGACTGGTCCAGCACCGAGGGCGAATAGATGCCCTGGCTCACCAGTTCCTTCTTGCGGTTGAAGTCGGCCTGGCTGTTGGCCAGCTGGGCCTGCGCCTGGCGCAGGGACGCGACGCCGGCGGAAACATCGGCCTGACCCTGGGCCACCCGGCTCTCATAGGTCTGCGGATCGAGAGTCGCCAGGGTCTGTCCGGCCCGGACCTGATCGTTGAAGTCCACCAGCACCTGACGGATCAGGCCGGAAATCTGCGACCCCACCTCCACCGTGACCAGGGCTTCGAGCGTGCCTGAGGCCGACACCGCGCGGGTGATCGCGCCACGCTCGACGGCGGCGAAGCGGTAGGGATCCTTGGGTTCCGTCGGCCGCATCTGGCAGGCCACCACCGCGGCCAGCACCAGGGCGATGACGCCCAGCGCGATCAGCAGCGGCCGGGAAAGCCCGAGCAGGCGGCGGCGGGCGGCGGGGGTCGGGCTCATGCGTCCTCGGAGAATCTCAGGGCGACAGTTCTACCGCCGCCGACACCTTCACCATTGGGGCGTTGCGGATCGATTTCACCGCCGGGCGCGGGGTTACGCCGCCGCAACATCCTCAGAGGGGGAGCTGCACCCGCGCCGTCAGGCCGCCGCCGGCCCGGTTGACCAAGGCGACATCGCCGCCGTGGCCGCGGGCGATGGAGCGCACCACCGCCAGGCCCAGGCCCATGCCGCCGGTCTGCCGGCTGCGCGAGGGTTCCCGACGATAGAACGGCTCGAACACCCGCTCGGAGTCCTGCGGTGGAATCCCCGGGCCGTCGTCGTCGATCTCCACGAAGGCGCTGGCGGAGTCGGCGAACACCCGCGCCCGGGCCCGGCCGCCATACTTCACGGCGTTCTCCAGCAGGTTCGAGAACAGCCGGCGCAGCGCCATGGGGTCGCCATCGAGCACCACCCGCTCACCGGCGGCCACCTCCGTCTCCGCGCCGGTCTCGGCCATCTCGTCGCATAGGCTCTCCAGGAGGGACGACAGCTCCAGCGGGGTGCGCTCGCCAGGACGGCTGGCGTCGCGCACGAAGTTGAGCGTGGCGGCGATCATCTCCTCCATCTGGTCGATGTCGGCGGACATCTTGGCGCGCTGCTCCTCCGGCAGGCCCTCGATGCGGAAGCGCAGGCGGGTCAGGGGGGTGCGCAGGTCGTGGGCGATCGCCGCCATCATCGCAGTGCGGTCCTCGACGTAGAGGCGCAGCCGGTGCTGCATGTCGTTGAAGGCGCGCACCGCCACGCTGATCTCCGCCGGGCCCTTCAGCGTCAGGGGCGCGGCGCGGGGGTCGCGGCCCAGCCGCTCGGCGGCGTCGGCGAACAGGCGGATGGGGGCGGAGAGCCGGCGCGCGAAGATGTAGGCCACCGGCGCCATGGCCACCGCGGAGAGGAAGAACCACAGCACCAGCCGCTGCTGCCAGCCGGCCAGGCCAAACGCCGGCTGCGGCCGCACGGTGGTCCAGCGGCCGTCCGCCTGGCGGATCGCCACCTGGAACGGGTCGATGAGGAAATGCTCCTCGCGTACGCCCTCGCGGGCGATGCGTTCGCGGATGGTGCGCGCGACCCGGCGGTCGGAGAGGGGCCCGCGGTCGCCGGCGATGACGATCCGGTCGGTGGTAACCCCCAGATCAAGGGCGATCTGTGCACGGATCTGCGGCATCAGCCCGCCCTCCATGGCGGGGCCGGGCGCCTTGTCGAGAGTGATTCGCTCCAGAGGCCGGCGTTCCACGAAGGCGGGCGCCGCGCCGCGGAAGGTCTGTGCGATCTCGCTGAGCCGATAGAAGTCGGGGGCAGGGGGCGGCAGGTTGAACAGCAGGAAGATGCTGATCGCCCAGGCGGCCACCAGGGTCAGGCCGGTGAGCGTCAGCATCTGCACGAACAGGGACGCGGTGGGCCTGACGCCCGCCAGCGGTTTCACGCCCGTTTGACCTTGGCGGTGAACATGTAGCCCTCGTTGCGGATCGTGCGGATCAGATCCTGGCCGCCGCCGCCGTCGTCGAGCTTGCGGCGCAGGCGGCTGATCTGCACGTCGATGGCGCGGTCGAAGGCGTCGGAGTCGGGGCCCCGGGCGAATTCCAGAAGCTGGTCGCGGGTCAGCACCCGCTGGGGCCGCTCCACGAAGGCGCGCAACAGCGAGAACTCGCCCGACGACAGGTTCACCACCACGCCCTGCGGCGAGCGCAGTTCGCGGCGCACCAGGTCCAGCCGCCAGCCGGCGAATTCGCAGCCCGCGTCGACCCCGGCCCCGGAGGACCGCTGCTCGGCGCGGCGCAGAACCGCCCGGACCCGGGCCAGCAGCTCGCGGGGATTGCAGGGCTTGGCCAGGTAGTCGTCAGCCCCCAGCTCCAGGCCGACGATGCGGTCGGTGTCCTCGCCCATGGCCGAGAGCATGATGATCGGCGGGGCCCGGTCGCCCACCGCCAGCCGCCGGCAGATGGCCAGGCCGTCCTCGCCCGGCAGCATCACGTCCAGCACGATCAGGTCGACCGGCCCGCGCTCCAGCGCCTGGGCCATCTCCTGGGCGTCGCCGGCGGTCTCGACCTTGTAGCCGTGCTTGCCCAGGAAGTCGGAGACCAAGTCGCGGATGCCCGGATCGTCGTCCACCATCAGGATACGGGCGCCGGCCAGCGCCATGTCAGTCGAAGGCTCCATGCCCGACACAGTGTCGGGCCGGCGTAACACTCGGATTTCGCGCCTGTAACGGGGTCACGACTGCGACAACACGGCGTCGGCCACAAAGGGATTGGTCAGGCGCTCCTGGCCGAAGGTGGACATCGGCCCGTGCCCGGGCACGAAGCGCACGTCGTCGCCCAGCGGCCAGAGTTTGCCGGTGATCGAGGCGATCAGGTCGGCGTGGTTGCCCCGCGGAAAATCCGTGCGACCAATGGAGCCCTGGAAGAGCACGTCGCCCACCTGGGCGAACCGCGCCTGGCGGTGGAAGAAGATCACGTGGCCCGGCGTGTGGCCGGGGCAGTGCAGCACCTCGAACTCTGTCTCGCCCAGGGTCACCGTGTCGCCGTCGCCCAACCAGCGGTCGGGGGTGAACGCGCGAGCCTCGGGCATGCCCCAGCGGGCCCCCGACGCAGTGATCTCGTCGATCCAGAAGGCGTCGTCGGGGTGCGGGCCCTCGATGGGAACACCGGTGGCCTCCTTGAGCGCCTGCGTGCCGCCGGCGTGGTCCAGGTGGCCATGGGTGATCCAGATCTTCTCCAGGGTGAGGTTCTGGTCCTTGAGCGCCTGCAGGAGGCGCGGGACCTCGCCGCCGGGGTCGATGATGGCGGCCTTCAGCGTTCTGGCGCACCACACGAGGGTGCAGTTCTGCTGCAGGGGCGTCACGGGCGCGATCAGGGCGCGGATCGCCAGCGGGGTCCGGGGGGCGTTCATGCGTCCCTATGATCGGCGTTCGGCGGACAAAATAAAAGCCCGCCCACATCCCTCCCCACGACGAGGAGGGATGGGTCTATCTTTAAAGGCTTAGAGCGTGACAGGCGCCGAAACCGGTATCCACTTTCGGCTGTCACGCTCTAGGCGTGGCCGTCATCCAGGCCGTGGACGATGGCTTGGGCGGGACCGGGGCCTGCGCCCTGGTCGTCGTCGATCTGCGGCAGGCCTTTGCCCAGCCGTGAGTTGCGGTAGCCATAGAGGATGTAGATCAGCGCCCCGACCACCCCGTAGCCACCCAGGATGTAGGCCGGGATGGTGTCGCCGGTGGCGGCCTTGCGGAACACGTCCTCGATCAGCGGTCCGGCCATCACGGCGGCGAAGAAGATGCCGCCCAGGGGCGCGGTGCCGATCCAGACCCGGTCGGCGCGGCTGCGCCAGGTCATCGCCAGCCACAGGAGGCCGCCGGCCACCACCACCAGGGCGCCTGCCGTGGTCCAGGTGCTCTCCAGCAGGAACCGGAAGAAGCCCAGCAGCAGGAAGGCCATGACCACCGCCACGACGATCATCACCGGCTTGGTGACGTAGCCGCCGCCCAGGGGCACGCGGAACGGGCGTATCAGGTCAGGGTGGGTGGTGCGCAGATACATGACGCTGAGGCAGACGATGCCGAAGGCGCAGGCGGTGCCCAGGCTGACCAGGTCGCCCAGGATGGTGATCGGCAGCAGCGAGGCGGTGACCGCGATGATCACCCCCAGGACAATGGTGCCAATCCAGGGCGTGCGGAACTTGTCGTGCAGGGTGGCGAAGAACCGGGGCAGCAGGCCGTCCCGGGCCATGGCGTAGAACACCCGGCTCTGGCCGTAGGTGAGGATCAGCATGACCGAGGTCAGGCCGGCCACCGCGCCCACCTTGATGAGCAGGGCGAACCAGGTGATGCCCATCTGGTCGACCGCGAGCGCGATCGGGGCGGCGACGCCCAGCTCGCGGAACGGCACCACGCCGGTGAGCACGGCGGCGACCAGCATGTAGATGACCGTGCAGACGATCAGCGAGCCCAGGATGCCGATGGGAATGTCGCGCTGCGGGTTCTTGGCTTCCGCGGCGGCCGTCGAGACGGCCTCGAAGCCCACATAGGCGAAGAAGATCACCGACGCGGCCCGGAAGATGCCCGGCACCCCGTATTTGAACCCACCCTCGTTGGCCGGCACGAAGGGCTGCCAGTTCTCGATGTTGATGAAGCCGATGCCGAAGCCGATGAACAGCAGCAGCACGCCCACCTTGATGAACACGATGACGTTGTTGACCGAGGCGGATTCGGAGACGCCCAGCACCAGCAGGCCGGTGACCGCCAGGATGCCCAGCGCCCCAAGGATGTTGGCGCCGCCGCCGGCCACGAAAGTCAGCAGGCCGTCCGCGCCGGCCGTGGCCTGCACGTAGGACGTGGTCAGGGTGGCTGGGATCAACACGCCAAAGTTGGCCAGCAGGCTGACCACATTGCCGGACCAGCCGGCCGCCACGGTGGCTGCGGCGACCCCGTACTCGAGCACCAGCAGCCAGCCCATCACCCAGGCGAACAGCTCGCCCAGCGTCGTGTAGCTGTAGGTGTAGGCCGAGCCCGCCACCGGCATGGTGGAGGCCAGCTCCGCGTAGCAGAGGCCCGCGAACACGCAGGCGAAGAAGGCGACGATGAAGGAGAGCACCACCGCCGGGCCGGCGAAGTTGGCCGCCGCATTGCCGGTCATGACGTAGATGCCGGCGCCGATGATGCAGCCGATGCCCAGAAGCACCAGGTTCATGGCCCCCAGGGTGCGTTTCAGCCCGTGCGTCTCCGACTCCCGCTGCACCTGTTCGATGGATTTACGAAGAAAGAGCCTGTTCCCGCGTGGGGCGGCGTCTGCGCTCATATTGGTCGATCCCCCTTGGGCCGGCGACGGCGCCGGCCGGTTGGTATTGGGGCGGACGTTAGAGAGCCCCACACGTTCAGGCAACGCCCCCCGCGTGACCGCGCCGGAAAGCGCCGCTATGGCGGGGGAAGATGTTGCCGGTCCACGAGATTCTGCCCGATCTGAAGGCCGCGCTGCGGGCCGGTTGCGCCTGCGTGCTGGTGGCCCCGCCCGGAGCCGGCAAGACCACCCTCGTGCCCCTGGAGCTGCTGAGCGAGCCCTGGACGGCGGGGGGCAGGATCATCGTGCTGGAGCCCCGGCGCCTGGCCGCCCGCGCCGCCGCCGAGCGGATGTCGGCGACGCTCGGTGAGCCGGTGGGCGCCACAGTGGGCTTCCGCGTGCGGATGCAGTCCAAGGTCTCCGCCGCCACCCGCATCGAGGTGGTCACCGAGGGCGTCTTCGCCCGGATGATCCTGGCCGATCCGGAGTTGGCCGGCGTGGCCTGCGTGATCTTCGACGAGTTCCATGAGCGCAGCCTCGACGCCGACCTGGGCCTGGCGCTGGCCCGGGACGCGCAGGCCCTGTTGCGGCCGGACCTGCGCCTGCTGGTCATGTCGGCGACCCTGGACGGCGCCGCGGTGGCCCGCCTGCTGGGCGACGCGCCGGTGATCGAGAGCCAGGGCCGCGCCTTTCCCGTGGTCACCCACTACCTGGGTCGCGACGATCGCCTGCGCCTGGAAGACCGCGTTGTCCGCGCCGTGGAGCGCGCCCTGGCCGAGGAGACCGGCAGCCTGCTGGTGTTCCTGCCGGGGCAGGGGGAAATCCTGCGCACCGCCGAGCGTCTGGCCGAGCGGGTGCGCCGCCCCGACGTGGACATCGCGCCGCTGTACGGCGCCCTCGATCCCCGCGACCAGGACCGCGCCATCGCCTCCGCCGCCGAGGGCCGTCGCAAGGTGGTGCTGGCCACCTCCATCGCCGAAACCAGCCTGACCATCCAGGGCGTCCGCGTAGTGATCGACGCCGGCCAGGCTCGGGTTCCCCGGTTCGATCCGGCCAGCGGCCTGACCCGGCTGGCCACCGTCCGCGTCAGCCGCGCCGCCGCCGACCAGCGCCGCGGCCGGGCGGGGCGCACGGCGCCGGGGGTCTGCTACCGCCTGTGGGACGAGGCCGAGACCCGGGCCCTGCCGGCTTTCGCCGACCCGGAGATCCTTGACGCCGACCTCTCCGGCCTGGCCCTGGACCTGGCCAGGTGGGGCGCCCGGGACGCTCACGCGCTCGCCTTCCTCGATCCGCCGCCCACAGCGGCCTTCGGCGAGGCCCGTCTGCTGCTCCGGCGGCTGGAGGCGCTCACCGACGACGGCGTCCTCACCGCCCACGGCCGGGCTCTGGCCGACGTGCCGCTGCCGCCCCGGCTGGCGCACATGGTGCTGAAGGCCGCCGACACCGGCCAGGCGCCCCGCGCGGCTCGGATCGCGGCGCTGGTCACCGAGCACGGCCTGGGTGGGCGCGACGCCGACCTGCGCCACCGGCTGGAAGGATTGGCCCGCGACCGCTCTCCGCGGGCCCGCGACGCCCAGGCCCTGGCCGACCGCTGGGCCAGGCTGGCCGGCAAGCCGGGGCGGAGCGAGCCCCTGTCGGACGGCCTGCTGCTGGCCTTCGCCTATCCTGAGCGGGTGGCCAAGGCGCGGGGCGGGCAGGGGGAATTCCAGCTGGTCAGCGGCCGCGGCGCCTTCGTGGAGCCTACCGATGCGCTGGCCCGCGAACCCTGGCTGGCGGTGGCCGAGCTGGGTGGCGGCGAGCGGCGCGACCGCATCCTGCTGGCCGCCCCCCTGGCGGAGGACGAACTGATCGCAGCCTTCGCCGGCCAGCTCGAAACCGAGGACCGCCTGGAGGAGAGCGGGGCCGGGCGCCTGCGGGCCAAGCGGCTGACACGCCTGGGCCGGCTGACGCTGCGCGAGGAGATCGACGACAACCCCGACCCGGCGCTGATCGCCGCCGCCTTGACCGACCGGGTGCGCCGCGAGGGCGTCGGCGTGCTGCCCTGGGGCGAGGCGGCGAAGTCCCTGCGCCAGCGGGTCGCGTTTCTGCGGGCGCAGGACCCGACCTGGCCGGATCTGTCGGACCAGGGCCTGGCCGAACAGCTCGACGACTGGCTGGCGCCCGTCCTGCCAGGTGTCCGCAGCCTCGCATCGCTGAGGCCCGATGCGCTGGATGGGGCGCTCAGGACCCTGGTCCCCTGGGACCGCCAGCGGGCAATGGACGCCCTGGCGCCCCTGCGCTGGACCGCGCCCACCGGCAACGCCTTCGCCATCGACTACGCCGCCGAGGGTGGACCCCGGGTGGACGTGCGGGTGCAGGAGGTGTTCGGCCTGGCGGAGCACCCCCGGGTGGCAGGCCTGCCGCTGACCCTTTCGCTCTTGTCGCCGGCCCACCGCCCGATCCAGACCACCCAGGACCTGCCGGGCTTCTGGAAAGGGTCCTGGAAGGACGTGCGCACCGATATGCGGGGCCGCTATCCGCGCCACGTCTGGCCGGAGGACCCCTCTGTCGCGGCTCCCACCAGCCGGGCCAAGCCGCGGGGGACCTAGGCGGTCACCGCGTAGATCATCACGCCGGTTGCCACGGCCAGGTTCAGGCTGTCGGCGCGGCCGCGCATGGGGATCTTGACGCCCACGTCGCAGAGGCCGGCCATCTCCGGCGGCAGGCCCTGCTGTTCGTTGCCCATGAGGATCATGGTCGGGCGGGCATAGGGCTGGGCGCGGTAGTCCACGGTGGCGCTGAGCAGGGCGCCCACCACCGAGCCCGGCCAGCCGGCCCGCCAGGCGGTGAACTCGGCCTCGGTGGCGCGGATCAGCGGCACGGCGAAGATCGAGCCCATGGTGGCGCGCACCGCCTCCACCGAATAGGGGTCGCAGCACTCGCCCACCAGGATCACTCCGCCGCAGCCAGCGGCGTCGGCGGTGCGCACGATGGTCCCCAGGTTGCCGGGATCGCGCACCCGGTGCAGGGCGACCCAGCAGGCGGCGTCGGAGGGCGCCACGTCCTCCAGGGGCCGGAACACCTGCCGGAACACCCCCACCACCGCCTGCGGATTGTCCCGGCGGGAGACCTTGGCGAGGATCTCCTGGGTGACCTCGATGACCTCGCCGCGGCCGGCCAGGGTCGCCTCCACCGCCTGCCGCAGCAGCGGGTGGTCGCCGGCTTCGGCGCCGTGCAGCAGGACCTTCGGTGCGTGGCCGGTCTCGACGCCCTCGGTGACGGTCTTCAGCCCCTCGGCCACGAACAGGCCGGTGGCGTCGCGGCTTTTGCGCAGATGCAGGGCGCGCACCGCCTTGACCGTCGGGTTGGTCAGGGAGGTGACGGTGCGCCCGCTCACGGCGCCCACCGGGCGTAGAACGACATGCCGATCTGGCGCTGGCCGCCGTCCTGAACCAGGGCCAGTTCGCCCCACTCGATGGTCCCGCCGCGGTGCGCCAGCTTCTCCGACAGCAGCCCCGAAAGCGCCGCGCCGGAGATCCGCTCGGCATAGGCGTTGAGGATAAAGAACGCGGCGTTTTCCGAAAGAAGTTCAGCACATAGACCAGCAAGCTCAGGCAAGTCCTCGAACAGTCGCCAGACCTCACCGGCCGGCCCACGGCCGTACTTCGGGGGGTCGAGGATGATCCCGTCGTAGCGGGAGCCACGACGCACCTCGCGTTGCACGTACTTGCGGGCGTCCTCGGTGATCCAGCGGATCGGCCGGTCGGCCAGCCCGGAAAGCTCGGCGTTCTCCCGCGCCCACTGGATGGCCTTCTTCGACGCGTCCACATGGGTCACGGCGGCGCCCGCCGCCGCCATCACCAGGCTGGCGACGCCCGTATAACCAAACAGGTTCAGCACCCTGGGCTGTGTCCGGGCGCGCACCGCGGCCTCCAGGAACGCCCAGTTGGCCGCCTGCTCGGGAAAGAACGCCAGGTGCCGAAAGGCGGTGAAGCGGGCCTTGAACTTCGCCTCGCCCCAGGCCAGCGGCCAGGTCTCCTTTGGCTGTTCGCGGAAACGCCAGCGGCCGGCGTCCTCCTCGTCGGTGGGATCGAACACCGCGTCGGCGGCCTCCCAGGCCTCGGCGGCCAGGCTGGGGGTCCACAGGCACTGCGGCTCGGGCCGCACGACGGTGTAGGGGCCGTAGCGTTCCAGCTTGCGGCCCGCGCCGCTGTCCAGCAGGGCGTAGTCGGCCCAGCCCGTGGTGCGCATCACGCCCGGGGCGGCGGCGACCTTGGGCGGAGGCGCTGAGCTCATGGGCTGCGCCTTACGGGTTCGCTCCGCAGGCGTCCAGTGCTGCGGCGCTTGGTCTTGATCTTGCGGGACTTTCCGTACCGGGACTTGTCATGCCGGTGGAATTGGGGTCCGCTGGGCCAATCCGGGCCGGGGGAAGTAAGCCGTTGACCGCAGTAGCCACCACCACCCGCCGTTCCGCCCGCAAGGCGAAGGGCGATGGCCACCTCCGCCGGGCGGAGATCCTCGAGGCCGCCGAGCGCATCTTCGTCGCCGACGGCTACGAAGGCGCCACGATCCGCAAGATCGCCGACGAGGTCGGGGTCTCCTCCACCGCCCTCTACATGCACTTCCAGGACAAGGGCTGCATCCTGCTGGAGATCTGCCAGCGGACGCTCGAGTTGCTGCTGGAGCGCAACCGCGAGATCGCCGCCAAGCCGGTGGACCCGGTGGTGCGCGTGCGCATGATGCTGGACGCCTATATGCGCTGGGGCCTGGAGCATCCAAACGCCTATCAGCTTGTCTATTCGGTGCCGCGTCCGCTATCGGCGGCCCTGTGGCCCGAGGGCACCGTCGACCTGAGCACCCAATGTTACGAAATCTTCTGCGGCGTGGTGCGCGAGATCGCCGCTTCAGGCCGCCTGCGCACCGGGGCGGCGGAAACCGCGGCCCAGGCGCTATGGATGTCCTGCCACGGGGTGGTGGCCCTGCTGGCCGCCCGCCCGGCCTTCGCCTGGGCGGACCAGGACGAACTGATCCAGGTGACCCTCGACGGGCTGATGAACGGCCTGGTGATCGACTGACGCCTGCCGTCCTGGCGGCCGGACTGGCGCTGCTGGCGCCGGTCCTGGCCCAGGCGACACCGCGGGTGCTCTCCTTTGACCAATGCGCCGACCAGTACGTCCTGGCGCTCAGCCCCCGCGACGCCATCGTCGGCCTCTCCACCCGCGCCGACGACGCCGACTCGCGGCTGCGGGGGCTGGCCCGGGGCCTGCCCAGGAAACGCGTCGACCTGGAGACCGCGCTGGCCGCCGAACCGCAGGTGGTGGTCCGCTACTGGGGCGGCGATCCGCGCCTGGTCCGCGCGGTGGAGACCCGTGGCGTGCAGGTGGTGACCATTGAGGACGCCGCCGATTTCCATGGGGTGCGGGCCAATATCCGCCGGGTGGCGCGGGCTCTGGAGCAGCCAGGGCGGGGTGAGGCGCTGATCGCCCGCATGGACGCCCGGCTGGCCGCGGCCGCCGGCGCCTGGCGCGGGGCGAGCGCGCTCTACCTGACCCCCAGCGGCGTGACCTCCGGCCCCGGCACCCTGGTGGACGCCATCCTGCGCGCCGCGGGCCTGCGCAACGCGGAGACCCGACCGGGCTTCCAGACCGTCTCCCTGGAAGGCCTGGCGCTGAAGCCGCCAGGAACCCTGGTGCTGGGCTTCTTCGACACCTTTCAGCTGGCCGGCGATAGCTGGGGCCCAGGCCGGCACCGGGTGCTGAAGCGGGTGGTGCGTGGGCGCGCCGCCGCCAGCCTGCCCGGCGCCCTGCTGGGCTGTCCCGACTGGGGCGCCGCCGAGGCCGTAGCCCTGCTGGCCGCCAGGGCTCCCAGGTGAGGCGCGCCGCCTTCAACCTGGCGCTGGCCGCCGCTGTCCTGGGGCTCGCCGCCGCCGGCCTGCTGCTGGGCGAGACCCAGCTTACCGGCGCGCAGATCGCCCAGGCCTTCGCCGATCCCGCCTCCGGACCTGGAGAGGTGCTGTGGAGCATCCGGGCGCCGCGCACCGTCGCCGCCCTGGTGGTGGGCGCCGCCCTGGGGCTGGCCGGCGCGGTGATGCAGGGCCTGTTGCGCAACCCTTTGGCCGATCCCGGAGTGCTGGGCGTTTCCGGCGGCGCAGGCCTCGGCGCGGCCCTGGCCATCTCCCTGGGGCTCGCCGCCACCCCAGGCGCCATCGAGGGCGCGGCGCTTGCTGCGGCGCTGGCCGTGGGCATGCTGCTGACCGTGCTCTCTGCGCGGTTCCGCGAGCCGGAGACGCTGATCCTGTTCGGGGTGGCGCTGTCGGCCTTCACTGGGGCGGTGACCTCCCTGGTGTTCAACTTCTCGCCCTCGCCGGTGACCCTCGCCGAGGTGTTCTCCTGGCTGCTGGGCTCGGTGGCCAACCGCGACTGGGGCGACATCGGCCGCCAGCTGATCCCCGTGGGCCTGGGCGTGGCGCTCTGCGCCTACGCAGCCCGTGGTCTGGTCATGCTGAGCCTGGGCGAGGAGACCGCGGCGCTGTCGGGGCTGCCCATGGCCCGGCTGCGCGCCGCCGCCGTGGCCGGCGCCTCTTTGCTCACGGGAGCCTCGGTGGCCATGGCCGGGATCGTCGGCTTCGTGGGCCTGGCCGCGCCGCATCTGGTGAGGGCCGGCGCCGGCGCCGATCCCGGCCGGGTGCTGGTCCCCTCGGCCTTGGCCGGGGCGGGCCTGCTGGTGGCCGCCGACCTCGCCGCCCGGATCATCCCCACCGACCTGGAGCTGAAGCTGGGGGTGGTCACGGCCCTGTTCGGCGCGCCGCTGTTCGCCCTGATCGCCTGGCGCGCGGCGCGGAGCTGGCGCGGATGACCCCGGCGCTGGAACTCAGCAACGCCACGGTCACGCGGGCCGGGCGCATCGTCCTGGCGCAAGCGAGCCTCTGCGCGCACCCCGGCGAGGTGGTGGGCGTCGTCGGCGCCAACGGGGCGGGAAAGACCACCCTGCTGCGGGCCGCCCTTGGCCTGGCCCGCGTCGATCTGGGCTCGGCGCAACTCGGCGGTCGTGAGCTCGGCGCGATCTCCGAGGCGGAGCGCGCGGCCCTGGCCGCCTACCTGCCGCAGGAACGCCGCGTCGGCTGGAACCTGTCCGCCTGGCGAGTGGCCGGCCTGGGCGCCTTCCACCTGCCGCCACGAGAGGCGCGGGCGCGGGCCGAGGCGGCCCTGGCCCGGGTGGGGCTCAGCGGCCTGGAGACCCGTGGCGTGCTCGACATGTCCGGCGGGGAGCGGGCCCGGGCCCTGCTGGCCCGGCTGCTGGTGACCGCCGCGCCCCTGCTGGTGGCGGACGAGCCCGCCGCCGGCCTCGACCCTGACGCTCAGCTCCTTGCCCTGGAGCTGTTCCGCCAGGAGGCCGCCAGGGGCGCCGCCGTGGTGTTGACCCTGCACGACCTCAGCCTGGCGGCGCGGGCCTGCGACCGGATCGTCGTGCTGCAGGCGGGGCGGGTGGTGGCCGACGGCCCGCCCGGCGAAGCGCTGGCGCCTGCGGTGCTGGCCTCAGCGTTTGGCCTGCACGGACAGCTGCAAGAGACCGCCGAGGGGCTGATGATCGTGGCGCGCCGCGCCGGCGGTTGAACGGACGCGTAACCCCTAAGGGCCGCTGGACGCCACCGAGGGCAGGGCGCCGGGATAGCTGTAGCTGCCGCGCCGAAGGTCGGAAGCCAGGGTGATCGGGGCAGAGCCGCCGTTCTGCTTGGCGCGATAGACCTGCATCCCCTCCATCACCCGCATGACGTAGTTGCGCGTCTCGGAGAACGGGATGCACTCGATGAAGTCGATGGGATCGGTGGCCCCGCCGCGCGGATCGCCGCAGAACGACGACCACTGGATGGGCCGCCCGGGGCCGGCGTTGTAGCCCGCGGTGGCCATCACGTAGGAGCCGGAGAACTGGCTCACCAACTGTCCCAGGTAGCTGGCGCCCAGGCGCATGTTGTAGTCCGGCTCGTCCAGCATGCCGGGCGAATAGCCGACGCCGATCTGCCGGGCGACGATCACCGCGGTCGAGGGCATCAACTGCATCATCCCGCGCGCGCCCACGCCGGAGCGGACCAGCGGATCGAAGCCGCTTTCCTGGCGGGTGATGCCCATGACCAGGGCGGTTTCCGGGCCGTTGGCCACCTGCGGCGGCGTGCGCACCGGATAGCCGCGGTCGGCCAGGATGAGGCCGCGCTGGGCGGCGGCGCGCACCACCTTCATGGAGGTGTCCTGGTCGCCGTAGCCGCGGACGGCGTCCACCAGCAGGACAGCCTCGGTGACATCGGGGACGATGTCGTCCTGGTGCAGGGCGAACACCTTGAAGAGGTCGCGCTGGCCCTGGTCGGCCAGGAGCCGCATGGCCTGCACGGTCTCGTGGGCCTCGAAGCGGGCGCGGTCGTCCGCGGTCGGCCGCGGATCGGCGGGCAGCACCAGCCGCTGGCCGATCTTCTCCGCGGCGAGCTGGCCGTAGAAGGTGGTCACGTGGCGGGCGCCCTCGGTGTAGAAGCCCTGGGCGGCGGCGGGGTCGCGGCGAGCGTCGGCGGCGCGGCCCTGCCAGTAGAGCGCCCGGCCGCGGGTGATCGGCGAGGCGCCGATCTGCGCCAGGGCGGCGAAGTGGCGCCCGGCGGCCTGGGGGTCGTTCAGCTTGGTGAGCGCGATCCAGCCGGCGTAGAATTCGGCGTCCGCCGCGTCGCCGCCGGTGGTGAGTCCCGAGTTGGCCGCCGCCGCATAAGCGCTGCGGGCGTCGCGGTTGCGCAGCGACGACAGCACCAGCTGGTAGCGTTCGTCCCAGATCCGCGCGGCCTGCTCCGAGGTGACGATCTCGCGAGGGAAGTTGGCGAGCTGGCCCACCGCGATGGTGTCCATGCCACGCCGGCGCATGTAGGCGGCGCGCTCGAAGGCGACGCCAGGGCTGGCGGAGGCGGAGCCGACCAGTGCGCCATGCAGGTCGTTGGCGTTGCTCGCGTTGGCGCGTAGCGCGATGCGCGCCTGGGCCGCGGCCTGCGCGTCGGCCGGCAGCAGGGCGACGATATCGCGGGTGGCCGGGCCGTGCGGGCCATAGAGCATCACGTCGGCGCGCCGGGCATGGTCGTCCATGGTCAGGACGTCGGCGAAGCGGGCCAGGAAGCTGCGCTGGGCGTCGGCCTCGAAACTCTTGTCGCGCCACCAGCGGCGCACCAGGGCTGTGGCCGGTTGTGGCTGGCCCTGCATGCGGTAGGCCTGGGCCAGAGCCAGGGCGCCATAGGCGCTCTGCGGCTCGGCGCCGGCGAACCATTCGACCACCTGGGCCGGGGTCTTGCCCGAGATCTCCAGCAGCTTTTCGGCGGCGATCTGCCGGCGGGCTGGCCGGGGCCACCCCAGCAGCTCGCGTCGGGCCTGGTCGATCTCGTAGAAGCTCAGGGCCTCGGCGTTGGCATCCACCAGACCCCAGGTGGCCGTCTTGCGGGCCACCGTATCGCCGATCCCGGCGATGGCGCTGCGGGCGCCGGTGACGTCGCCGCGCTTGTTGGCGGCCATGGCCATCCCGAACGCCTGGGCGTCGGCATAGGACAGCGGCCGCTGCACGCTCTGGGCAGGCTGCTGGATGAGGCGATAGGTGGGGGCAGGCACGGGCTGGCCGAGAATCTGGCCGATGGGATCGGCGGGCTGGGCGCGCGCGCCCGCGCTGGCCAGCAGGACGGTGCTGGCGACCAGGATTGCCTTGCGGGCCTTACGGTGCAATCGACGCCCCCGGAGGTTCACGGAACAACGGACGTTGCGGGCCAACCCCGCACCGCCATATTGTCCGGCCAATTCTGAACGTCGCCACAACAGGCGACCTATTCACGGCTTTTTACAGACCATGTCCGACCCAATGTTCAAGGGCGTCCTGCCGGCGCTCGTCACCCCGTTCCGAAACGGGGAAATCGACGAGGCCGCTTTCACCGCCCTGGTAGAACGCCAGATCGCGGCGGGCGTTCACGGGCTTGTTCCCGTGGGCACCACCGGCGAGACGGCGACCCTCTCCCACGACGAGCACCGCGCGGTGGTGGAGCTTTGCGTGAAGACCGCCGCAGGCCGCGTGCCGGTGGTGGCCGGCGCCGGCTCCAACGCCACGGCCGAGGCCATCGAGCTGGTCCGCCACGCCAAGACGGTGGGCGCCGATGCGGCCCTGGTGGTGACGCCTTACTATAACCGCCCAAGTCAGGAAGGCCTCTACGCCCACTACGCCGCGATCAATGACGCGGTTCAGCTGCCCGTGCTGATCTACAACGTGCCGGCGCGCACCAGCGTCGACATCTCCAACGACACCCTGGCCCGGCTGGCCAAGCTGCCGAACATGGTGGGGATCAAGGACGCCACCGGCGACCTCGGCCGGGCCAGCGTCCAGCGGCTGACCTGCGGCGAGGGCTGGACGATGCTGTCCGGCAACGACAACACGGCCCTGGGCTACATGGCCCACGGCGGCCACGGCTGCATCTCGGTGACCGCCAATGTGGCGCCCGAACAGTGCGCTGACTTCTACAACGCCGTCCTGGCGGGCGACTGGTCGGGCGCGCTCTACGCTCAGGACCGGCTGATCCGCCTGCACCACGCCCTGTTCACCGACGCCTCGCCCGCGCCCGCCAAGTTCGCCCTGGCTCACCTGGGCCTCTGCGCCGAGGACGCGCGGCTGCCCATAGTGGCGGCCTCGGAAGCTTCGCGGGCCGAGGTGCTGGAAGCCCTGCGCGACGCCGGCGTCATCTGATGGTCGGCAAGCTGATCGCCGAGAACCGACGCGCGCGGTTCGACTACTTCCTGGAGGAGAGCTTCGAAGCCGGCCTGGCGCTCACCGGCTCGGAGGTGAAGTCCCTGCGCAATGGCCGCGCCAACATCGCCGAGAGCTACGCGGCTGTGGAGGGCAACCAGATCATGCTGGTGAACGCCGACATCCCGCCCTACGCCCAGGCCGGTCCGCACTTCAACCACGAGCCGCGGCGGCACCGGAAGCTGCTCCTCAAGCGCAAGCAGATCGACAAGCTGATCGGCGCCGTCCAGCGCGAGGGCCGCACGATCATCCCCACCAAGCTCTACTGGAACGAGCGCGGCCTGGCGAAGCTGGAGATCACGCTAGCCAAGGGCAAGAAAGAACACGACAAGCGCGAGGCCACCGCCCAGCGCGACTGGCAGCGCGACAAGGCCCGGCTGATGCGGGACAAGGGCTGAGGTGGACATCGCGGCCATCGAGCGCGCCACGGTTGAAGGCGTCGCGCCCGCCAAGCTTGTGGAGATCGACGGCTGGCTGGTCCCACTGGACGCAGGCCCGATCGGCCGAGCGAAGAGCGCCGTGCCGCTGAGCCACACGGCCGGCGCTGACGCTCTGAGCGGCATCGAGGCCGCCTACTGGACCGAGGGGCTGACGCCGGCCTTCCGCATAGCCGAGGCGCGCGGGTTGGCGCCGGTGCAGGCGGCGCTCGCCACCCGCGGCTATGCTGGCGCCAAGCCCACGGTGGTGAAGGTCGGGGATGTGGGGCGCCTAGCCACCCTTCGAGACACCCCTGGCGAGATCCTCGAGCGGCCTGACGCGGCGTGGGGCGCGGTCTTCCTTGGCGAGGGGTTCGACCCTGAGGAGGGCGCCAGCCGGGTGGCTGCGCTGAGCCGTTCGCCGGACGCTGTCTACGCCCAGGTGCGCGAAGACGGCCGGACGGTGGCGGTGGGGGTCGCCACCTTCGGCCATGGCTGGGCCGGCGTGCACGGGATGCGCACCGCCCAGGCGCGCCGCGGGCGGGGCCTGGCCAGCCAGGTGCTGGCCGCCCTGGGGCAGGCCATCGCGGCGCGCGGCGTGGATCAGGTCTTCCTGCAGG
>NZ_JBKJTG010000083.1:0-2982 GCF_046590535.1 Phenylobacterium sp. | reverse complement strand
CGATCCTGGAGCGCGACGACGTCATCGTGGTGGCCTCGGTCTCCTGCATCTACGGCATCGGTTCGGTCGAGACCTACACGGCCATGACCTTCTCGCTCGAGCCCGGGCAGAAGGTCGACGAGAAGAAGCTGATGGGCGACCTGGTGGCGCTGCAGTACAAGCGCAACGACGCCGCCTTCGAGCGCGGCTCGTTCCGACGCCGCGGCGACACCCTGGAGATCTATCCGGCCCACTACGAGGACCGCGCCTGGCGGATCAGCCTGTTCGGCGACGAGATCGAGGCCATCACCGAGTTCGACCCGCTGACCGGCAGGAAGACCGCCGACCTCGAGGGCATCAAGGTCTACGCCAACAGCCACTACGTGACGCCACGCCCGACGCTCCGGCAGGCGATCAACCTGATCAAGATCGAGTTGAAGGACCGCCTCGACTGGATGGTGGCCAACGGCAAGCTCTTGGAGGCCCAGCGGCTGGAGCAGCGGACCACCTTCGACATCGAGATGATCGAGGCCACCGGCTCCTGCGCCGGGATCGAGAACTACAGCCGCTACCTCACCGGCCGCCGCCAGGGCGAGCCGCCGCCGACCTTCTTCGAATACATCCCCGACAACGCCCTGCTGTTCGTCGACGAGAGCCACCAGACCGTGCCGCAGATCGGCGGCATGTACCGCGGCGACTACCGGCGCAAGTTCACCCTGGCCGAGTACGGCTTTCGCCTGCCCTCGGCCATGGACAACCGCCCGCTCAAGTTCGAGGAGTGGGAGGCCATGCGGCCGGACACCGTGCACGTCTCGGCCACCCCCGGCCCCTGGGAGATGGAGCGCACCGGCGGGGTGTTCACCGAGCAGGTGATCCGCCCCACCGGCCTGATCGACCCGCCGGTGGAGATCAAGCCCGTCTCCAAGGACGGGTTCAGCCAGGTGGACGACGTCATCGACCAGGTCCGCCAGGTGGCCCTGCAGGGCTACCGCAGCCTGATCACCGTGCTCACCAAGAAGATGGCCGAGGACCTCACCGAGTACATGCACGAGCAGGGCCTGCGGGTGCGCTACATGCACTCCGACGTGGACACCATGGAGCGGATCGAGATCATTCGGGACCTGCGGCTGGGCGCCTTCGACGCGCTGGTCGGCATCAACCTGCTGCGCGAGGGCCTGGACATCCCCGAGTGCGGGCTGGTGGCCATCCTCGACGCCGACAAGGAGGGCTTCCTGCGCTCGGAGACCAGCCTGATCCAGACCATCGGCCGCGCCGCGCGCAACATCGACGGCCGGGTGATCCTCTACGCCGACCGCATCACCGGCTCCATGGAACGCGCCATGGCCGAGACCCAGCGCCGGCGCGAGAAGCAGGCGGAGTACAACGCCGCCCACGGCATCACCGCCACCAGCATCAAGTCCTCCATCAAGGACATCCTGGCGTCCCCTTACGAGAAGGACCGGGTGACCATCCCCGTGGGCGTGGCCGAGGACGGCGCCAAGCCGTTCCTGGGCGACAACTTCAAGGCCACCCTCAGGGACCTGGAAAACCGCATGCGCGCGGCGGCTTCAAACCTGGAGTTCGAGGAGGCCGCGCGCCTGCGCGACGAGATCAAGCGCCTGAAGATGCTCGACCTGGCCTTCGCCAACGACGCCATGACCGCCCCCGGCGAGGCGGTCGACCGCGGCGCCGAGAAGCGCGTCAAGGCCGAGGCCCGGGCGGAAGCCGCGGCGCGGTTTAGGAAGGGGAAGCGGTAGGGGGATGCGCCAACGGCTCCCCGCGCCGGGCAAGCTCAATATCAGGAGGAACGCGATGCCTGTATTCAGGGTCCTCTGTCGGAAGGACGCCTTTATCGACTACGTGGCCGAGATCGAAGCGAAGGACGCCGAGGAGGCGTCTGCCTTGGCGAACGACAGCCCCAGCTCGTACACTTGGCAAAGCGAGGGTCAGCAAGAATTCGACGCAGCTCTCTATGTCACGCTCAATGGGGATGGCGACGAGATCGAGGGGACCGAGTGCGGCGACCTCGCTACCTGCTGATTGTCATTCCTTGGAATGAGAATGCACCTTCAGGCCCATGGCCAGATTGAAGCTGCGGCCTCGATGGACGTAAGAGCCCGTCCGCCCGCGACTTAAGGAAGGCGTCACGTCTGTCCTTCAGACTCGTCGCCTCAGGGCATTTGGGCGGCGCATGCAGGGCGAGAACGACGAGTTCGACCGGCCGCTCGGCTTCGAGGAGCCACCCGCCCATTTTACCAGCGCGTCGCAGAAGGCGCGCGTGTCCACCGAGACGTGGGCCGCTCCGTGGCTATCCTGTCCGAACTGCGCTCGGCGCGGTCTCGACCACCTGCCGGCCAACAGCAAGGTCGGCGACTTCCGCTGTCCGGTCTGCGCGGAAGAGTTTGAACTGAAAAGCACCCAGAAGGCCTTTGGGCGGACTGTCCCGGACGGGGCCTATTCGGCGATGCAAAGCCGGTTGCGGGCGCGGAACAATCCCAACCTGCTGCTGCTCCGATATGATCGGGCGTCGCTGAGCGCCACCGACTTGATCGTGGTGCCAAAGCATTTCTTCGTTCTGGACATCATCAAGGTTCGTCCGCCTCTCGGGCCCTCCGCCCGTCGTGCCGGGTGGGTCGGATGCAACATTCTCCTCGACCGCATCCCGTTGTCTGGAAGGATCGTGCTTCTGAAGGATCGCGTGCCGACGCCCGCTAGCGTCGTCCAGGAACAGTGGCGGCGCACCCTTTTCCTCCGCGACGCGAGTGAGATGGCGCGGGGTTGGCTTATCGAGGTGATGAAAGCGGTGGAGGCCCTCGGGCGTTCGGAGTTCGACTTGGAGGATGTCTACGCCGCTGAGGCAAAGTTGCAGACGCAGTATCCCAACAATCGCAACATCCGCCCCAAAATCCGACAGCAGCTGCAGGTCCTGCGAGACAAGGGCTATCTCCAGTTCATTGGGCACGGTGTCTATCGACTGACGCGCGTCCCTTAGCCCCCCTCCAC
>NZ_JBKJTG010000208.1:0-36332 GCF_046590535.1 Phenylobacterium sp. | reverse complement strand
TCCTCCGGCTGCAGCGCCGTGTTGGCCGCCAGGATGGGCGCCATCCAGTCGGCCAGTTCGCCGTCGCCGGTGGTCTGCAGGATCGGGGTGTTCACCAGCCCCGGCAGCACAGTGTTGACCCGCACCTTGCAGGCCTCGGCCAGAGGCGCGCAGGACCGGGAGAAGGCCAGCACCCCGGCCTTGGTGGCGGTATAGAGGAAGTCGCGGAATCCCGTGTGCAGGGCGGCGCTGGAACAGGTGTTGACCACCACCCCGCCGCCGCGTTTGCGCATCTGCCTGACCGCATGCTGGGTGCCGAAAATCACCGCCGTCAGGTTCAGGTCGACGATGGCGTGAACCCGCTCGGGCGAGGTCTCCGGGAACAGCTCCAGACCCACCACCATGCCGGCGTTGTTGAACACGATGTCTAGCCCGCCGGCCGCGTCGGCTTCGGCAAACACCGCTTCCAGCCTGGCCCAGTCGGTGACGTCGAAGGCCCGCACCAGGCCCTCGCAGCCCAGCGCGTAAAGCTGGTCCGCCACGCCCTGCGCCCCGCCCGCGTCGCGGTCCACCAGCCACACCCGCCGCGCGCCCTTCTCGGCCAGCATGAGCGCGGTGGCGCGGCCGATGCCTGACCCGGCGCCGGTGATCAGCGCTGACTTGCCTGCGATGTCCATGGGCGGCTCCTCAGGCGCGGGTGGCGGCGAGCATCCGCCCGCCGAACAGGTTGGACCACTGGGCGGCGGTGAGCTGGGTCTTGCGGACCGCCGCCTCGGTCAGGAAATGGCCTTCCGGCAGGGCCGCGCCGCGCTGCACCGCCGGGCGTTCACCCACCCGCTCAAACCAGCGCTGCAGCGCCGGATAGTTGGCGACCGGGATGCCGATGGCGTGCACCGCCCGCACCCAGGGCCAGCAGGCCATGTCGGCGATGGAATAGGCGCCGGCCAGGTGATCGACGTCTTCCAGCCGGCGGTCCATGACGTCGAGCAGGCGCCTGGCCTCGTTCAGGTAGCGGTCCAGGGCGTAGGGGATCTCCTGCGGCGCATAGCGGACGAAGTGGTGGGCCTGCCCGTGCAGGGGGCCCAGTCCCGCCATCTGCCACATCAGCCATTGGAGGGTGAGGCTGCGCGCCTGGGGTTCGGGGCTGAGGAACTGGCCAGACTTCTCCGCCAGGTAGATCAACATAGCGCCGGTCTCGAAGATCGCGAAGGGCGCGTCGCCGCCCGAGGGGTCGTGGTCCACCATCGCCGGTAGCCGGCCGTTGAGACTGAGCTTGCGGAAGGCTGGCGTCAGGTGCTCGCCCTCCAGCATGTTGTAGATCTTTGCCTCGTAAGGCAGGGCGCACTCCTCCAGCATGATGCTGACCTTGTGGCCATTGGGCGTCAGGACGTGGTGCAGTTTGATCACGAGACGATCTCCCGGGCCGACGGGAGCCGGTAGCCGGCCATCCGCTGGCGGATCAGCTTCTTGTCTATCTTGCCGGTGGCGCCGAGCGGGATGTCGACCACGAAGACCACGTCGTCGGGCATCCACCACCTGGCGATCTTGCCTTCCAGGAAGGCCAGGAACTCCGCGCCCTCGGCCCGCTCGCCAGGCGCCAGCTTGACCAGCAGGATCGGTCGCTCGTCCCACTTGGGATGGGCCACGCCAATCACCGCGCAGAGGTCGGCCTTGGGGTGGCCCACCGCGATGTTCTCCACCTCGATGGAGGAGATCCACTCGCCGCCGGACTTGATCACGTCCTTGGCCCGGTCAGTGATCTGCATGTAGCCGGCCGGGTCGATGGTGGAGACATCGCCGGTGTCGAAGAAGCCTTCGGCGTCGAGCATCTCGCCGCCCTCGCCGCCGAAGTAGCCGCTGGCGACGGTGGCGCCCTTGATCATCAGTCGCCCAAAGGTCTGGCCGTCGTGCGGCAGGCGGTTCCCCGCGTCATCGGTGAGCTTGAGGTCGAGGCCGCAGAGCAGGCGGCCCTGCTTGAGCTTGTAGGGGACCTGATCCTCGAAGGAGAGCTCAGCCACCTGCGGCGTGGGGACGGAGACCGTGGCCAGCGGCGAGGTCTCGGTCATCCCCCAGCCCTGCACCACGTCGACGCCGTAATCGTCGTGGAAGGTACGGATGATGCTTTCCGGGCAGGCCGACCCGCCGATGGTGACGCGCCTGAGGGTGGTGATTGTCCCGCCCGTGGCCTTCAGGTGGTTAAGCAGCATCTGCCAGACTGTGGGCACAGCGGCGGAGTAGGTGACGCCCTCGGTCTCGATCAGTTCGTGGATCGAGGCGCCGTCCATCCGCTGGCCGGGCAGCACCAGCTTCGCCCCCACCATGGGGGCCGAGTAGACCACGCCCCAGGCGTTGGCGTGGTACATGGGCACCACCAGCAGGACGGTGTCGCGGGCCGACAGCGCCAGGGCGTCAGCCTGCAGGGTCATCAGGGCGTGCAGGTAGTTGGACCGGTGACCGTAGAGCACGCCCTTGGGATTGCCGGTGGTGCCCGACGTGTAGCAGAGCCCCGCCGCCGCCTTCTCGTCGAACCCGCCCCAGGCGCAGTCGGCCGACTGGGCCGCGATCCAGTCCTCGTATTCGCCCGGCGCGTCGGACAGGTAGATCACCTTCTCCACCGTCGGACATTGCGGCAGCAGCTCGGCCAGCAGGGGGGCGCAGGCGGGGTCGGCCAGGATGATCCGGTCGGCGGCGTGGTTGACGATGTAGGCGATCTGTTCGGGGAACAGGCGAGGGTTCAGGGTGTGCAGCACCGCCCCGATGCCGATGGTCCCGTACCAGGCCTCGAAATGCCGCGCCCCGTTCCAGCCCAGGGTGGCGACCCGGTCGCCGGGCTGGACGCCGACGGCCAGCAACGCGTTTGAGACCTGCCTGGCGCGGGAAGACACATCCGAATAGGTGGTGCGCGAGACGCGGCCTTCGGCGTCGCGGCTGACGATCTCGCGGCCGCCGTGCCAGCGCGCGGCATGGTCCAGGAGCTTGTCGAGGGTGAGCGGCAGGTCCTGCATCAGAGCGTCCATGCCGAACCTCCCAAGGCTGGCGGAAACCGTATGGACCGGCGCCGTCCTGCGGCTATATTCCTTAGATACCGAACGGTCTGCAAGGCCGCACGACGACCGGTGCAAGGGAGACGCGATGGAAGGCCTGGCCGACCTGATGACCAAGGTGGACACCCAGTTCCTGGGGTTCCCCTCGCCCACCGCGCCAAGGATCATGGCCGGCGGCCATCCGTGCCAGGGGATGTACTGGGCCCCGAAGGGGAGTAAGCCCAAGGCCGCCTTCATCGCCACCCACTACAACGTCGACTTCTCCGAGCACTACATCGCCCCCTACCTGGCCACCCGTGGCTTCGGCTTCCTGGGCTGGAACACCCGTTACCGCGGCTTCGAGGACCAGTTCCTGCTGGAGCACGCGATCATCGACATCGGCGTGGGCGTCCGCTGGCTAAAGGAGGTGGCTGGCGTCGAGACGGTTATCATCCTGGGCAATTCCGGCGGCGGCTCGCTGATGGGCGCCTACCAGGCCGAGGCCATTCAGCCGACCATGCTGGACCTAGTCACAGGCCCCGGCCGTGAGGCCTTAGAGACACTGCCCAAGGCCGACCTCTACGTCTCGCTGAACGCCCACCAAGGCCGCCCCGAGGTGCTCACCGACTGGATGGACGCCTCGGTCACCGATGAGACCGACCCCGTGGGCGCGGACCCCGCGCTGGACCCCTTCAACCCGGACAACGGCCCGCCCTATTCACCGGAATTCATCAAGACCTACCGGGCCGCCCAGAAGGCCCGCAACCACCGGATCACCGACTGGGCCAAGTCCGAATTGACGCGCCTGAACGCCGCCGGCATCCCAGACAAGTTGTTCCCCATGTTCCGTTGCTGGGGCGACCTCAGGATGATGGACGGGACCATCGACCCGTCCGACCGGCCGACGCCCATGTGCTATCGCGGACACCCGGCCCAGGCCAACAGGACGCCGTCGATCGGCCGCGCCAACAACCTGAGGACCTGGCTTTCCATGTGGAGCCTGGAGACGTCCAAGTGCCAGGGCCGGCCGCACCTGGAGAAGTTCGAGGCCCCGGCGCTGGTGGTGCAGGGCATGGCCGACACCGGCGTCTTCCCGCAGGACGCCCGCGACATCCACGGCTTCATCGCCTCGCGCGACAAACAGCTCGAACTGATCCCCGGCGCGCACTATTTCGAGGAGTCGCCCGAGGTCCGCAACCACATGGCTTCCATGGTCTGCGACTGGGCCAGAACCCGCATCTAGAGGATGACGCCGATGCCGCGACTGAGGCAGGTTCCCCGTTCCGAGGCTCCGGCCAACGTGCTGACGTACTACGACCGCCTGTTCGGGGACCGCGATCCCGTGGGCGAGCCGGGCACCGCCACCGGCACCCCCGGCGACTGGTGGACCGTGTTCGCCCTGGTCCCCGCGGTGTTCGACCACGCCACCGCGCACTTCGGCATGTTCGGGATGTTCGCCGACAAGTCGGTGTCGAACCTCGATCCGGTGGTCCGCGAGCTAGGCATCCTGCGGGCGGCCTATGTGGTGGAGAGCCAGTTCGTATACTCGCAGCACTGCAAGGCGGCGCGGCGCAACGGCATGGCGGAGGCGCAGATCGCCGCCATCCCGGACTGGACGGTGTCGGAGGTGTTCACCCCCGCAGAGCGCGCCCTGCTGGCCTACGCCGACTGCCTGGCCCTGCAGCGGGGCCGCACGCCAGACGCGCTGTTCGACGCGGTGAAGGGCGTCCTCTCCGACGAGGACATCCTTGAGTTCACTTACCATGTGTGCGGCTACATGACCCACGCCACGATGTGCCGGGCGTTGAAGCTGGAATACGACAACGTCGAGGAGCGCATCCGCGAGGTCCCAGTCCCGGGCGAAGGCGAGCCGGTCGCCGACTGGGCCGGCGGGGCCTGGGCGAAGAAGGACTAGCCGGTTGGTTCGCCCCAGTCGCTGAGCAGGGCGTCGCGGAGCTGCGCCACCTTGCGCGCGCCGATGCGGCGGCTGAGCGCGTCCACCATCACCGTCATGGCCGCCTGGGCGTCGCGGCGCATGGCCTCGCCCCGGGCGTTCAGCACCACCAACTTCATGCGGCCATCATCGGGATCGTCCAGCAGCTCGACGACGCCCTTGTCGACCATCTGGCCGATGGTGGCGTGGATCGCCTGGCGGCTGAGTCCCAGGTTGCGGGCGATATCGGAGGGGCGGTGCAGGCCGAGCGCCAGGTTGGCCATTAGCATCGACTGCGGTCGGGTGACCTCTGGCCATCCCTTGGCGCGCAGGTGGTTCTGCAACCCCTCGTCGAACCAGTAGAAGGCAGTGAGCAGTTCAAGGATCAGATGGGAGGGGGCCGCCACCTCCGCCGGTTTTGCAGACACGCTAGTCAAGGGTGAGGATCCGGTAGCGCACGCCCGCCGTGGTCCGCCGGCCATAGCCCACCGCCACCGCGGCGTTCAGCCAGCCGTACCGCTCGTCGGCGGTTTCGAAGGTGGGCTGGATGCGGAAGTAGTAGCTGTCCTCGGGCAGCTGCTCGACCGTGGCCGGGTCGCGGAAGCCCGTCAGCGCCGCCTGCGGGATCACCAGACGGCCTGCATAGGTCACATAGATCATCGCGCCGTCATGGGTCTTCCAGAGGGAGCGCACGTCCACCAAGGTCAGGGCAGTCCCGTCGGCGGCTTGGCCCAGTTCCGACCAGTCGCCGCCGCCCGGCATGACCTCCCCGCGCAGGCGCGCGCCCTCCACCGTACCGCCGGCGATGTAGCTGACCCGACGGTTGCGCCAGGGCGAGCGGCCCAGCGGCAGCGGCGCGTCGGCGTCCAGCCGGATATCGACGGTACAGAGCGCCTGTGCGCTGAGGGTCTCGGCCGTTGGCCCCATGCGGCCCTCCCAAGCCGGTTGCCGTCAGACCTCAACATGTTTGCACAGCCCGGGAAAGCGGTCTGCGGCCGCGTCAGGGCGCCGGGTTCTCGAGGATCAGGTGGCCCACGGCGGTGTTGGAGGCTGGCACATGGTAGAAGCGACAGACCTCGCGCACCGTCTCGTCGAGAGCCCCGCGCATCACCAGCCACATGACCAGCTCGATGGCCTCGGACCCCGCCTCGCGGACATAGTCGATGTGCGGGACCTGGGCTTGGCCCTTCGGGTCGGCCACCAGCCGGTCGAGGAAGGCGGTGTCGAAGGCGCGGTTGATCAGGCCGGCGCGGGGACCCTGTAGCTGGTGGCTCATGCCGCCGGTGCCGAACACCACCACCTTCAGGTCTTCGGGGAAGCTTTCCACCGCACGGCGGATCGCCCGGCCCAGGTTGAAACAGCGATTGCCTGTGGGCGGCGGATACTGGACCACGTTAACCGCCAGGGGGATCACCTTCACCGGCCATTCCGCGGGCTGGCCGAACATCAGCGACAGGGGTACGGTCAGGCCGTGGTCCACGTCCATCCTGTTCACGATGGTCATATCGAACTCGTCCAGGATCAGGGACTGGGCGATGTGCCAGGCCAGCTCCGGATGGCCCTGCACCACCGGCACAGGACGCGGGCCCCAGCCCTCGTCGGCAGGCGCGAACTGCGCCGCGCAGCCGATGGCGAAGGTGGGGATCAGCTCCAGCGAGAAGGCCGAGGCATGGTCGTTGTAGACCAGGATCACCACGTCCGGCTTCTCGGCCGCGATCCAGGCCTTGGAGGCCTCGTAGCCGGCGAACACCGGCGCCCAGTAGGGCTCCGCGGCCTTTCCCTGATCGAGCGCCGCGCCAATGGCGGGCACATGGCTGGTGGCGACGCCGGCAGTGATTCTGGCCACCGCTAGCGATCCTTCTTGGAGCGGACGCCTTCGACCGAGCGGCCGCCGTCCAGCATCATCTGCGCGTACTCCGCCTGGCTGACCCCGCTCATGGCCGCGGCGATCTGCTGGAACGACAGCCCGTCCGTGGCCGCGACCTTGGCGGTGAAATAGATATTGCCGCCAAGCGCGATCATGCCGTTCCAGTCGCGGTCCAGCACCGCGCGCTTCTGCGCCGCGCTCATCTCGTAGCGATCCAGATAGGCGGCCTCGTCCGCCTTGAAGGCGGCGCGGTTCTCGACCTTCATCAGCGACATGCAGAACATGTTGAGGTGGTAGCCCAGCCGCGACTGCTCGTGGTCGAACAGAGTGGTTCCGGGGATGTCCTTGAACGGGTTCTCGCTCATGCCTAGCCCCAATAGAGGCGCATGGGATTGTCCACCAGCAGCTTGCGCTGCAAGGCCGGCGTGGGGGCGAACTTGGGGATCTGGTCCACCAGCACCCCGTCGTCGGCCATCTGTCCCTTCAGGTTCGGATGCGGCCAGTCGGCGCCCCACAACACCCGATCCGGAAACCGCTCCACGAGGGTGCGCTGAAACGGGACCACGTCGTCATAGGGCGGGCCGGCCAGGGACAGACGCTCCGGGCAGGAGACCTTCGACCAGACCGTCTGGTCCTCCGCCATCCACCGGATGAAGGCCTGGAACTGCGGATGGCCGACGCCGAGGCCGACGTCCGGGCGGCCCATGTGATCCACCACAACGGGGGTGGGCAAGGCGGTGAACAGGGGCTGCAGCTCGGCCAGGTCGGGCGCCTCGAAATAGACCACCACATGCCAGCCGAAGGCGGTCACCTTGTCGGCGATGCGGCGCAGGACGTCGTGCGGCGTGAAGTCGGCCAGGCGCTTGAGGAAGTTGAACCGTACGCCGCGCACCCCCGCGGCGTGCAGATCGGCAAGCTCCGCCTCGGTGATCGCCTCGCCCACCGTGGCGACGCCCCGAGCGCGGTCGCCCGCGGCGCGCAGGGCGTCCACCAGAGCGCGGTTGTCCGTCCCGTGGCAGGTGGCCTGGACGATGACGCTGCGGGCGAACCCCAGGTGATCGCGGAGGGCGAAGAGCTGGTCCTTGCCGGCGTCGCAGGGGGTGTATTTGCGCTCCGGCGCATAAGGGAACACATCGCCCGGTCCGAAGACGTGGCAGTGGGCGTCCACGGCCCCGGGCGGCGGGGCGAACCGCGGCGTCGAGGGGTTCGGATGGAAGACCAGCCAATCGGCGTCCATCAGGCCCGCCCCAGCCTTTGCGCCAGCCTGGGGAAGACCCGCAGCGCATTGCCCTCGAACACCGCGGCCTTGTCGGCGGCCGAGAGGGCGGAGGCTTCGATGTAGCGCTTGGTGTCGTCGTAGAAGTGGCCGGTCTGGGGGTCTATCCCGCGCACCGCCCCGACCATCTCCGAGCCGAACAGGATGTTCTCGACCGGGATCACCTTGAGCAACAGGTCGATGCCCGGCTGGTGGTAGACGCAGGTGTCGAAGAAGACGTTCTTCATCACGTGTTCGGCCAGCAGCGGCCGCTTCATGTCCTGGGCCAGGCCCCGGTAGCGACCCCAGTGGTAGGGGACCGCGCCGCCGCCGTGCGGGATGATCATCCGCAGCGTCGGGAAGTCCTGGAACAGGGTCCCCTGGATGAACTGCATGAACGCGGTGGTGTCGGCGTTAATGTAGTGGGCGCCGGTAGCGTGGAAGGCCGGATTGCACGACGCCGAGACGTGGACCATGGCCGGCACGTCCAGCTCCACCATCTTCTCGTAGAGCGGATACCAGTAGCGGTCGATGAGCGGCGGCGCGGTCCAGTGGCCGCCAGACGGGTCCGGGTTCAGGTTGCAGCCGACAAACCCCAGCTCGGTGACGCATCGCTCCAGCTCGGCGGCCGAGTTGGCGGCCGGAACGCCCGGCGATTGGGGAAGCTGGCAGACCCCCACGAAATTCTCCGGATAGAGCTCGACCACCCGGGCGATCAGGTCGTTGCAGAGCCGGCTCCACTGCAGGCTCACCGCCTCGTCGCCCACATGGTGGGCCATGGCCGAGGCGCGCGGGGAGAAGATGGTCAGGTCGGAGCCGCGTTCGCGCTGCAGCTTCAGTTGGGCTCCTTCCAGGCTCTCACGGATCTCATCGTCGGAGATGTCCGGCAAGGCCAGGCGAGCCAGCTGGTGGGCGTCGCAGCCGCAGGCGATCTGCCGCTCGCGGAAGTCCTGCAGGGGCCTGGGCGCGGTGGTGTAGTGGCCGTGGCAGTCGATGATCACCGCGCGCGCCTCCCGATCTCGGTGTTTATATCGTCGAGCATGCGCCCGAGGTCGGCGCGGCCGAGAGCCCCGGAGAATCCCGCCGCCCAGTCCTGCCGCTCGGCGATGGCCTGGCTCATCAACGGTTCGACGTTAGCCTCCTCGACGGTGCGGGCCGCCTCGCGCATCTCCTCGGCGCGTCGGGTCCCGTGCTCCAGGGAGCGGGCGATCATGTAGCGCGCCGTGGTGGGCCAGTCAGGGATCGGCAGCAGGTCCGAGAGGGACGCCAGCACCGTCGCCTCCACCCCATGGCGCCGCGCCGCCAGCAGACTCTCGGTCAAGAGCGCCTCAATGCCCTTGATCATCACGCTTCGGCACAGCTTCGCCGCCGCGGCCTGGCCGATGGTGTCGGAGAACACCTCGGCGCCGGTGAAGCCCAGAGGCGCCGCGCGCGCCAGGAAGGCCCTGGCGTGCGGGCCGCCCAACAACATGGGCGAGGCGATCCGCCGGGGCGCGAAAGGGCTCATCACCGCGGCTTCCACATAGGCGCCACCGGCGACCTGGACGGCCTGGGCCGAGGCCTGTTTCTGGCCGGGCGAGCAGGAGTTGAGGTCTAGGAAGAAAGCGCCGGGCGCGAGACCCCCTGCCACCGATCTCGCGGCGGTCAGACCCTGGTCGGCGGTCACCGCGCTGATCACCAAGTCGGCGGCGCCCACAGCGTCGGACGCGCTGGTGGCGGCGCGCAGTTGATCGCTCAGCGCCCGGCTGGGCCCGCTGTCGGCCCGCGTGAAGGCGGTGTCCCAGACGGCGATCCGCCGCACGCCGGCCTGGGCGAGGTCCGCGCCCAGGATTCGGCCCACCTCGCCGAACCCGATCAGCGCAACGTGGGAGAACGCCGTCACGGTCCGCCCCACACCGAGGCCGGCACATAGACCTCGCCGCGCATCAGCCGGCGTGCGGTGCGCAGCAGGGCCGACCGGCGGACCTGGATCCGCCCGCCCACCAGCACCACGTCCATGGCTACGGTGAAGAAACCGGTGGGGTGCTCAACATCCAGCTCGCGGACCGCCTCGCCGTCGGCGATCGCGGCAACCTCGGCGGCGATGGAGCCCGGGGTCACGCAGGCGGTGGCGACGCTGACCGCGCCGAACACCCCGATGGCCTCGTGCACCCGGTGTGGGATAAAGCTGCGGGTGCAAATGACCCCGCCATGCCGGGCGGGCGCGACCAGGCACATCTTCGGCACGGTCTTGCTGGCCACGTCGCCGAGGTTCATCATGGGACCGATCCGCAGGCGGATGGCTTCGATCCTCACCTTCAGTTCGCCGTCCGCCTCCAGCGCCTCAGGCGTCTCGTAGCCTGTCTTGCCGAAGTCGGCGGCGCGCATCACCACCACCGGCATGCCGTTGTCGATGGCGGTGATCTCGACGCCGTCCACCACGTCGCGGGCGTTCCCGGTAGGGAGTAGGGTGCCGCAGGAGGAGCCGGCCACATCCAGGAAGTCTATGGGGATGGCGGCCGCGGTCCCCGGCACGCCGTCGATCCGCGCCTCGCCGTCGTAGCGCACCCGCCCGCCCGGGGTCTGGATCGCCACCACCGCCAGGCTCCTGGTGTTGAGCATGTGGATGCGGACGTCCGTTACCCCGTCCTGCGCCGCGAACAGGCCCTCCTCGATGGCGAAGGGGCCCACGCCGGCCAGAAGGTTGCCGCAGTTCTGGCCCGCGTCGATGCGCGCCTCTTCCACCACCGCCTGCAGGAACAGGTAGTCCACGTCCGCGTCAGGATGGCTGGGCGGGCCGACCACGGCGATCTTGCTGGTCAGCGGGTGAGCGCCGCCCATGCCGTCGATCTGCCGCGCGTCGGGGGAGCCCATGGCCGCCAGCAGGACCGCGTCGCGGGTGGCCACGTCCGCCGGCAGGTCGCGCGCCAAGAAATAGAGGCCCTTGGACGTGCCGCCTCGCATCACCGTGCAGGGGATGTCGGTCTGCATGGCGCTCAGGCCTCGTCGACCCAGCGCAGGCCCTTCTCGGCCAGCCGCTCGCGCATGCCATAGACATCCAGGCCCAGCTCTCCGGCGGCGAAGCGTGCGCGCTTCTCCACCTCGGCCGCCTCGCGTTTGGCGGACAGAGCGGCGACCGTGGCGGCCTCCTTGCGGCGCACCACGCAGACCCCGTCGTCGTCGGCCACGATGACGTCGCCGGGATTGATCGCCGCGCCGGCGCAGACCAGGGGCAGGTTTACGTCGCCCAGGGTCTCCTTGACCGTGCCCTGCGCGAACACCGCCTTCGACCACACTGGAAAGCCCATCTCGGTCAGCACGGCGATGTCGCGGACGCCGGCGTCGATCACTAGGCCGCGCACGCCGCGGGCGACAAGCGATGAGGCCAAGAGGTCGCCGAAGTAGCCGTCCTCGCAGGGACTAGTTGGCGCCACCACCAGGATATCGCCGGCCTGGCATTGCTCCACCGCCACATGGATCATCCAGTTGTCGCCGGGCGGGACCTGGCAGGTCACCGCGGAGCCGGCGATGGCGCAGGGCCGGTAGATCGGCCGCAGGTAAGGCGCGAACAGGCCCTTGCGGCCCTGGGCCTCGTGCACGGTGGCGACGCCGAACCCGGCCAGGGCGTCGATCACGCCCGGCTCGGCGCGGGGGATGTTGCGGACCACCAGCGCCATCACAGCAGACTCTTTTCGAGGCGGTCCAGGGTCTGATAGGCGGGCAGCACTTGGGCGAATGACCCGTTGGGCTCACGGCCCTCCCGGATTGCGGCGAAGAACTCGCGGTCCTGCAGCTCGATGCCGTTCATGGAAACGTCGACCTTGGACACGTCGATGGGGGTCTCCTGGCCATCCACCAGGTCATCATAGCGGGCGATGTAGGTGCCATTGTCGCAGATGTAGCGGAAGAAGGTGCCCAGCGGCCCGTCATTGTTGAAGGACAGGCTAAGCGTGCAGATGGCGCCCGAGGCCACCTTCATCTGGATGGACATGTCCATGGCGATGCCCAGGTCGGGATGCGCCGGTCCCTGGATGGCGCGGGCGACCTCGGCGGTCTGGCCGGTCTGATACTGGAACAGATCGACGGTGTGGCAGGCGTGGTGCCAGAGCAGGTGGTCGGTCCAGCTGCGCGGCCGGCCAAGCGCATTGATGTTGGTGCGCCGGAAGAAATAGGTCTGCACATCCATCTGCTGCAGCGTCAGCTCGCCGGCCGCGATCCTGTTGTGGATCCACTGGTGGGACGGGTTGAAGCGCCGGGTGTGGCCGGCCATGGCCACCAGCCCCGGGCGCCGGGCGGCGTCCACCAGCCGCTGCGCGTCCGCCAGGCTGTCGGCCATGGGGATCTCCACCTGCACGTGCTTGCCGGCCTCGAGGCATTCGATCGCCTGCGCCGCATGCATCTGCGTCGGCGTCGCCAGGATGGCGGCCTGCACGCCGGGCTGCGCCAGGGCCTCAGCCAGCGTCGTCGTCCAATGGGGAATGCCGTGCTTCTCGGCCACGGCGCGGGTGGAGTCGGGGCTGCCGCCCGCGAGACTGACGATCTCGACGCCGGGGATCTGGGCGATCGCCTCGATGTGCTTGACGCCGAACGCGCCCTGTCCCGCCACGACAACCTTCACGACGGCACCTCCCTCACTCACGCTGAGCCCCACCATACGCCGGACCGCGCCCAGGCCAACGCCGGGTGCGCGGTCGGGCCATCTGGAGCGCCTGGCGGCGATGCGAGCGCTGGCGGCGCGGGGTGCTGACAGTCTAAGGCTAAACTCTTCTCCGGGTATGCCGCTCATGCGGCTCGGAGGTATCGCGATCAAAGAGCTAACTTGCCAAACCCGCGGCGGGTAGGGGGCGTTTGCAGGCAGGCCAATTTAGCCTGCCAGTACAGTTCTCGTCTGACTGCCTGCACCGGTGCGAAAGAACCGCGCGATCGGCCAAGCGTCTGGGGACTCTATGCGGGTTCAAAATCCGCTTTGCCATCGCGGTCTTAAGATGCGGCGAGAATCGCTGCTGTGAGCGCCGGAAGCTCGGTGTCGGCGACTGTGCGCAGATCGAGCAGGACAAGGTCCTGCTCGATCCGGCCCAGCACACACGTGGGGCCCGTGCGAAGGCGCCGAGCAAGGTCTTCGGCGCTGAAGCGGAGGCTTCGCAGGGCGATAGCCCGGCCAGGGAGCGCGTGCATCGGCATGGCGCCGCCGCCTGCGTAGCCGAAGGTTTCCTGAATGCGCGATTCGAGCGCCGGGAGGTCGGCGATCCTGGCCATAAGCGCCTCAGCGCGCGCCGCTACGATTGAAACTGGCTCGGTCAGCATCCGCAGGACGGGCACCCTTTGAATCGGATCGGCCGGCGAGCGATAGAGACGCAGCGTGGCGGCCAGGGCCGCGACCGACAGCTTGTCCAGCCGCAGCGCACGGGCCAGCGGATGATGCGCCAGCCGATCGATCAGCTCACGGCGTCCGGTCACGATCCCCGCCTGGGGCCCACCCAGCAGCTTGTCGCCACTGAACAGCACCAGATCGACGCCAGCCCGCAGGCTGGCCTGCACCGTTGGCTCGCCGGCGATCCCGTAGGGCGACAGATCGACCAGAGCTCCGCCGCCCAGGTCCTCGACCAGCAACAGGCCGTGGGCGTGGGCGAAGTGGGCCAGGGTGTCGAGGGCGGGGGCGCTGGTGAATCCGGTGATGCGGAAGTTGCTGGGATGGGTGCGCAGGATGACGCGGGCGTCCGGATGATCGCGGAGCGCCTGCTCATAGTCCCGCAGGTGCGTGCGGTTGGTCGTGCCGACTTCGACAAGCGCCGACCCGCTCTGGGCGACGACGTCCGGCACCCGGAACCCGCCGCCGATCTCCACCAACTCACCCCGGGACACGATGACCGGCGCCCCTCCGGCGACCGCCGCCAGCGCCAGCAGGACGGCCCCGGCGCAGTTGTTGACCGCCAGCCCGGCCTGGGCGCCCGTCACCTCGGCGATGAGCGCGTCGAGGTGCTCGTGGCGCGAAGAACGACGGCCGCTGTCCAGGTCCAGCTCGAGGTTGCCATAGCCTGCGGCGGCCTGCGCCGCGGCGGTGGCCTCCGGGGCCAGCGGCGCCCGGCCAAGGTTGGTGTGGATAACCACGCCGGTGGCGTTGATCACCGGGAACAGCGTCTCGCGTGCGACATCCGCAAGCCGGCGCTCGGCGGCCTCCAGCAGGCCGACGATGGACGGGACGGCGAGCGGATCGATGGCGAGCTGCGCCCTCGCCTCGGCCAGCATGGCGCGCACGGCGCGCGCCACAGCAGCCGACCCGAACCGGGCGTTCAGCGGCCGGGCGGCGGGGTCGTCGCAGATCGTTCCCACCGCCGGCAGTTGGCGGCGCGGGTCCGGATTACCGACCTGGGGGGCCTTGAGCGCGACGGTGTGGCTCCTTTGGGAGCACCGACTGTACAGACCTCGGAAGAACCGGGGCAAGCGGGGCGGATGACGGCCGGCGCAGTTCGACGTAGGGACGTTCGATGACCTATCAAGTCACGAGACCTCTGGGTTGACCGACGCATCGCCCCTGAGCCTGGCGGTGATAGGCCATGTCAATCATGGCAAGACCGCGCTGGTCCGGACCCTGACCGGCATCGAGACCGACCGGCTCCCGGAAGAACAGGCGCGAGGGCTCTCGATCACCCTGGGCTTCGCTTGGCGCGACTACCCCGCAGGCGGCGTCGACTTCCTCGACGCGCCCGGGCACGAGGACTTCATCCGGGCGATGGTCATGGGCGCCACCGGCGCGCGGGCCGCCCTGCTGGTCGTATCGGCCACCGAAGGGTTCGGGCGGCAGACCCGCGAACACCTGCGCATCGCTGGCCTGCTGGGCCTGCGGAGCGGAATCGTCGCAGTCACCAAGGCGGATTTGCTAGCGGAGGACGCTTGGCCCGTGGTCCTCGAGCGGATCCTGGGCGAGCTCGACGGGACCTTCCTGGCTGGCGAGCCCGTGGTCTTCTGTTCGTCAGTGACCGGCGCCGGCCTGGACGCGCTGCACGATGAACTTCAGGCGCTGGCCTCCCGGAGTTCACCGCCCGATCCACTTCCGGGCGCCTACCTGCCCCTCGACCGCGTGTTCAGTGTCGCCGGCGCCGGAACGGTCGCCACCGGCACGCTGCAGGGCAGGACGCTGACGGCGGGTGGGGAAGCCATCCTCCAGCCCTCCGGACGCAAGGTCCATCTGCGCCTGCTGCAGGCCCACGGGCAGGCCACCGAGGTTGCCCATCCCGGCGGCCGGGTGGCGGTGGGTCTGCGCGGTGTGCCCGCGCACGAGGTGAGGCTCGGCGAGGTCCTTTGTACGCCGGGCGCCTACGAAGCCGCCCTGCTGGTCGATGTCGAGCTCACCCTCGCGTCCGATGCCGCCAGACCCCTTAGGTCGACGGACGAGGTGCGGGTGATGTGGGGGGCGCGGCAGGACATCGCCAGGTTGCGCCTGATCGGAGCGACTGCGATCACGCCGGGCGGACGGGGGCTGGCGCAGCTACGGTTCCACGCCCCCGTGATCGCCTACGCCGGCCAGCGCGCCATCCTGCGCCGGCCTTCTCCGGCCGAGACGATCGGAGGCGCCACAGTCCTGGATCCGGCGGCGCCGACGCTGCGGGCTAAGACGATGGAGGCCCGTGGCGCCCTGCTGGACGCGGTCGCTGGCGGCGGCCTCGATGAGATCGCCGCCGAACTGGCGAGTCGTGGGGGCGGCTCCGTGTCCGTCGCGGAGGCGGCGCGGCTATCGCGGCGGTCCGCTCAGGAGGTTCGGAACCATTTGGGCCGGACCTGCGAGATGCTGGACGACGACGTCATGGCCTTGGAGGCGGCGGTCGCCGAGGCCCGGCAAGCCTACCTGGACCAGATCGCCGAGGCGCACCGCCGGCAACCTGCGCGGGCCTGGGTGTCGCTGGGCGGCGTCCGCAACACGCTGTCACGCATGATGTCCCGCGAACTCATCGCCCATGTCGAGAAGCGCCTGTCGGCGGCCGGCGAGATTCGGCTTGAGCACGGCCAGGCAGCGCTCCGCGATCACGACCCGTTCGCGGCGCTTTCCCCGGCGGCGCTAGCGCGGCTCCAGGAGATCGAGGCGGCGTTTCGGGCGGCCGCCATGACGCCGCCGGACGCCAGCGCGCTAGATGCAGAGGATCAGGCCCTGCTCGGACTCCTAGTCGAGTGCGGGCGGCTGGTTTCGCTGCGCAACGTCGCGCTGCGCCAGACCCTGGCCTTCCATGTCGAGGCGCTCGACGAGGCCCTGGAGGCCCTGCGGACCGCGTTCCCGCCCCCGGCCGAGTTCACGACCGGCGAGGCGCGGGCGGCGCTGGGGACGTCGCGAAAATTCATCGTGCCTGCGCTAGAATTCTTCGACGACCGCGGCGAGACGGTCCGCCGGGGCGACTTGCGACAGGTAGCGGACGCGCAAAACCGCTTCGGCGTTCCACGTAACCCGCCCTAGTGTCGGCGGTGTTGGAGGTGACTGGAGTCTGGTGGCTTCCCTGGTCTTCAAAACCAGTGACACGTCCCAAAGGCGTGTGGTGGGTTCGATTCCCATCCACCTCCGCCAGCCGCGCGTTGCGGCGGGCTCTGACGCGAAGACGAGGACGGATCCATGACCGCGACCGCTCAGGGCTTTTCACTGCGCGACATGACCGGCGCGACCCGGGCATTCCCCACAGGGCGGCCCAGCCTGATCTGTTTCGTGAAAGAGGACTGCGACACCTGCAACTTGGCCGCGCCGGTCCTGGAGGCGTTCCATCAGGCCTGGGGCGATCTGGCCGACATCTGGATGGTGGGGCAGTCGGCCGACGGCAACGCTATCCTAAGGGACCGCCACGGCCTGACCCTGTCGATCCTGGATGACAGCGCTCTCCGGACTTCGCTGGCGTGGGGCTTCGACATCGTGCCGGCGATCTACTGGATCGGGGCGGACGGCGCGCAGCGGCCACCGCTCGAGGGATTCGTCCGCCAGGAATGGGAGACCCTTGCGCAGCAGATCGCCGGAGAGCTGAAGGCGGCGGCCGCGGCGGTGGCGTGGGGGGACCTGCCGGCCTGGCGGCCGGGTTGCGGGTCGAAACACCTGGACCCCGAGATCCACGACCGGCTTCTGGCCGAGGCCGAGGGCAGCCCGATCCGCGCGCGCCGGATCGAGATCGCCAGTGCCGACGACATCGACGAGTTCATGTTCGACCAGGGCTTCAGCGATGGCCTGCCGGTGGTCCCGCCGACCCCGGAGCGGGTGTTGCGCATGCTGTCGGGCACGACACGCGACCCTCAGGACATCGTGGCAATCGTGCCTCCCAACATGGCCCCGGCGACGGTCGAGAAGATCGCGATCAACGCGGTGATGGCCGGTTGTCGGCCCGAGTACCTGCCCGTGGTGATCGCTGCCGTGGAGGCGGTCTGCACGGATGAGTTCAACATGCACGGCGTGACCGCCACCACCATGGGCGCTTCGCCGGTCCTGGTGGTCAACGGCCCGATCCGGTCGCGGATCGGCATGAACATGAAGCTGGGCGCGCTCGGGAACGGCAACCGCGCCAACGCCACCATCGGCCGCGCGCTGCGGCTGGTGGTCCGCAACCTGGGCGGTGCTCGGCCCGGCGGCGTGGATCGTTCGACCCTTTCGAGCCCGATGAAGTTCACCATGTGCTTCGCGGAATGGGAGGAAGGCTCCCCATGGGATCCGCTGCACGTCGAGCGCGGCTTTCAGCGCGAAGACTCGGTCGTGACCGCTTTCGCCATGACCAGCGGCCCGGTGCAGATCGTCGACCAGGAGTCCCGCAAGCCCGACCAGATCGCCGGCACCCTGGGCCTCGGCCTCGAAGGCATGTTCCTGTCCAAGATCCACAGGATGCCGGTCGATGCCCTGCTGGTCGTCTGCCCAGAGCACGTCAGGACGCTGACCGTCGAGGGGGCGTATTCCAAGACGCGCCTCCGCGAGCGGATCCAGACTGTGACCTCGCGGCAGCTGCGCGAGATGGTTTCCAACGAGGTCTCCGGCGCGGGGATCCCCGTGGCGTCGGCCGCCAGGATGACCGACGCCCAGCTGGCGGCGCCGGCTCCGAAGTTCGCCAGCGACAAGTTCATCCACATCGTCGTCGCCGGCTCCGAGGCCGGGAAATTCTCCGCCGCCTTCCATGGCTGGGTGACCGGCCCTGCGGGTTCGACGGTCGTTTCCAGGAAAATCGATTGCTGATAGCCTCGCTGCACAAGTTCGGAGGACGTCGATGACGACAATTCTCGATCCGACCGACGAGCGCGTGCCCGTCGCGCGGCAGATCACACCGCGAACCGGAGACATCTCGGGCGTGATCGGCCTGCTCGATATCAGCAAGCCGCGCGGCAACGTCCTGCTCGACGAACTGGAGAGTCTGCTAGCGGCGCGCTACCCGAAGGTCGCGATCAAGCGCTACGCGAAGCCCACCTTCGCCAAGCCCTGCCCTTCGGACCTGCGGCTGACGATCAAGTCGGAATGCAGTGTCCTGGTGGAAGCCCTCGCCGATTGAGGATCATGCACGACGTGCAGTCTGCACGACACTGTATGGTTCGAGATCCAGGGCCTTCCCGCCGTTTCCATCGCCTCCAGCGAATTCGCCGAGGCCGCCGAGGTTCAGCGTAAGGCGCTGGGCATGGACGGCGCGCGCTATGTGCTTGTGGATCACCCGATCCAGGACGCCACGGATGACGAGATGCGCGCCAAGGCGCACGCCGTCATTGAGGCTGTGGTCGCGGCGTTGACCGTCTAGACCCGCCCGTGGCTCCCGAGGTTGGCGGGTCGGACTTCGGGCAGGCTGTACGGGGAACCGGCGCCACCTCACGCCCCCAACTCGCTGGGACGCCTCAACGGCGAGATCAGTCGCAGGACCGAGGTGGTGGGCATCTTCCCGAACCAGGCCGCCGTCATCCGCCTCGTGGGCGCCATCCTGCTTGAGCAGAGCGACGAACGGGCCGTCCAGCGCGCCCGCTACATGACCCTGGAAACCCCGGCCCCCTTGAGCGATGATTCCCTTGTCAGCCTGTCCATCCCGGCAAGCTGAGCACCCCGGCCTCGCCGGAGATCGCGGTGGTCACACCGCCGCGGCTACACCACACCAGGGACGCGACCCAGCATCATCCGCGCGCGTCGCTTCGATGCGAGTTTTTTCAAGCGCCCGTACCGTTTCAGGCGCCTCCAGGTTCGCGTTGGTCGTTGGCATGAATTGCGCCCCGCCGAGCGCTGCGGAACTGACCATCGCTGGACGCGGCGTGCTCCGATGCCAAAGGCTAGGGGTCGGATTGGTTTCGGTGAACATGACGGCCTCGGTGCTAGTTGTCGCGCACACCGCCCCATCGAGCGAAGACGGCGTTCAGCTCGGCGGCGTGAAACGTCCTTGCGTCCTGACCGTGCGCATCGCCTGCGAACCGGCCAAGACGTCGGGCGCAGTCGAAAAACCCGGGCGCCGGCAGGCCACCACGTAGCTTGCTGATGGCGAGCGCGGCGATGAACGGGCGGTCCGCCGCAGCGTCCTGCTCCATCAGGCGCTCCAGGGCTTCGGTCACCTGATGGATGGAATGGGGCGGCAAGATCTGAAGAGCCTTCGCCAGCTCCTGGTAGACAAGGGGGGTTCGGCGCTTCGCGACTTCCTCGAGGAATGCGCGCGCCCTTGCATGGATGGGCAACCGATTGTCCTCTCCCAAAGCTCGGCATTGGCCGAGGCAGCGGTCACGGAGCTATTTTGTGCCTTGAACGCCGCGTGGCCACGTGAAGCCCGGCCGGGGCAAGATGTAGCCGCCCATCTCGCGGGCCAAGTCGAACTGTCGATCAGAGGCGGTGGCAAGCAGGGCGATCACCCCGAACGCGAAGCGCCACCATCTCGGCGGCGCTCGTTTTTTACCTGTGGAAAGCGCTCTTCAGGCGGTGTCGCCATATCTGGACCCTCGGGCCCGGCTCCGCCTTCACCTTCCCATCGAGACAGCGCGCGTTGACGCAGCAACAAGTCATTCGCGGTTTCGGAGCTTTGCTCAGACATGTGGTGGGTTCCCTGAGAGCGTGCATTCGACCGCGAGCGGCGCCACGCTTCGCCAATGGCAAAGAGTGGTCTGGTCCGTCACGTCATCGGTAACCGACCCCGCCAGAATAATCACGAGGGAGTTCCTCCTCTCTTTCCACTTCCCCAAGCACATTCTGCAATGCGTCCCGTGCACAACGATCTCGAGTGGGTTCCGTTGGTCCAGAACGATAGGCGTTGGCTAGCGGGTCGTGGTCCAGACTCCCCCTGCCCCGTGGTGTCAGACCAACGGCAACGGTGGTGTCAGACCAAATTCATGGCGGGCTAACCGGAACCCGGTTAGCCGGATCATGACCAAGGCGCCCAACCCATTTCGCTGGTTCGTCATGATGTACGTCCGGTAGCCGCTGTCACTGTGCAACGTCGAGGACCTGCTGTTCGAACGCGGCATCGACATTTGCCACGAGACGGTCCGGCTTTGGTGGAACCGGTTCGGCCCGATGTTCGCCTGGCACCCCCCGCTAAACGGCTAACCTGACCGAGGTGGTTTCTGCGGGTGACGCCAAGCGGCCGGCGTCGGCGTCGCGCCAGAGCGAGATCATTCCCAGGATCGAGACGAGTGGCAGCGGCGCGATCAGGGCGGCGAAGCCTGGGCTGCGCCTCGCTGTCTCGGAGACTGCTGCGATGATCGCGCCCGAGATCACGGCCTTAAGGATGAGGTACATCATCCGGTCTACTCCTGCGAATTGAGTGGCGCCGCACCACGGGGGCGGCGACGCGGGTCACGGACGATCCGGTAGAGTGCTGGCAACACGAGCAGGGTCAGCAGCGTAGAGGAGATAACTCCGCCGATGACCACCGTTGCCAGTGGGCGCTGCACCTCCGCCCCAGCTCCGACGTTGAAGGCCATCGGCACGAAGCCGAGACTGGCGACCAGAGCGGTCATGAGTACCGGCCGCAACCGCGTGAGCGCGCCTTCACGGATGGCCTCGTCGAGGGGGCGGCCTTCGGCCCGCAGGCTGCGGATGAAGCTGACCATGACGACGCCATTCAGCACCGCCACGCCGGAAAGCGCGATGAACCCGACGCCGGCGGAGATCGACAGGGGCAACCCGCGGAGTAGCAAGGCGGCGACGCCGCCGGTTAGCGCCAGCGGCACACCCGAAAAGACGATGGCGGCGTCTTTCACCGACCGGAACAGCGCGAACAGCAGGCCGAAGATCAGCAGCAGAGCAGCGGGCACAACCAGTTGCAGCCGCGTGGCGGCGGAGATCAGCTGCTCGAAAGTGCCGCCGTAGCCGATCCAGTAGCCAGGCGGCAGTTCGACCTCGGCGTCCACCTTGCGGCGGACCTCGGCGATGAACGAGCCCAGGTCGCGGTCGCGGACGTTGGCGGTGACCACCACCCGGCGCTTGCCGTTCTCGCGGCTGATCTGATTGGGGCCGATCTCGACGGAGACCCGGGCCACGTCGGCCAGCGGCACGAACCGCCTTGGCCCCTCGCCGGTGGCAGGCAGCGGCACGCGCAGATTGCCGATCTGATCGACCTGACTGCGGATGTCCTCCGGCAGGCGCACCACCACATCGAAACGACGGTCACCCTCGAACACTTTGCCAACCACGGCGCCGCCCAGGGAGGCGGCGACCAGTTCCTGTACGTCACGGACGTTCAGGCCCAGCCGCGCCAGGGCGGCCCGGTCCGGGGTGATCTGCAGCACCGGCAGGCCGGTGGTCTGTTCCAGGCCCACGTCCGCGGCGCCGGCCACGCCGCCGACCACCGCCTCGATGGCTTCGCCCACCTCCGCCAGCCGCTCCGGGTCGTCGCCATAGACCTTCACGGCCACATCGGCGCGGACCCCCGACAGGAGCTCGTTGAACCGCATCTCGATGGGCTGGGTAAACTCATAGTTGTTGCCGGGGATGGTCTCGACCGCCGCCTGGATTTCCGCGACTAGCTGGGCCTTTGGCTTGCGCGGGTTGGGCCAGTCCTTGCGGTCTTTAAGCATCACCAGGGTGTCGGCGACGGATGGCGGCATGGGATCGGTGGCGACCTCAGCGGTGCCGATCTTGCCAAACACCAGCTTCACCTCGGGGAAGCTTTTGATGCGCGCCTCCAGGATGGATTGCATCTTCACCGCCTGGGTCAGGCTGGTGCCGGGGATGCGCAGCGCGTGCATGGCGATGTCGCCTTCGTCGAGGTTGGGGATGAACTCCGAGCCCATGCGGGTGGCGGCGAAACCTGACAACAGCACCAGCGCCACAGCCCCGCCCGCCAAAAGGGCGGGCCGGCGGAGCGCCCAGTCCAGCGCCGGCGCGTATGCGCGACGGGCACCGCGCATCATCCGGCTCTCGGTCTCCGCCACCCGACCGGTGACGAACAACGCCACGGCTGCCGGCACGAAGGTCAGGGACAGCAGCAGCGCCGCGCTCAGCGCCATCACCACGGTAATGGCCATGGGGTGGAACATCTTCCCTTCGACCCCGGTCAGCGCGAAGATCGGCACATAGACCAGCGCGATGATCATGACCCCGAACAGTGAGGGGCGGATCACCTCGCCGGTGGCGGTGGCGGCGAGATCGAAACGCTCGTCACGGGTGAGCAGCCGTCCCAGACGATGCTGCGTCTCGCCGAAGCGCCGCAGGCAGTTCTCCACGATGATCACCGCGCCATCGACGATCAGGCCGAAGTCCAGGGCCCCCAGGCTCATCAGGTTGCCTGAGACGCGGCTCTGCACCATGCCGGTGATGGTCAGCAGCATGGAGAGCGGAATGATCGCGGCGGTGATGATGGCCGCGCGCAGGTTGCCCAGCAGAAGGAAGAGCACGACGATGACCAGCAACGCGCCTTCCAGAAGATTGGTCTCCACCGTCCTGATCGTCCTGTCCACGAGGTCAGTGCGGTCGTATACCGGGGTGGCTACCACCCCTGGCGGCAGCGACTTGGCGGCTTCTTCCAGCTTCGCGGCTGCGGCGCGGGCGACCGTGCGGCTGTTCTCGCCCTTCAGCATGAAGGCGGTGCCCAGCACCACCTCGCGGCCGTTCTGGGTGGCGGCTCCGGTGCGCAGTTCCTCCCCAAGCCCGACATCGGCCACATCGGCGATGCGGATCGGCACGCCGCCCCTGTTGGTGACGATCACCGAGGCCAGGTCCGCGATCCCATTAACCTGACCAGGTACTCTGACCAGGTACTGTTCGCCGTAGCGCTCCACGTAGCCCGCCCCGATGTTGGAGTTGTTGGCTTCCAGCGCCGCGATCACCTCGCCCATGGTCAGGCCGTAGGCGGAGAGCCGTTCAGGCCGTGGCGTCACGTGGAACTGCCGCTCGAACCCACCGATCGAGTTCACCTCGGTGACGCCCGGCGCGTTGCGAAGCTGCGGCCGGATCACCCAGTCCTGCAGGGTCCTCAGGTCTTCCGGCGTATAGGGCCGGCCGTCAGGCTTGCGGGCTCCCGGCTCCGCGTTGACCGTGTAGAGAAAGATTTCGCCAAGGCCCGTGGAGATGGGCCCGAGCTCAGGGGTGATTCCGTCGGGAAGTTGGCTTCTGGCGCCCTGCAGACGCTCGCCCACAAGTTGGCGGGCGAAGTAGATGTCCGTGCCGTCCTTGAACGCCACGGTGATCTGGCTGAGGCCATAGCGTGAGATGGAACGTGTGTAGTCGAGCCCGGGCAGGCCGGCGATGGCCGTCTCCACGGGAAAAGTGATCCGCTGCTCGGCCTCCAGCGGTGAATAGCCAGGCGCTGCGGTGTTGATCTGCACCTGGACGTTGGTGATGTCCGGCGTCGCGTCGATGGGCAAGCGCTGGAAACTCCAGACGCCGACCAGGGCGCTGATCAGCGCCAGGGTGAGCACCAGCCAGCGGTAGCGGATAGAGAGGGCGATGATCCGTTCAAGCATCGCGGCGCCTCAGTGGTCGTGGCTCGCGCCGGACTTCTCGATGTCCGCGCGGATCAGGAAGGCGCCGTCGGTGACGTATTGCGTTCCGGGCTCCAGGCCGCCCAGAACCTCGGTCCACTCGGGCGTCTGGCGCCCAAGTTCCAGCATTCGGACCTCGTAGGTGTTTCCCACCCGGGCGAAGACGACGGTGAAGTCGCGGAACCGCTGCAGGGCCTTGGTCCGCACCGCCAAGGCGGTGGGCCAGGCGGCCACCTGGAACGACCCTTCCACCCCCATGCCCGGCCGGAAGGTGGCCGACGCACCGGGCGGCAAGTGCACATGGGCCATCAAGGTCTGGCTGGCGATGTCGGCGGTGGGCACGATGGCCTCCACCGGCGCCACCACACGGTTGTCGCCCGACAGAGTCCGCACCTCGACCCGCTGGCCGGCCCGCACACGCTCGGCGTCGCGGGGATAGACGAAGAACTCGGCGTGCAGCTTGGTAGGGTCAGCGATGACGAACAGGGCCTCCCCCCCCGCTACGTCGCCCACGTTGGAGTTCTTGGCGATCACTACGCCGCTCAGCGGCGCCGGGATCGAATAGGTCTGCAGGCTGTGGCTGGACTCCACCCGGGCCAGCACCTGGCCCTTGCGCACCGTCTGTCCCAGCTCGGCGTTCAGCGCCATCACCCGCCCCGGATACCAGGCACGGACGTCGGCCTGGCCCTCGGGCGTGATCTCGATCCGGCCGGCCATGTCCACCAGTTCAGCCATCACAATCGACCCGGCGGTCTCGACCGTGACACCACCGGCCCGCGCGGCCTCCGATGTTATCGTGGTGCGACCTTCGTAGGCGGCGTAGGCCCACTGATGCGCGCGGCCACCTTCCAGCGCCCGAACCTTGACGTCGAACGAGTGTGGCTCGCGGACCTCTCCCGCGCCTCGCAGGAACTCTCCCTGCGGCGCGAAGCTGAAGCGGTCCACGCGACCGTCTAGGCGCGTCAGCTCCATCGTCAGAGTCAGCTCCCGCGGATTGACCGGCTTGTCCTTGCGATAGGCGTAGACATGGAATTCAGGCGGCACGCCTTCCTCGAAGATGCTCACCTCCACGGAGAAGTCGCCGCTGCGCAGCAGGCGCCCGCGGTGAGGGCCACGCTCGAACTCGTCGACCGCGGCGCCGTGCTCGTCGGCGGCCGCCTTGGCGGGCTCGGCAGTGGGTCCGCACCCGGCCAGGGCGGCCAGGGCGAACAGCAGGAGGATCGGGCGGGTGACGGGTGGCAGGATGTGGCGGCGCATCAGCGGGCCTCCGCAGAATTGGTGGCGACGAGGGGGCGGTGCTTGCCGGTCAGTCGATCGAGGTCGGCCTGGCCGGTGTGGAAGTCGCGGAGCGCGTCGACCCGGCGCTCGCGGGCGTCGGCCAGGGCGCGCTCGGCCTCGGTGACGTCGAGGTATTCGAAACCGCCGCGGTTGAAGCCGGCGGACACCTGTTCGACGGTGCGGATGGCGTGGGGGATGACATCCGCGCGGATGCGCTCGGCCTCCGTCGCCCGCGCCCGCAGGCGCGCGGTCAGCCGGACGATCTCGCGTTCGCGGACCACCCTGGCCGCGGCGATCTCCTGCTCGGCCGCCTCACGTTCGGCCTGGGCGCGATCCACGTTGGCGCGGTTGGCGCCGCGGGCGCCCAGCGGGATCGAGCCCCCGATCACCAGGGCGACCTCGCTCCCCTCGCCGAAATAGCGCACACCGGCCCGCAGGGTCGGATCGGGGACGCCGCGCGACTGCTCGACCCGGACAGCGGCCATGGCCACGTCCCGCTCGGCCTCCAGCAAGGCCAGGTCCGGCGTGTCGGCCGCCGGCGGGGCGGTCGGCGCCTGGATGGTGAAGAAGTCGTCCAGCTTGAGGGCGAAGTCCGCGGAACCGCCCCACAAGGCAGCCAGGGCGGCCCGGCCGGTCAGAACCGCCTCCCGCGCCCGGTCGCGGGTAATCTCGGCCTGCGCTGTCAGGGCCTCGGCCCGGGAGCCGGCAAACAGGGGATCTCGCGCGCTCCTCACCCGCCGCAAGATGTCGCGCTGGGACCGCTGCGCCGAGATCAGCCGGGCTTCCGCCACCAGCAGTTCCGCCTCGGCGGCCAGCGCGTCCGCATAGGTGACCTGCACGTCGCGGATGAAGTCCAGGCGGCGCACCTCGCCGCGCAGGCGTGCCACCTGGAGTTCGGCTCGCGCCCGGTCCGTGCGGGCCTCGCGTTTGCCGCCGCGCTCGAAGGGGCGCCCATAGCTCAGCGTCGTCTCGTTGCGGTCGAGCAGGGAGTAGGGGCCAGTGCCGGCGAAGTTCTCGACCTCAAAGGCAAGCGATGGACCTGGCCTCACGCCTGCCTGGCGGATGGCGGCTTCGCCGGCCACCATCCGGGCGGTGTCGGCCGGCCGAGTTGGGTCGTGCGCCGCCCCCCGCGCGAGCGCTTCCGTCAGGCTGAGCGACGAGGCGCCCACTTGGGCGGTGGCGCCGGAGGTGGCGAGTAGGCTCGCGGTCAAAGCGACTGGCGCGAGGCGCGAGCAGTAGCGCGGGAGCCGGCATAGACCGGTGATCGTAGGCATGGAGGGTCTCTCGGACAGTCGTGAAAGAGCGCACCGCGTCGCGGGCGCAGGTGTTCAGACGAAGGTCGCGGGAGATCTGGGAGGGCGTCTCAACCCGCCGGGCTGAACGCCTTCTGCATTGGGAATTCCCTCAATGCGCCGCTGAGGCTGGGCGACGGACAACGATCCGCCAGCCTCCGCGGAGATGGAGGGCGCCCCGACGGGCGCGTCGACATGGTGATGACCTAGCCCGGGCCTGGAGTCGCCCACACCGTCGTCGGCATCCTGATCGCCGGCGCCGTCCTGGTAGCTGTGCCCACCTGCATGGTGGTCCGAGCTGACGGCGCTAACCGCCAAGCCGGCTCCATGTTCGTGCGCCACGACGGTTGTGTGCTGGACCACGTCAACCACGCTGGCCGCGGAAGCTCCAGCGAACACAACAGACAACGCGAGGCAGAGCATCGCGAGGAGGGTCCGCAACAAAGGCTTCAGAGTAGGTCGCACAGCTACATGCTTATGCAGCCCCCGGGGCGCTGGCAAGACAGGCATTGTGCCACTTTGAAGTTTCTCGGGTGTTGTGGCTGCCGACCATATCGGTCAGCCAGACGCCCGGCCTGTGGCGTGGGAGCCATCTTTTGACGGCGCAAAGCGAGCCACCAGATCATAGGCCTCACCGGGGAAGATGAGCCGTACGTGGGTGATCTTGTCGGCGCCGCGCCAGGTCCGGCGCTCCAGCACCAGGCAGGCCGCCGTGGGCTCAATGCCCAGCACATGAGCCGTTGCTCGCTGGACATTGGCGGCGCTGATCCGGTGTTCCGCCTCGGTCCAGGGGACGAACCCCAGTAACCAGCTGCCGGGTGAAGTGCGTTCGAAATCGGCGGCGGCCGCCTCGGGCACAGTATCAAGGTTGATCAAGCGCTCTTCGAGTGCGAACGGTCGCCCGCTTGCCCGGTGCAGACACCGGAGCGCCAGGACGTCCACAGCGCCGACCAGATCCAGTTCCTCGGCCTCGCGCTTGGTGGTGGCGCGGACCTTCCGCGAGAGCAGCTCATAGCCGTAGGGTTCGCCGCGGCCCGTCACCTCCGCCTGGATGTCGGGAATGTCGAGAACGACGGAGTGGATTCGCGGGCGCGAGACGAAGGAGCCCGCCCGTCGGCGTCGCACGATCAGGCCGCTTTCCGCCAGTGGCGCGAGCGCCTTGTTCACGGTCATCCGGGAGCAGCCATACTGCGCCATCAGTTCATGCTCGAACGGAATGCGGTGGCCCGGCGCCCATGCGCCCGACAGGATCTGTTCCGAGATGTCCGTTCGGATCCGCTTGTGAAGACTGGTGTCGCGTACCGGCGTCATCGGAGGAGGCGCTCCATCACCGCGCGGTAGCGGGGCACAATGACGTCCCGCCCCTGGTGCCGCCCCTGGGCCACCACCTGGCGGCCGAACCGCCAGACACAGTCCACCATCTGCGATCCCCCCGCAAAGACCCAGCTATCGATCTGCTGATCACCTCGCCGGCCACAGAGGTCCGGGTGGTCGGCCTTCAAGCTTACGATGTCGGCGGCGGCTCCGGGAACGAGCCCTGTTGCGTCCCGCCCCAGAGCCTGGGCGCCACCTGCCACAGCGCCGCGATAGAGATCGGCGCCGGTAGAGCGTCCGCCCTCACTCGCCAGAACATTGCGGGCGCGGCGCGTCAGCCGTTGACCGTACTCCAGAAGACGAAGCTCCTCAGAGGCGTCGATGCGCACGTTGGAGTCCGAGCCCACGCCGAACGCCCCACCCGCCGTAAGGAAGGCTTCCGCCGGAAAGACGCCGTCCCCCAGGTTGGCTTCCGTGATCGGGCAGAGCCCCGCGACGGCGCCCGATTGGGCCAGTCGTGTCGTCTCGCCCGGCGTCATGTGGGTGGCGTGAACGAGGCACCAGCGCGGGTCGACCGGGAACCGGTCGAGCAACCACTCGACCGGCCTGGCGCCCGACCAGGCGACGCAATCCTCCACCTCCCAGATCTGCTCGGCGATATGAATGTGGATGGGCTCGGCTGCCGCTGCGGTGAGAGCGCTGAGTTCAGCCTCGGTCACGGCCCGAAGGCTGTGCGGCGCTATGCCGATGCGGCCGTCTGGCAGGGTGGAGATTGAGACTCGTGTCGTCTCGAGAAGGTTTGCGTAGCTGTCGATCGTGTTGATGAACCGCCTCTGCCCGCCGCTCGGTTGGGCGCCGCCGAAGCCGGCGTGGGCATAGAAGACCGGCAGCAGGGTGAGGCCAATGCCCGTCTCCGCGGCCGCCGCCACGATCCGCTCTGACATCTCCGCCGGGTTTGCAAACGCGCGTCCGTCGCTGTCGTGATGGAGATAGTGGAACTCTCCCACGCAGGTGAAACCGCTCTCCAGCATCTCCATGAAGGCCATGGCGGCGACGACCTCCACGTCCTGCGGCGTGAGGCGCTCAACGAAGCGGTACATGAGTTCCCGCCAGGTCCAGAAGCTGTCGCCGGCGGGGCCGCGGACTTCCGTCAATCCGGCCATTGCGCGCTGAAACGCGTGGCTGTGGAGATTGGGCAGGCCGGGAAGCGCCAAAGCGTGGCGGGAGTCACCCGCCTCGGAAGCGACACCGATGTCGACACTGGCGATGCGCCCATCGCTCAGGCCCAGGCGCACGCCATCCGCCCAGCCGTTGGGCAGCAACGCGCTCGCGAACCAGAGGCGTGCCTCGGCCATGGGGCTTCCCGATCGCGGCCGAATACCGGCGTTGGCCGCACTGATATGTCTATACAATAACACGCTCTGACGCTAGGTATCGATTGATCCGGCTGTAGGGAGGACGCCGTGCTTTGCGATCGAGTCTGGCGAAACGCCCGGCTGGCTACATTGGCGGCGGATCGACCCGGCTTGGGCACGATCAACGGCGGCATCTTGGCCTGTTCTGAGGGGCGCATTGTCTATGTCGGCGAAGCCGCAGACGCGCCAACCTTCGAGGCGGCCGAGAGCGTGGACTGCGAAGGCCGCTGGATCACGCCGGGGCTGATCGATCCCCACACCCATCTCGTGTTCGGCGGCGATCGCGCTCACGAGTTCGAACTGCGCCTGGGGCACGCCACCTACGAAGAGATTGCTCGGTCGGGCGGCGGGATCATCTCCACCATGACGGCGACCCGCGCCGCCGGCGAGGACGAGCTTGTGGCGCAGGCCCTGCCGCGTCTGGACGCCTTGATCGCCGAAGGCGTGACCACGGTCGAGGTGAAGTCCGGGTATGGCCTATCGCTTCAGCACGAGCTGAAATCCCTGAGGGCCGCACGGCGGCTGGGCGAGGCGCGGCGGGTAACCGTCACCACGACCTTCCTGGGCGCGCACGCCCTGCCCGCCGAGTTCGCGGGCGACCCGGACGGCTACATCGATCTGGTCTGCCGCGAGATGATCCCAGCGGTCGCGGCCGAGGGCCTGGCGGACGCGGTCGACGCCTTCTGTGAAGGCATAGGCTTCACGCCCGCGCAGATCCGGCGGGTCTTCGAGGCCGCGCGCGCCCACGGGCTTCCCGTCAAGCTTCACGCCGAGCAGCTATCCAACCTCTCTGGCGCCGTGCTGGCCGCGGAGTTCGGCGCCCTGTCCGCCGATCACCTCGAACACCTGGACGCCGCCGGCATCGCCGCCATGGCCAAGGCCGGCGTGGTCGCGACGCTGCTCCCCGGGGCGTTCTACTTCGTGCGGGAGACCAGGGCGCCTCCGGTGCAGGCCCTGCGCGACGCTGGCGTCGCGATCGCCCTGGCGACAGACTGCAATCCCGGGACCTCGCCGCTGACCTCCCTGCTCCTGGCGATGAACATGGGCGCCACGCTGTTCCGCCTGACGGTGGAGGAGTGCCTGGCCGGCGTTACGCGAGAGGCGGCAAAGGCGCTCGGAAGGGCTGGCGACACCGGCGCCCTCGAGGCCGGCAAGCGCTGCGATCTGGCCATCTGGGACATCGAGCGGCCGGCGGAACTGGTCTACCGCATGGGCTTCAACCCACTTCACGCGCGTGTCTGGAGGGGACTTTGAGCGAGGCGGTATTGACGGCGGGCGAGGTCTCGCTCGGCCAGTGGCGAGAAATCTATCGCGGCGCTGACGTGCGCCTGGACCCGTCGGCGTACCCAAAGATCATCGCAAGCGCCGCCTCGGTCGAGCGCATCCTGGCACAGGGCCGGCCGGTCTACGGGATCAATACAGGCTTCGGAAAGCTCGCGAGCATGCGGATCGAGGCCCGCGATCTTGAGACCCTCCAGCGCAATATCGTGCTCTCCCATGCCGCCGGGACAGGTGAGCCCTCTCCTCGCGACGTGGTCCGGCTGATGCTCGCTCTGAAGCTGGCCAGCCTTGCGCAGGGCGCCTCAGGCGTCCGACCCGCGACGATTGAACTGCTGGAGCGGATGCTCGCGCTCAACCTGACGCCGGTCATCCCTTCGCAGGGCTCGGTTGGCGCCTCGGGCGACTTGGCCCCCCTGGCGCACATGGCCGCGGCCATGATCGGCGTTGGCCAGATTGAAACGCCGGGGTCGCGTCTCCCAGCCGCCGAAGCACTGCAGGCTGCAGGGCTCGTGCCCCTGGCGTTGGGACCCAAGGAAGGCCTGGCCCTGCTCAATGGGACGCAGTTTTCCACGGCCTATGCGCTCGCAGGCCTGTTCGAGGCTGAGGTTCTTTTCAAGTCCGCCCTGATCACCGGCGCGCTCTCCACCGAAGCCGCCAAGGGGTCGGACACGCCGTTCGACGCCCGCATCCACGCCCTACGCCGCCAGCCCGGCCAGATCGAAGCCGCCACCGCGCTGCGCGCCCTGATGGCCGGCTCGGAGATCCGCGCCTCGCACCTCATCGACGACCCCAGGGTGCAGGATCCGTACTGCCTTCGCTGTCAGCCGCAGGTGATGGGGGCGGCCCTGGACGTGTTGCGGCAAGCCGCCACCACCCTGATGGTGGAAGCCAATGGGGTGACCGACAATCCCCTGATCATCGCCGAGGACGACGAGGCGCTTTCGGGCGGCAATTTCCACGCCGAGCCGGTGGCGTTCGCCGCGGACATGATGGTGCTGGCTATCTGTGAGATCGGTTCGATCGCCGAGCGCCGCATCGCGATGCTGGTCGATCCCGCGCTCTCGGGCCTTCCCGCGTTTCTGACGCCGCAGCCCGGTCTGAATTCTGGCTTCATGATCCCCCAGGTGACGGCGGCCGCTTTGGTCTCGGAGAACAAGCAACGGGCCTATCCCGCCAGTGTCGATTCGATCCCCACCTCCGCGAACCAGGAGGACCACGTCTCCATGGCCGCACACGCCGCGACCCGCCTGCTGCCCATGGCGAGGAACGCCACGGCGGTGATTGGTATCGAGTTGCTGGCCGCGGCCCAGGGCTGCGATTTCCACGCCCCGCTCGCGTCCAGCCCCGCGCTCGAGTGCGTGCGTATGGCGCTGCGCGCCCAGGTCCCGCCGCTGCAGCAGGACCGCTACTTCCATCCCGACATGGAGGCCGCAAACGAACTCGTCCGAAGCGGCCGCGTCATCGCCGCCGCCGGATCGGCACCGCTTCCCGGTGTGGCCTGATGGACTGGCTTCAGGTCGAACGCGGCGACGCGCCGCTTGTGGTCAGCTTACCGCACACCGGGACGGATATCCCCGCGGACATAGAAGCCGGCCTGACGTCTCCGTGGCTGGCCCGCAAGGACACCGACTGGTGGGTGGAGACGCTGTACGACTTCGCCACCGGACTTGGCGCCTCCACCGTGCGGACGAAGATCTCGAGGACCGCGATCGACGTGAACCGCGACCCGTCAGGCGCTTCGCTATATCCCGGTCAGGCGACCACGGAGCTGTGTCCCACCACGACCTTCGACGGAGAGCCGTTGTACAGTCCCGGCCAGGAACCTGCCGCAGCGGAAATCGCCCGGCGGCGCGACACCTGGTTCGAGCCTTACCACGGGGCCCTGGCGGCCGAGATCCAGCGGCTGAAGCACGCGCACGGGAAGGTCGTGCTCTACGACGCGCATTCGATCCGGTCGCGGATCCCGCGCCTGTTCAAGGGCGAGCTTCCGAACTTCAACATCGGCGCCAATTCCGGGACGAGCTGCGACCCGGCGCTCGCCAAGGCCGTGGAGAAAGTCTGCGCCACCAGCGGCTTCAGTCACATCCTCAACGGCCGGTTCAAGGGCGGCTGGACGACGCGACACTACGGAGCCCCGCAAGACGGCGTACACGCCATCCAGATGGAACTGGCCTGCCGGGGCTACATGGCCGATCCCGAGGCGCCGACCCCCGCCACCTGGCCCTCCCCTTTCGATCCCGCACGCGCTGCGCCCATGCGTGCGGCGCTCACCGATGCCCTGAAGGCGGCCGTCGCCTTCGCCCGAGCCTGAGCTGCAAGAGCCCATGACCCGAATCGACAAGACCCGCGCCGTCCGCCCGGCGACAGGCACGGAACGCACCGCCAAGAGCTGGCTCACCGAAGCGCCTCTGCGCATGCTTATGAACAACCTGCACCCGGACGTCGCAGAGCGGCCCGAAGAACTCGTTGTCTACGGCGGCATCGGTCGGGCAGCGCGGGACTGGGAAAGCTACGACAAGATTGTCGAGACCCTGCGTCGCCTTGAGGACGACGAGACCCTGCTAGTGCAGTCGGGAAAGCCGGTAGGCGTGTTCCGCACCCACGTGGATGCGCCCCGCGTGCTGATCGCCAATTCCAATCTCGTGCCCCGATGGGCGACCTGGGAACACTTCAACGAGCTCGATCGCAAGGGCTTGGCCATGTACGGCCAGATGACCGCGGGCTCGTGGATCTACATCGGGGCCCAGGGAATCGTTCAGGGCACCTACGAAACTTTCGTTGAGATGGGCCGGCAGCACTATGCCGGCGATCTCTCCGGCCGTTGGCTGCTGACTGGGGGCTTAGGGGGCATGGGGGCCGCCCAGCCGCTGGCTGCAGTGATGGCGGGCGCGTCGTGCCTGGCCGTTGAATGCCAGCCTTCGCGCATCGAGATGCGCCTGCGCACCGGCTACCTGGACCGCGCGACGGAAAGTCTCGACGAGGCGCTGGCCATCATTGAGCAGTCCTGCCGTGACAAAGCGCCGGTTTCGGTGGGGTTGCTGGGCAACGCCTGTGAAGTGCTGCCTGAAATCTACCGCCGCGGCGTCCGGCCGGACCTTCTGACGGACCAGACCTCCGCCCACGATCCGGTCAACGGCTACCTGCCCAGGGGCTGGACGCTGGAGCGCTGGTTCGCGATGCGCGATCAGAACCCGGCGCAGGTTGAGGAAGCCGCGCGCGCATCCATGGCCGACCACGTTCGCGCCATGCTGGAATTCCGCAGGGCCGGCGTGCCCACCGTCGACTACGGCAACAACATCCGCCAGGTCGCCAAGGACGCCGGGGTCACCGATGCGTTCGATTTCCCCGGATTTGTGCCCGCCTACATCCGCCCGCTCTTCTGCCGCGGTATTGGACCGTTCCGGTGGGCGGCGCTCTCCGGTGATCCGGAGGACATTTTCAGGACCGACGCGAAGGTAAAGGAGTTGATCCCCGACAACCCGCACCTGCACAACTGGCTCGACATGGCGGCCAAGCGGATCAAGTTCCAGGGGCTGCCGGCCCGGATTTGCTGGGTGGGGCTGGGCGACCGCCACAGGCTAGGCCTAGCTTTCAACGATATGGTGGCGAGCGGGGAGCTCAAGGCGCCGATCGTCGTCGGCCGGGACCACCTGGACTCAGGCTCGGTAGCCTCGCCCAACCGCGAGACGGAATCCATGCGCGATGGCTCGGACGCCGTATCCGACTGGCCGCTACTGAACGCGCTGCTTAACACCGCCTCCGGGGCAACGTGGGTGTCGCTGCACCATGGAGGCGGCGTGGGCATGGGCTACTCGCAGCACGCCGGCATGGTGATAGTTTGTGACGGAACGAAAGCCGCGGCGAAGCGCATCGAGCGCGTGCTGTGGAACGACCCGGCATCCGGCGTAATGCGGCACGCGGATGCCGGTTATGAGATCGCGCTCCAGGTTGCGCGCGACAAGCACCTCGATCTGCCCGGCATCCTGGGGTGACGATGACCCTGCTCTGCGCCGTTGATCGTACCGCCGTCCCCTGGAAGAACGGCGGCGGCGTTACGCGCGAGATCGCCGCCTGGCCGCCTGGCTCGGGCTTCGACGACTTCGCTTGGCGGGTGAGCATGGCGGAGATCCACGAGGACGGACCCTTCTCCAGCTTTGCCAGTGTCGATCGCATACTGGCGGTGCTGGAAGGCGGTCTGCGTCTCACGGTCCATGGCGCCGGCGTGTTCGAACTGTCGCCGCGAAGCGCGCCCCTGGCCTTCGACGGCGAGACTCCGGCCGCCGCCAAGCTGACGGCGGGCCCGGTGCTGGACCTCAATGTCATGACCCGCCGCGGCGCGGCCTTCGCGCGCCTCGACCGGGTTGTCTCACCTGTAGCAGTTCCCGCGACGCCTGGCGCCCGTTTGGTCTTCGCGCTCGCAGATGGTGTTCGGATTCACGGCGCTGGCGGGGTCCACGGGCTCCACCGTTACGACGGCCTCTTGACCACGGCCCGCATCAGCATCGAGGCCTCGGCTAGCGCGCAGGCGATCATCGTCTCGCTGACAACTTCAGAAGAAGCGCTCGGACATTCACCTGCCCTTCTGTCGCAATGACTTCGGCGACCGTTGAGCGAGGTTCACGTTCGACCGCCTATGCGCGCAGCTAGCGTTGTGCCACGGATGGAGGCGTGGTTTCCGGCTGGATACCCGCGAGGTTGCCCTCCTGACCGCTCGGCACGAGTTGGTAGAATCCAGAAAGTCTCACGCGCACCTTGATCGGCTGCCCGGACCGGTTGCGGAAGTACCAGCCGTGGATGCCGTCAACGGGCGCGACCAACGACCCATGGGCCTCGGCGCCGCTACCCTTCTCGTATTCGGCCACGCTGACGGCGCCCTTGGCCTCCGCCGCTACGGTGTGCCCGTGGAAGTCGAAGAGGAGATTCTCCGGGACCTGCAGGCCCTCGGCTTGCCAGCTATAGACGAGCGTCGAGCCCTTCGGCAGGCGGACCTTGAACTCTAGCGCGTTGCGACGACCTTCGTCGCCGTCCGCCGCCAACGCAATCTCGAAGGTGTCCGTCCGGAATGTCGCCGGCTGCCGGCGCGCCAAGGGGCCGGCAGCGGCATGAGCCGACACGGTGATCTCCTTCGGCGCCCAGAGCCGCGACAGCCCCGTCGCACGGCCGAGACCCAGCGGGTCCTGGTTGTACTCGGCCGGCAAGACCGCAGCGAACACGATCACGGCGGCGATGATCACCGCCCCGCCCGTCGAGAGTAGCAGGGTGCGCTTCGGGGGAGACGCGGGGTCAAGAAAGTCTCCCGGAGGTTCGGCATCCGACATCAGTTCGGTGCTCCATAGACCAGGCCGCCGAGTTGGAAGCCGATAAGGACAAAGCCCGCCGTCATGATCACGACGTTGGCGGCGGTGGACATGCGGCGATAGCCCGGCAGGCTGCGCCAGCCGAGGATCAGCGCCAGCATCAGGGAAAGCGCGATCAGTTGCCCGATCTCTACGCCGACGTTGAAGGACAACATGTTGATGAGCAGGCCGTTCTCGGGCAGCTCCAGCGCCTGCAGCTTGGTCGCTAGGCCGAAGCCGTGGATCAGGCCGAATCCGAACACCGCGGCCCGCGTGTTCGGCTGGACTCCGAACAGTGTGCGAAAACCTCCCAGGTTGTCGAAGGCCTTGTAAGCCACCGACAAGCCGATGACTGCATCGACCATGTAGGGGTTCACCTCGATCCGTCCGAGGACCCCGGCCAGCAGCGTCAAGGAGTGTCCGACCGAGAACAAGGTCACGTAGAGGGCAACGTCTTTCATCCGGTGGAGGAAGAAGATGACGCCGAGGAGGAAC
>NZ_JBKJTG010000071.1:0-2531 GCF_046590535.1 Phenylobacterium sp. | reverse complement strand
ATCATGGAGACGGTCTGACTCTCGATGGGCAGGCCGGTGGCCGGCGAATAGGGCACGCCCATCGAGAGCCAGACCGTCTCCATGATGGTCGACAAGCTTGTGGCCCTGCCCGAGGGCGAGCGGCTCTACCTGCTGGCCCCCGTGGTGCGCGGCCGCAAGGGCGAGTACCGCAAGGAGATCGCCGAGTGGCAGAAGGCCGGCTTCCAGCGGGTGAAGGTCAACGGCGACCTGTTCCTGATCGAGGACGCGCCGGTTCTGGACAAGAAGTTCAAGCACGACATCGACGTGGTGGTGGACCGGCTGGTCACCAAGGACGGCCAGGAGACCCGCTACGCCGACAGCCTGGAGACCGCGCTGAGGCTCGCCGACGGCATCGCCGTGGGCGAATGGGCGGACAAGGCGGCGGCCGAAGACGAGCCGCGGCGCATGCTGTTCTCCGAGAAGTTCGCCTGCCCGGTCTCCGGCTTCACGATCAGCGAGATCGAGCCGCGCCTGTTCTCATTCAACAACCCCTACGGCGCCTGCCCGGTGTGCGACGGCCTGGGGGCGAAGCTGGCCTTCGACGCCGACATGGTCGTGCCGGACAAGGACAAGACCCTGCACAAGGGGGCGGTGGCGCCGTGGGCGAAGGGGCCTTCGCCGCTCTACACTCAGACCCTGCAGGCCCTGGCGCGGCACTACGATTTTTCCATGGACGTGCCGTTCTGGAAGCTGCCCGACCAGGCCCGGCAGGTGATCCTCTACGGCTCCGCCGGGGAGAAGGTCCGCTTTGTCTATGACGACAACGCCCGCAAGTACGAGGTCAACAAGAGCTTTGAGGGCGTGCTGCCGAACCTGGAGCGCCGCTGGCGCGAGACGGATTCTTCGTGGGTCCGCGAGGAGCTGGGCCGCTACCAGTCGCAGACGCCTTGCGAGGCCTGCGACGGCTATCGCCTGAAGCCCGAGGCCCTGGCGGTGAAGATCGCCGGCCATCACGTGGGACAGGTGTCGCACCTGGCCATCCGCCAGGCCCAGGCCTGGTTCGAGGGGCTGGAAGGCCAGCTTACCGACAAGCAGATGGAAATCGCGCGCCGGATCCTGAAGGAGATCAACGACCGCCTGCGGTTTCTGGTGAATGTCGGGCTCGACTACCTGAATCTGTCGCGCAATTCCGGCACCCTGTCGGGCGGCGAGAGTCAGCGCATCCGCCTGGCCAGCCAGATCGGCTCGGGCCTGACCGGCGTGCTCTATGTGCTGGACGAGCCGTCCATCGGCCTGCACCAGCGGGACAATTCGCGGCTGCTCACCAGCCTCAAGGGCCTGCGCGACCTGGGCAACTCCGTCCTGGTGGTGGAGCACGACGAGGAGGCGATCCTGACCGCCGACCACGTCATCGACATGGGCCCGGCGGCCGGCGTGCACGGCGGCGAGATCATCGCCCAGGGCACCGCCGCCGACATCATGGCCGAGCCGCGCAGCCTGACCGGCCAATATCTGTCGGGCGCCCGGGAGATCCCCGTGCCGCAGGACCGCCGGCCGTTCTCCAGGAAGAAGATGCTGCGGGTGATCGGGGCCACTGGCAACAACCTGAAATCGGTGACCGGAGAGATCCCGGTGGGCGTGTTCACCTGCATCACCGGGGTGTCCGGCGGCGGCAAGTCCACGTTCACCATCGAGACCCTCTACAAGGCCGCCGCGCGCCGGCTGCACAACGCCTCGGACGCGCCCGCCCCGCACGAGCGGATCGAAGGGCTGGAGCAGTTCGACAAGGTCATCGACATCGACCAGTCGCCGATCGGCCGCACCCCGCGCTCCAATCCGGCCACCTACACCGGCGCCTTCCAGCCCATCCGCGACTGGTTCGCCGCCCTGCCGGAATCCAAGGCCCGGGGGTATGGGCCGGGACGGTTCAGCTTCAACGTCAAGGGCGGCCGCTGCGAGGCCTGCCAGGGCGACGGCCTGATCAAGATCGAGATGCACTTCCTGCCGGACGTGTACGTCACCTGCGACGTCTGCCACGGCAAGCGCTACAACCGCGAGACCCTGGAAGTCCTGTTCAAAGGCAAGAGCATAGCCGACGTTCTTGGCATGACGGTGGAGGAAGCGGCCGACTTCTTCAAGGCCGTGCCGGTGCTGCGCGAGAAGATGGAGACCCTGCGCCGGGTGGGCCTGGGCTACATCAAGGTGGGGCAGTCCTCCACCACGCTCTCCGGCGGCGAGGCGCAGCGGGTGAAGCTGTCCAAGGAGCTGTCACGGCGGGCCACCGGCAAGACCCTCTACATCCTCGACGAGCCGACCACGGGCCTGCACTTCGAGGACACCAGGAAGCTCCTGGAAGTGCTCCACGAACTGGTCGACCAGGGCAACACCGTGGTGGTCATCGAACACAACCTCGACGTCGTGAAGACCGCCGACTGGATCCTGGACTTCGGTCCGGAAGGCGGCGACGGCGGCGGCGAGATCGTAGCCTTCGGCACTCCCGAGCAGGTCGCGGCCAACGACAAGAGCTGGACCGGCCGCTACCTCGCCGAGCTCCTGGAGCGCCACGAAAC
>NZ_JBKJTG010000055.1:0-12157 GCF_046590535.1 Phenylobacterium sp. | reverse complement strand
CGACGAGGTGCTGCGCGAGTTCGCCGTGCGGCTGGCCTCGAATGTGCGGGCCATCGACCTGCCGGTGCGCCACGGGGGCGAGGAATTCGTGGTGGTGATGCCCGACACCGAGCTGGTGGACGCCCACCGGATCGCCGAGCGCATCCGCCTGCACGTGGCTGGCTCGCCGTTCAGGGTGCGCGGCGGCGAGGAACTGCTCACCGTCACCATCTGCATCGGGGTGGCGGTCAGCCTGGGCGAGACCGACCGCCCCCACGCCCTGCTCAAGCGGGCGGACGAGGCGGTCTATGAGGCCAAGTCCAGCGGCCGCAACCGGGTCATCGCCCGGGCGGCCTGACACGAAAAACGCCCGGGCAAACCGGGCGTTTTCTTACCGATAACAACGATGTACGTGGGTTACTTGATCTTGCCTTCGCGGAATTCCACGTGCTTGCGCACGACGGGATCGTACTTCTTCATCACCAGCTTGTCGGTCTTGGTGCGGGCGTTCTTCTTGGTCACGTAGAAGAAGCCGGTGTCCGCCGAGGAGTTCAGGCGGATCTTGATTGAGGCGGGCTTCGCCATGGTCGGTCCTTGGGCGGGGCCAGGCGGAATCTCGCCGCCGGCGGGTGTTTGAAAGAGCGGCGGAAAATACGAATCCGCGCGCCAAAGTCAATGCGGCTCTACAGATGCACCGGCTTCATGGCGCCCGAGCGGAAGCGCAGGAAGGGTTTCGGCCGCGCCGGGTCCTTGCGCCGCTCCACCGCCTCGCGGATCATCATGCGGGTGACCGAGGGCAGGGGCAGGGCCAGGGCCTCGTCGAACTCCACCCAGGCGATCTCTTCCAGCTCGCCGCAGTCGGGCTGCCGATCCAGGCTGATCAGCCGTTCGGCGTCGGCCATCAGAAACCAGGTGTCGAAGCGCTTGCCGACCATCGGCGGGGTGATGGCGCGGGCGACGATGTCGAGCGCGTCCAGGTCGGGCAGGGCGCCTTGGGCCACGAACTCGCGCCAGGGGCCCACGGAGGGGCGCGGCGGGGCGGCGGTGGCCAGCAGCAGGCCGGCTTCCTCCCAGGTCTCGCGGATGGCGGCCAGGGCCAGGGCCTTGCCGCGGCCGCCCTTCAGGTGGGCCTGGAAGGTGGCCGCCACGTCGGGCCGAAGCTCGGTGGCGTGGGGGGCGTGGTAGTCCGAGCGGTCGATCCGGCCGCCCGGGAACACCCACAGGTTGGGCATGAAGCTGTGGCCGCCATGGCGCTTGCCCATCAGGACGCGGGGCTTACTCGCGTCCTGCCGCACAATGATCAGGGTGGCGGCGCCGCGGGGACGGACGGCGCGGGCGCCGGGAATGCGTGGCGGGCCCTCGGGCCTGCGGGCCACGGCTTCAAGTTCGGACATGAAACAACTGTATGACTTCCCCTGACGCCAAGGGAAGCCTCACCTAGAGCCTTTCCCGTTCAAATGGACCATTTGAACGGGACAAAAAGGCTCTAACTCAAATGTTTAGAGCATCTTTCGTCCGAAAACCGCGTCACACTTTTCGGAAGATGCTCTCGCGTCAACGGCCACGGCCTTTTCCCCCGCCCTTGCGGCCCGCGCCGCCGCCGCGTGGGCCGCCGCGCGACCCGCCGGGCCGGCCGCCGCCGCCCGGGCGATTGTCGTTGCGGGCGCGCATGCCCAGGCGCGGACGCGGCGCGTTGGGGTCGCCCGCCATAGGCTCGCTGATCATCTGGAACAGCAGGCCCCCGGTGATCGGCGTGGCCTCGGTGAGCTTGACGGTGACCGACATGCCCAGGGGCCAGCGGGCGCCGGTGCGCTCGCCCACCAGGGCATGGGCCTTGTCGTCGTGGACGAAGTACTCGCCGCCCAGGGTGGAGACCGGCGCCAGGCCGTCCGCGCCGGTCTCGGTAAGCCGCACGAACAGGCCAAACCGGGTGACGCCGGTGATCCGGCCGGGGAACTCCGCGCCCACCCGGTCGGACAGGAAGGCCGCCACATAGCGGTCGGTGGCGTCGCGCTCGGCGGCCATGGCCCGGCGCTCGGCGAAGGTGATCCGGTCGGCGGTGTCCTTCATCTGGGCGATGTCGCGCTCGGTGAGGCCGTCGTCCCCCAGGCCCAGGGCGCGGATCAGGGCGCGGTGCACGATCAGGTCGGCGTAGCGGCGGATCGGCGAGGTGAAGTGCGCGTAACGGCCCAGGTTCAGCCCGAAGTGGCCGATGTTGTCGGTGTTGTAGTTGGCCTGCATCTGGGTGCGCAGGACCACCTCGTTGACGATCTCGGCGTGCGGCGTGCCGCGGGTGTCGGCCAGCAGCTTGTTGAACCGGTCGGTGCGCGGCGCCTCGCCCTTGGTCCAGGGGATCGACAGGGTCTGCAGGAAGTCCACCAGCGCCTGCACCTTCTCCTGGCTGGGGGTGTCGTGGATCCGGTAGATCAGCGGCGTGCGCCTGGCCTCCAGGGTTTCGGCCGCGCAGACGTTGGCCTGGATCATGAACTCTTCGATCAACTTGTGCGCCTCCAGGGAGGGGCGCGGGTTGATCGAGGCGATCTTGCCCTCAGCATCGATGACGATCTTGCGCTCCAGGCTCTCGATGGCCAGGGGCGAGCGGATGTCGCGGCCCTTCTTCATGGTCGCGTAGCAGGCCCACAGGGGCTTCAGGACGGCCTCCAGCAGGGGCCGGGCCTTGTCGTCGGGTTGGCCGTCGGCGGCGGCCTGGGCCTGCTCGTAGGAGAGCTTGGCGGCGGAACGCATGAGGCCACGGGTGAACGTGTGCGACCGCTTGCGGCCGTCGGCGCCGAACACCATCCGCACGGCCAGGCAGGCGCGGTTCTCGCCTTCACGCAAGGAGCAGAGGCCGTTGGAGAGCCGCTCCGGCAGCATCGGCTCCACCCGGTCGGGGAAGTAGACGCTGTTGCCCTTGTCGCGGGCCTCGGTGTCGAGGGCCGAGTCCGAGCGCACGTAGGCGGCCACGTCGGCGATGGCCACCCAGGCGATCCAGCCGCCGGGGTTGCCGGGATCGGTGTCGGGTTCGGCGTACACCGCGTCGTCGTGGTCGCGGGCGTCGGCCGGGTCGATGGTGATCAGCGGGACGTCGCGCAGGTCCTCGCGGGCCTTCAGGGTCGGCGGCTGGGCGGCCTCGGCTTCGGCCTCGGCGGCCTGGGAGAAGCCCGTGGGGATGCCGTGGGCGTGGATGGCGATCAGGGAGGCGGCGCGGGGCTCGTCCTCGCGGCCGACCACTTCCAGGAGCTTGCCGCGCCTGGGGCCGTAGCGGGCCTCCGCCGTGCCCACCTGGGCCAGCACCAGGTCCCCGTCGCGCAGGGACTGGGCCTCGGGATCGGTGAGCAGCAGGCTTTCCTTGGTGCGGCGGTCCACCGGCTCCACGCGCACCTCGTGGCGGGATTTGCGGACCACGCCGAGGATGCGGTGGGCGCTCTGGCCCAGTTTCTTGATCAGCCGGGCTTCGAACTCGCCGGTCTCGAGTTGGGCGAAGCGCACCAGCAGGCGGTCGCCCACCCCCGGCGCCTGGCCGGCCTCGGCCTTGCGGTCGGGGGCCAGGGGCACCAGCGGAGCGTCCTCGCCCTTGGTGAGCTTGACCATCAGGTCGCCGTCGGTGTCGCGCTCGACCACGTCGACGACGCCCACCTCGGGCAGGGCGCCGGCCTGGGCGAAGCCGCGGCGGCCGCGGCGGCCCAGGGCGCCCTCGGCTTCCAGGGTCTGGAGCATGGATCGCAGGGCGCGCCGCTCCTCGCCCTTCAGGGCGAAGGCCGTGGCGATGGCGGCCTTGTCGGTCTCGCCGTGGTCCTTGATGTATTTCAGCAGGGTGTCGCGGTCAGGCAGTCCTTTGGGGATGCGGGACGGTCTGGGTGGTTTCGGCTTTGGCATAGGGGGTGCTTAGCACCTTTCGTGGGTGTCTTTGGAGTTGGGAAAAAAGGCTCGCGGACCTGGGCGCCGGCGGACCGGCAGCGCGTCTCGCGGCATGTTCAGCGCAATGGGCGCAAGGCTCATATAGGCGCTGCGATGGCAGATTGCACCCTCAGGCCGCAGGATCCCCCATCAGGAAGGCGGTGATGGCTGGAATGGCGTTGCGATCCTGGATGATGAACAGGTGCCCGCCCTCGAACATCCGCAGCGTCGCGCCGGGGATACGCGCGGCCATCTTCGCCTGGGTTTCCGGCAGCGCTATGCCGTCGTAGCGGCCGCCGGCCACCAGCACCGGGCAGGCGATCTGCGGCAGGCGGTCCCAGGTGTCGTGGCGACTGCGGGCCTCAAGCTGGCGGCGCGCGCCCATGGCGTGGCCAGGCTCGTCGGCGAAGGGGTCGGCGGACCCCAGGGCGACCAGCTGGGCGTAGGGCTCCGGATGGGCGGCGGCCCAGGCCGCGTCGCGGCGGGTATCGCTGATCGGGATCAGGTGGCGGGCGCGGGCCTCGCCCTTCAGGTGGCCGATCTCGTGGAACGGGAAGGAGGCGCCGCCTTCGCCGCCGGGCGACGTACAGACCAGCGCCAGGCGTTTCACCCGCCGGGGATGTCGCAGCGCCAGCTCCTGGGCCACCATCCCCCCGAAGGAGACCCCGACCACCAGGGCGCTCTCGAGGCCCTGGGCGGTCATCAAGCCGGCGGCGTCGTCGGCGTAGTCGGCCATGGCGTAGTCGGCGTCGGGCTTCTGCGACCGGCCCAGGCCACGCTGGTCGTAGGCCAAGAGGTCGAAGGACCTGGCGAGGGGCCCGTCGAAGACGTTGGGCTTGTTGCGCAGGTCGCCGCCAGTGCCGGAGATGAACAGCAGGGGCGGCCCCGAGCCGGACCGCTCGCAGTAGAGGTCGAGACCGTTGGCCTGGGCGAAGGGCATGCTCAGGCCTCGACGGGGATCTTCTTCCTGGCCGCGGGCTTCTTCGCGGCGGCCTTTTTCCTGGCCGGGGCCTTCCTGGCTGCGGCCTTGGGCGCCGGGCTGGCCTTTGCGGCCCGGGCAGGCTTCTTCTTGCCGCCGGAGGGCTTGGCCGCGCGCTCGGCCAGCAGCAGCACGGCCTGCTCCAGGGTCACGTCCTGGGGGTCGGTCCCGCGGGGCACGTTGGCGTTGGTGGCGCCATGCTTGATGTAGGGGCCGTAGCGGCCAGAGAGCACCCGCACCGGCGCGCCGTCGCCCGGGTGGGCGCCCAGGTCCTTGAGCGCCGAGGATTCCGTGCGCCGGCCAGCGCGCTTCTCGGCCAGCAGGTCGACGGCGCGGTTCAGGCCCACGTCGAACACCTCCTCGGCGCCCGAGAGGTTCGCATAGGTGCCGGCGTGCAGGACGAAGGGCCCGAACTTGCCGATGCCGGCCAGGATCGGCTGGCTGTCTTCGGGGTGCAGGCCCACTTCGCGCGGCAGGCGCAGGAGCTTGAGGCCCTTCTCCAGGTCCATGATCTCCGCCGACCAGCCCTTGGGCAGGCTGGAGCGCTTGGGCTTGTCGCCTTCGCCCAGCTGGACGTAGGGGCCGAAGCGCCCGGACTTCAGGAAGACCACGAGACCGGTGTCGGGGTCCTCGCCCAGTTCGCGGTCGCCGGAAGGCTGGTCGCCGTCCTCGGCCTGGCCGATGGGGCGAGTGTAGCGGCACTCCGGATAGTTGGAGCAGCCGACGAAGGGCCCGAAGCGGCTGGTCTTCATGCTCAGCCGGCCCTCGCCGCAGGTGGGGCAGGTGCGCGGGTCGGAGCCGTCGGCCTTCGGCGGATAGAGGAAGGGGGCGAGCGCGCTGTCCAGATCGTCCAGGACCTGGCGGGTGGTGAGCCCGAGAATCTCCTCGGTCTTGGGATGGAAGTCCTTCCAGAACTCCCGCAGCAGCACCTTCCAGTCGAGTTCGCCGGCGGAGACCAGGTCGAGCTTCTCCTCCAGGTCGGCGGTGAAGTCGTACTCCACGTACTTGAGGAAGAACTCCTCGAGGAACACCGTGACCAGGCGTCCCTTGTCCTCGGGAATGAACCGGTTCTTGTCCATGCGGACGTAGGCGCGGTCGCGCAGCACGCTGAGCACGGAGGCGTAGGTGGAGGGCCGGCCGATGCCGAGCTCTTCCATCTTCTTGACCAGGCTGGCTTCGGAATAGCGCGGCGGCGGCTCGGTGAAATGCTGGTCGGTACGCACGGCCAGCGCCCGGGCCGCGGCGCCCTGGGTCACCTGGGGCAGGCGGCCGCTCTCCTCGTCGTCAGCGTCGTCGCGGCCTTCCTCGTAGACCTTCAGGTAGCCGTCGAAGAGGATCACCTGGCCGGACGCACGCAGGCCGGTCTTGCCGTCGGCGCTGTCGAGATCGATGGTGGTGCGCTCGATCCGGGCGGACTCCATCTGCGAGGCGATCATCCGCTTCCAGATCAGTTCGTAAAGCCGGCCGAGGTCGCCCTCCAGCCGCAGCGACCCGGGATTGCGCCCCAGGCTGGTGGGGCGGATCGCCTCGTGGGCTTCCTGGGCGTTCTTGGCCTTGGTGGAATAGAAGCGCGGCTTCTCCGGCACATAGTCGCGGCCGTAGACATTGCCGATCACAGCGCGGGCCTCGTCCAGGGCCTCGGGCGCGGTCTGCACGCCGTCGGTGCGCATGTAGGTGATCAGGCCGACGGTCTCGCCGCCGATGTCGATGCCTTCGTAGAGGCGCTGGGCGGCCTGCATGGTGCGCTTGGCGTCGAAGCCGAGCTTGCGCGAGGCCTCCTGCTGCAGGGTCGAGGTGGTGAAGGGCGGGGCAGGGGAGCGGCGGCCGGGCTTCTTCTCCACGGCCGTGATCGTCAGGGTGGCGGCCTGCACCGCCGCGCGGGCGGCGAAGGCGGTGGCCTCGGTGTTGAGGTCGAACTTGGTGAGCCGCTTGCCCTCGTGCCTGGCCAGCCGGGCCACGAACGGATCGCCGCCGGCGGAGACGTCGGCTTCCACCGTCCAGTACTCCTGGGTGTTGAACTTCTCGATCTCGATCTCGCGGTCGACCACCAGCCGCAGGCACACCGACTGCACCCGGCCGGCCGAGCGCGAGCCCGGCAGCTTGCGCCACAGCACCGGCGATAGGGTGAAGCCCACCAGATAGTCCAGGGCGCGGCGGGCCAGGTAGGCGTCCACCAGCTCCATGTCGATGGCGCGCGGATTGCGCATGGCCTCGGTGACGGCGGCCTTGGTGATGGCGTTGAACACCACCCGCTGGACGGTGGCGCCCTTGATGGCCTTCTTCTTGTTGAGCACCTCCAGCAGGTGCCAGGAGATCGCCTCGCCCTCGCGGTCGGGGTCGGTGGCCAGGATCAGGGTGTCGGCGCCCTTCAGGGCCTCGGCGATCGCCGACAGATGCTTGGCGGCCTTGGCGTCCACGTCCCAGGACATGGCGAAGTCGTCGTCGGGGCGCACCGAGCCGTCCTTGGCCGGCAGGTCGCGGACATGGCCGTAGGACGCCAGGACCTTGTAGTCCGACCCCAGGTACTTGTTGATGGTCTTGGCCTTGGCCGGGCTCTCGACGACGACGACGTTCATGCAGGTGATATGGGGGTCCGGAGGCTTCGCGGCGGGGCGAAAAGAGGCGGAAGGTGGGGGTGGGGCCCGGGCCCTGTCAACGGCCCTTGGCGGCGCCGTCTGGCGAGCCCCTTAAGGGGCTCATGCTTGCGTCACCATCCCGCCGGGCAGGAGATCGGCCCGTCCGGCCAGGGAAAGTTCCACCAGGGCGGCGAATACGGCCGGCGCCGGGGCGCCTGTGGCGCGGACGATCTCGTCGCGGGAAACCGGCGTCGGTGACAGCAGCGCGGCGACCCGTTCGCGGAGCGCATCGTCCGGATCGAGGCCCGGCGCGCCGCGGTAGGTCCGCTCGGGTTCGCGGAAGCCGCGCAGACCCTCGATGGCCCGCAGCACGTCCTCGGCGCCCTCGCACAGGGCCGCGCCCTGGCGGATCAGGTCGTTGGTCCCCCTGGCGCGGGGGTCCAGCGGCGATCCCGGCACCGCCAGCACCTCGCGGCCCTGCTCGGCGGCCAGGCGCGCGGTGATCAGCGAGCCGGAGCGCAGTTCGGCCTCCACCACCACCACGGCCCGGGAGAGGCCGGCGATGATCCGGTTGCGGCGGGGGAAATCGCGGGCGACCGCGGCGCGGCCGGGCTCGCTCTCGGAGACCACGCAGCCGTCTTCGACGACCCGCGCATAGAGCCCGGCGTGCTCGGCCGGATAGATGTCGTCCACCCCGCCGCCCAGCACCGCCACCGTGCCGGTGGGAAGGGCGCCCTCGTGCGCCGCGCCGTCGATGCCGCGGGCCAGGCCCGAGATCACCACCAGCCCCGCCTGACCGAGTTCGGCGGCCAAGCCTCGGGCGAACCGCTGGCCGGCGGCAGAGGCCACCCGCGCGCCGACGACGGCCACGGCGGGCTTGTCCAGCAGGTCGATGCGGCCGCGGGCCCAGATCAGCGGCGGCGGGGGATCGAGGGCGGCCAGCGCCTGCGGGAATTGCGGCTCGCAGGCGCAGATCAGTTGCGCGCCAAGCGCCGCGCCGTCGGCCAGTTCCTGGTCGACCTGCGCGTCGGTGGCGACCTTGAGCCCCGCCATGCGCCCGCCGCGCCGGGCCAGGTCGGGCAGGGCGGCCAAGGCCCGGCCGGCGTCGCCAAAGCGGCCGATCAGCTGGTCGAAGGTGACCGGGCCGACGTTCTCGGTGCGCGCCAGCCGCAGCCAGTCGCGCCGCTGGGCGTCCGAGAGGGCCTGGATCACCGGGCGGTCTTGGCGGGGCCCAGGCGGGGCTCCTCGCCCTTCGCCAGGCGGCGGATGTTGGGCAGGTGGCGGACGTAGATCAGCACCGCCATGGCCAAGGCCAGCAGAACGATGGGCGTTGGCCGCCCGAGCAGCAGGGCGAAGACCGGGGCCAGAGCCGCGGCGGTGAGACCGGCCACGGAGGAGATGCGGAACACCAGGGCCATCAGGATCCAGGCGGCCCCCGCCGCCAGCCCCACCGGCCAGGCGGCGGCCAGCAGGGTCCCGAAGAAGGTGGCTACGCCCTTGCCGCCCTTGAACCCCAGCCAGACCGGGAACAGGTGCCCCAGGAAGGCCGCGCCGCCGGCCAGGGCGGTGAGCACCGCCTGGGCCTCCGCCGGACGGTCTCGGGTGACCAGCCAGGCGACCAGCACCGCCAAGGCGCCCTTGCCGCCGTCGCCCAGCACGGTCAGGGCCGCCAGGCCTTTGCGGCCGCTGCGCAGCACGTTGGTGGCCCCGATGCTGCCGGAGCCGATGGCCCGCGGATCGCCCGCGCCCGCGGCCTTCATCACCAGCACCCCGAACGGGATCGAGCCCAGCAGGTAGCCGCCGATCAGAGCGGCGGCGATCCAGGTGGGATCAAGGTCTGCAAGCATGAACACGCTCCCCTGTATGCCGGCGACTGCCTCAGGCCTGATAGACCGTGCGACCGTCCACCAGCGTGCGCAACACCTGACCCTGCAGCCGGCGGCCGTCGAAGGGCGAGTTCTTGGATTTCGAGATCAGCTTGTCGGCGTCGATGATCACCGGGGCGGAAAGGTCGCAAAGCACCAGATCGGCCGGCGCCCCCTTGGCGATGCGGCCCGCGGCCAGGCCCAGCAGGTCGGCGGGGGCCGAGGTCACCGCCCGGATCAGGTCGATCAGCGGGATGCGGCCCTCGTGGTGGAAGGCCAGCAGGGCCGGCAGCAAGGTCTGCAGGCCCACGGCGCCCGGCGCCGCCTCGTCGTAGGGCAGGCGCTTGTCCTCGGCCGGCGCCGGGGCGTGCGCCGAGACGACTATCTGGATCAGGCCGGACGCCACCGCCTCGATCACCGCCTGACGGTCGTCCTCACTGCGCAGCGGCGGCTCGACCTTGCAGAAGGTGCGGTAGTCGCCGATGTCGATCTCGTTGAACGACAGGTGGTTGATGGAGGTGGTGGCGACCACCGGCAGGCCGCGGTCGAGGCCACGCTTCAGGCTCTCCAGGGCCGCGGCGGTGGTCACCTGGTCGACGATCAGCCGCGCGCCGGTCAGCTCCACCAGGGCCAGGTCGCGCTCCAGCATGATCTTCTCGGCGATGGCCGGGACGCTGGGCAGGCCCATGCGGCCGGCGAACTCGCCCTCGCTGGCCGCCGCGCCGGCCGACAGCCAGGGATCGGCCGGGCGGTGGGCCACCAGCACGCCGAAGGACTTGGCGTAGCTGAGCACCCGGCGGAACACCCTGGAGTCGACGATCGGCCGGTCGGCGTCGGTGATGTAGAGGCAGCCCGCCTCGGCCATCAGCCCGATCTCGGCCATCCGCTGGCCAGCCGCGCCCCTGGTGGCGGCGCCGGCGGGATAGACGTTGACCAGCTTGATGTCGCGGGCGCGGCGCAGGATGAAATCCACTACCGAGGCTTCGTCGATCACCGGGTCGGTGTCGGGCTGCAGGACGATGGAGGTGACGCCGCCGGCCGCCGCGGCCAGGGCCGCGGACTTCAGCGTCTCCTTGGTCTCCGCCCCCGGCTCGCCGGTCTTGACGCGGATGTCGACCAGGCCGGGCAGCAGCGCCTGGCCGGCGCCGTCGATCACCTGGATGTCAGGGGACAGGGCGCCCAGGCCGCCGCCACGAGCCACATCGGCGATAACGCCCTCGGTGACGATCACCGCGCCGGGGCCGTCGTAGCCGCTGGCCGGATCGACGATGCGGACGTTGGTGAAGGCGGTGGGGCGGACGCTCATCGGTCGTTGTCCAGCCGGGCGGCCAGCGAGGTCAGCACCGCCATGCGGGCGGCGACGCCCATCTCCACCTGGTCCTGGATCAAGCTCACCGACAGGTCGTCGGCCACGTCGCTATCGATCTCCACGCCGCGGTTCATCGGCCCCGGATGCATGACCCGCACGTGGCCGGCGGCATGGGCCAGCTTCTCGCGGTCGAGGCCGAAGAAGCGGAAATACTCCCGCTGGGACGGCGCCATGACCCCATCCATCCGCTCGATCTGCAGGCGTAGCATCATCACCACGTCGCAGCCGGCGATGCCCTCGCGCATGTCGTGGTGGACCGCGGCGCCCCAGCGGTCGGCCTGCGCCGGCATCAGGGTGGGCGGCCCCACCAGCCGGACCTCGGCGCCCAGCATCTGCAGGAGGGCGACGTTGGAGCGGGCGACGCGGGAATGCAGGACGTCGCCGCAGATGGCCACCTTCAGGCCGGCGATGCGGCCGAAGGCGCGGCGCATGGACAGCGCGTCCAGCAGCGCCTGGGTGGGGTGTTCGTGCTGGCCGTCGCCGGCGTTGATCACCGAGCAGGTGACCTTCTGGGCCAGCAGGGAGGCGGCCCCCGACGAGCCGTGGCGCACCACCAGCAGGTCCGGCTGCATGGCGTTGAGCGTCACCGCCGTGTCGATCAGGGTCTCGCCCTTGGAAATCGACGACGAGCGCGGGCTCATGTTGACCACGTCGGCCCCCAGCCGCTTGCCGGCCAGCTCGAAGGAGCTCTGGGTGCGGGTGGAGTTCTCGAAGAACAGGTTCATCAGCGTCCTGCCCTTGAGCAGGTCGAGCTTCTTCGAGGTCTGGCGGTTGAGCGCCACGAAGCCGTCGGCGAGGTCCAGGAGGTTGGACACCTCAACCTCGTTCAGATCAACGGCGGACAGGAAATGGCGCTGGGGGAACGGGAAGGTCCTGCCGAGGACCTCGTTCAGACCGGGAGGGGCCGTAGTCATTAAAGCGCCGTCTTAGGGGACGCCGCGCGGCAAGGGAAGCACCCCTTTGCTTGAGCGCCGCCGCGGCCCATATGAGCGCGGGCGGCGTCGCCGAACTCACAGACATTCGAGGGAATACCCATGAAGGCAGACCTGTACGCGTTCGTCGGCGCCTATTCGCGCGGCCTGGACACGATGAGCCACCTCCTCGCCAAGGGCGCCAAGTTCGCCGAGGCCGCCGGATCGAGCGAGGCGGAAATGCTGGAATGGCGCCTGACCGAGGACATGATGACATTGCGAGGCCAGGTGCAGACGGTGCGCAACTTCGCCATGCAGTGGCCGGCGCGGGCGGCGGGCCTGGAAATTCCGGCGGGGATGGCCGAAGGCCTCGACCTCGCCGGGCTGCAGGCGGCCATCGCCGAGGCCAAGACCTATCTGGCCGGCCTGAAGCCCGAGCAGTTCGAGGGGCGCGACGACCAGCCGCTGACGGTCAATATCGGCCAGATGGAGCCGACCTTGCCCACGGCGCAATGGCTGCCGGGGTTCGCCACGCCGAACTTCTATTTCCACCTGAGCATGGCCTACGCGATCCTGCGGGC
>NZ_JBKJTG010000185.1:0-7234 GCF_046590535.1 Phenylobacterium sp. | reverse complement strand
CGACATGAAAGGCACCATCAAGGGCACCGCCGAGAAGGGTTACCTGGACATCCAGATGCGCCCGGAGCGCCGCAACAAGATCAGCACGCTGATCTTGTTGCGCCGCTCCGGGCGCATCTGGATGTCCAGGTAACCCTTCTCGGCGGTGCCCTTGATGGTGCCTTTCATGTCGAGTTCATCGGGATGCCCGTCCCGCACCCACTTGCGCAGGCGACGCAGGGCCACCTTGATGTTGCGGGTGCCCAGCTCGACGCTGTCGTCGAGGTTCTTGTACTCGCGCTTGTCCCAGACCTTGATCGCCTTGCCATGGCGGCCCTTGTCCTGCCGATGCGGACGCCTTCAGGGTGGTATCCGTTGGCGCCAAACGGCGAGGTGCCGCCGGTGCCGATCATCTTCGATCCGCCCTCGTGGCGCTCCTTCTGCTCCTTCATGCGCTCGGCCAGCGCTTCCATGAGTTTGTCGAACCCGCCCATGGCCTCGATCTGGGCCTTCTCCTCCTCAGTGAGGAATTTCTCGGAGAGTTTCTTGAGCCACTCGGCGGGGATGTCGTGGGCGATGTCGCCCTCGACCCGCTCCAGGCCCTTGAACACGTGGCCGAACACCTGGTCGAACTTGTCGAGGTTCTTCTCGTCCTTCACCAGGGCGGCGCGCGACAGGTAGTAGAAGTCGTCGACCTTGCGGTCGATCACCGCCTTGTCGAGCCCCTCCATAAGCATGAGGTACTCGCGCAGGGTCACCGGCACCCGGGCCTGCCGCAACTCGGTGAAGAAACGCATGAACATCGGGTCGTCTCGCGTGCCGAACGATCGTTTGAACGCAAAGGATGGGGCCGCGGGTTGCCGATGTCCAGTGTGGCGGCCGCGCGGAACGGGGGCCGGGCTCAGGCCTCCAGGGCGCGCAGCTTGCGCCAGACCGTCATGCGCGACACGCCCAGGCGGCGGGCGATCTCCACTGGGCCCACCCCGGCGCGTTGCAGGGCGCGGATTTGCTGGGGCGCAGCGGCGGTCCGGCGCCGGCGGGCATCGGCTGCCGGCTCCAGGGTCGAGACCGCTTCCAGCACGGCGCGCAGGGTGCGGCCGCCGTCGCCTTCGCTGCACAGTTCAGGATCGACCACGTAGAGGCTGGCGCCTCTGGCCTCCAGCCGGTCCATGACGTCCAGCACCGAGCGGCTGGAGTGGGCCAGGTGGTCCAGCCGGCCGACCACCAACTGGTCGCCGGAGCCGATGAAGTCGAGGATCGAGAACAGCACGCCGCTATCGTCCGCCTCCGGCCCGGGCGGCTCCTCGGCGCGGACCACGTGGCAGCCCATGGCCTTCAGCGACGCCGCATCCTCGGCGGAGCCTTCATCGCGCAGTCGAATGTAACCGATCCTCAACATCCCGCCCGTCGCCTCAAGCACCGATGATTGAGGCCAAGGTCCCAAATCGCAGAGCCCGCGCCAAGATGGTTTAAGGTTAAATATCTGCAATGATTATCCGGTAACCGACGGCGACTTTGGCGAAACTATGTTCGTCTTACGCCAATTTAGGGTGGAATGTAGAAAAGCTATCTGCGGAACGTCTGAATATGAATTCGCGATCGACTGTATTTCCCACCGTGAACCCGTACTCGCCGACCTTTTCGAATCCCTGTCTTGCGTAGAACCGCTGTGCGCCGAAGTTCTTCGACCAGACGCCGATCCAGACGTCGCGCGGCCCGTCGGCTTGCAGCCAGGCTAAAACCTCGCCGAACAGCGCCCCGCCAAGGCCGGCGCTCTGCCAGGGTTTGCAGAAGTAGAGCCGCTTGAGCTCCCCACATTCGGGCGTGACCTGTGGATGCGGCAGGGCGCAGCGGCCTGCCAGGGCGAAACCCACTGTCTCGCCGCCGGTCTCAACCACCCACGAGGCGTTGCCGGGATCGGCCAGTTCGGCCTGCGCCCGGTCGCGTGAGTAGGTCTGCGCCAGGAAGCGCGCGAGGTCGCCCTTCGGGTACAGATGTCCGAAAGTGTCGGCGAACGTGTCGGCGCCGATCTTCGCCAAAGCTTCGGCGTCGGCGGACCCCGCGCGGCGGATCAGGGGTTGTATCATCGGGCCGGCGGCGAAACTGCGATAGGATCAGTCATGATCGTTGCGCTCTACACCCACACGGACATGTTCGACCACCGGCCGGGCGAAGGCCACCCGGAGAGCCCGGAACGCCTGCGCGCGGTGATGGACGCGCTGACCGAAGCCACCGACCTCGACCTCGGCGTGCGCGAGGCGCCCCTGGTAGAGGAAGCCGACCTCGCCCGGGTGCATCCGCAGGCCTATGTGGACACCATCTTCGGCGTCATGCCCGGCGCGGAGGCCTTGAGGCTCGATCCCGACACCTACATGTCGGCGGGGAGCCTGAACGCCGCCAGACGCGCGGCGGGCGCGGCGGTACAGGCGGCGCGCGACGTGGCGGCGGGTGAGGCTGAGCGGGCGTTCTGCGCCGTGCGGCCCCCGGGTCACCATGCGGAGCCCGGCCTGCCCATGGGGTTCTGCATCTTCTCCAACGTGGCGATCGCCGCCATGGCCGCCCAGGCCGCGGGACTGGCCCGGGTGGCGGTGGTGGACTTCGACATCCACCACGGCAACGGCACGCAGGCGGCCTTCGATGGCCAGCCGAACCTGTTCCTGGCCTCGATCCAGCAGTGGCCCATGTGGCCGGGCACCGGCCACCCGTCCGAGCCCGTTTCGGACAACATCGCCAACGCCGTAGTGGCGCCGGGGGCGGAGCCCCGGGTATGGCGCGAGGCCTTCGAGGGCTTGATGACGCGAGTCGACGATTTCGCCCCGGACCTGATCCTGATCTCCGCCGGCTTCGACGCTCACCGCGACGATCCCATCGGCGAGTCCGGCCAGCAGCTTGAGGAGGCGGACTTCGCCTGGGCCACCCGGGCCGTCGTCTCGGTGGCCAACCGCCATGCCAAGGGCCGGGTTGTCTCCTCGCTCGAGGGCGGTTACCACCTTGGAGCTCTGGGCCGCTCGGCGCTCGCGCATGTTCGGGCCCTGGCTGAGGCGTGAGGGACGAAGGCTTCGTGGGTCCGTCGATCGAAGCTTGCGGGATGGAATGGCCAGCGCCTTGACCGCAGAGGTTTCAGCAACGCCCGCCCCGACCCGTTCCGGCGCCATCATCCTGGCCCGGCACGGCGAACCTGCGCTGTCGCGCAAGGTCAGGTTGACCGCCCAGGAGTATCGCGACTTCTGGGCCAGCTACGAGATCATGGGTCTGTTGCCCGGCCAGACTCCGCCAGCATCCCTGCTGCGCTTCGTGGAGGGCTGCGGCACGCTGGTGGCGTCCACCCGCCTGCGTTCCGTCGAGAGCGCCCAGGCCCTGTGCGCCGGCAAGACCTTCACCCAGGAGGCGCTGCTGATCGAGGCGCCCCTGCCGCCGCCGGACTGGCCGTCCTGGATCCGGCTGTCGCCGAAGATGTGGGGGTTCTACGCCAGGGTCTGGTGGTGGTACTTCAATCACAACGAGGGGCAGGAGACCCGGGCCGAGGCGCAGGCCCGCTCCGACGCCGCCGCCGAGATGCTGGCCGAGCGCGCCGCCAGGGGCCAGGACGTGGTGGTTCTGGCGCACGGCTTCTTCAACTTCATGGTCGGCCTGAGCCTGCGCCGCCGCGGTTGGCGGCTGACCCGCAGCGAGGGCTACAAGTACTGGTCAATGCGTCGCTTCGAGCGGGGGTGATCAGGCCCTGAACCGGTTCCACGGGCCGGTGATCGCCAGGGTCTTGCCGGGCATGTAGAGGTTCACGAACAGGGTCGCGCCGTCGGGCGAGAAGCAGACGCCGGCCAGCTCGGTGTTGATCGGCACGCCCTGGGGCGAGGCCATCACGTTGCGGCCCACCGCATAGACCTGGCCCTTGGGGGTCACCGCCTTCAATTGGTTCTGGCCGACGCCCTTGTCCTCGCAGACGAAGAGGTGGCCCCAGGGCGCGACGGCGATGTTGTCGGCCATGCTCATCACCGCCGGGTCGGACGGCTCGACGAACAGTTGCAGGCGCCCTGGGCGGTCGGCCTCGCCCGGGCGACCTTCCCGGCGGCTGGGCACATAGCGCAGGATCTGGCCGTGGGCGGCGGGGCCGCCGCTGGTGCAGGTGATGAACAGCTCGCCGTCGCCGAACCAGAGGCCCTCGCCGCGGGCGAACCGCGCGGCCCCGCGCGCGGCGCCGCGCAGGCGTAGGTCATCGGCTGGGCTTTCGACGCCATCCAGGTCGATCCAGACCACGTCGCGCCAGTCGCCCGGGCTCCAGAAGCGTTCGACCTTGTTGCGCGGATCGGCCTGCGCTCCCTCTCGGAAGCCCAGGGCCTGCAGCCGACCGCCCGAATGCAGCCGCCGACGGTCATTGGGCAGGTAGCGGTAGATCAGACTGTCGGCGGTGTCCTCGGTGAGATAGACGACGCCGGTCCGTGGATCGATGGCCGCGGCCTCATGGCGGAACCGGCCCATGGCGCGGATTGGGTGGGGCTCGACCAGGCCGCGGGCATCGGCCGGCACCTCGAACACCCAGCCGTGGTCCTGGGAGACGCCGGGCCCCTTCGCCAGGGTGGTCTCCTCGCAGGTGAGCCAGCTGCCCCAGGGCGTCAGGCCACCGGCGCAGTTGGTGCTGGTGCCCGCCAGGCTCAGGTGCTGCGACACCAGCCGGCCGGCGCGCAGGTCATAGATCAGGGTGGTGGTCCCGCCGGGCATCGGATGGCCCAGGGCCGTGCGGTCGAACACCCGATCGGCGGGGATGCCGGCGGCCAGCGCCCCGTCCGCGCCGAACGCGGAGCGGCCGGGTTCGGTCGGCCTCAGTTCGTGGTTCCGCACCAAGGCGACGCGGCCACGCCCGGCCGGGAAGCAACCCATGCCGTCCATCTTGTCAGGCGTCAGCAGGCCATCGTCCATCCGCTGGCCGGCCTCTGAGATCACCCGGTAGGAGAACCCCTCGGGAAGCTCAAACAGGCCCTTGGGATCGGGGATCAGGGGCCCGTAGCCGGTCACCTCGTTGCGGTAGGTCACCCCCGTCTGGCCGAACGCCTGGGGAACACCGGCGAACGCCGCCGAGGTGGCGGCGAGGGCCAGGAAACTGCGGCGTGAATAGGCCATGGATACTCGCTCTGCGGACCTGGCGGACCATGGCGCCTGTGCATTGCAGAGGCGTGACACGTCTTCGGGGCAGGGGCTCCATAGCGGGTGGACCGGCGTCGTCGCCAGTTCTAGGTTCGGCGCCGAGATCAGGGGATACGAATGTCCGAACCCGCCGACATCGACGCCATGAGCTTCGAGGCCGCCCTGGCCGAGCTGGAGCAGATCGTGGCGCGGCTGGAATCGGGCCAGGCGCCGCTGGAGGATTCCATCCGGATGTACGAGCGCGGCGCGGAGCTGAAGGCCCACTGCGAGACCCGCCTGGAGGCCGCGCGCCTGCGCGTGGAGAAGATCGTCATGGGCGCGGGCGCCGCCCAGGGTGTCGAACCGGCCGAGTTCAGCTGATGTCCGACACCGCCCGGCGCGTGGCGGAGGCGGCCGACCTGGTCACCGTGGCGCTGGACGAGCTCCTGCCGCGGGGCGAGGGGCCCGAGGGCCGGCTGACCGAGGCCATGCGCTATGCGGCGCTTGGCCCCGGAAAGCGGCTGCGCACCTATTTCGCCCTGGAGACCGGGCGGATGTTCGACCTGGAGGACCGCTCGGTCCTGCGGGTCGCGTGCGCCCTGGAATGCATCCAGGCCTACAGCCTGATCCACGACGACCTGCCGTGCATGGACGATGACGACATGCGTCGCGGCCGGCCCACGGTGCACAAGGCCTATGACGAGGCCACCGCCGTGCTGGCGGGCGACGCCCTCCAGGCGGCGGCCTTCGAGATCCTCGCCGACCCCGACACGCATTCGGATGGTGTTATCCGTAGTGAACTGGTCGCCAGACTGGCCATGGCGGCAGGCGCCCGGGGCATGGTCGGGGGCCAGATGATCGACATCCTGGGCGCCCGCGACGACCTGGGCGGGGTGGCGCGGATGCAGCGGCTGAAGACCGGCGCGCTGATCGCCTGCGCTTTCGATCTGCCGCTGGTGCTGGCCAGGGCGAAGGATTCCCAGCGCCACGCGCTGATGGGGTTCGCCCAGGATCTAGGGCTGGCCTACCAGATCGTCGACGATCTGCTGGACGCAGAAGGCGACGCTAAGACCATGGGCAAGGCGGCCGGCAAGGACGCCGGCAAGGGCAAGACCAATTTCGTCACCTTGCTGGGCGTCGACGCCGCCCGCGAGCGCCTGGGACTGCTCTCCAAGCAGGCCAAGGCCCACCTGGACCCGTTCGGCCGGCAGGCCGAATTCCTACGGGCGAGCGTCGATTTCGTGCTAGAGCGCCGCAGCTGAAATTGCCCCCTTTGCCCGCGTCACCCATGTCCCCAGTCACGCCTCTGCTCGACACGGTCGCCTCGCCCGCCGACACGCGCAGCTTCTCCATTCCGCAGCTACGGCAGCTGGCCGACGAGTTGCGCGCGGAAACCATCGATGCCGTCTCCCAGACTGGCGGTCACCTGGGCGCGGGCCTGGGCGTCGTCGAACTGACTGTCGCCCTGCACCACGTCTATCAGACGCCCAAGGACATCCTGATCTGGGACGTTGGCCATCAGGCCTATCCGCACAAGATCCTCACCGGCCGCCGCGACCGCATCCGCACCCTGCGCCAGGGGAGCGGCCTCTCCGGCTTCACCAAGCGCAGCGAGAGCGCCTACGATCCGTTCGGCGCGGCCCATGCGGCCACCTCGATCTCGGCGGCCCTGGGCTTCGCCGCGGCCCGCGACCGGAAGGGCCAGGACCACAAGGTCGTGGCGGTGATCGGCGACGGCTCGATGAGCGCGGGCATGGCCTATGAGGCGATGAACAATGCCGAGGCGGCGGGCAACCGGCTGGTCGTGATCCTCAACGACAACGACATGTCGATCGCGCCGCCCGTGGGCGGCCTCTCGGCCTATCTCGCGCGCACGGTTTCGTCGTCCAACTATCTGAGCCTGCGCAGCTTCGCCAAGCGCGCGATCCGCCGAATCTCGCGCCGCGCCCATAACGCCGCCGAAAAGGCCGAGGAATTCGCCCGCGGCATGACCACCGGCGGGACGCTGTTCGAGGAGCTGGGGTTCTATTATGTGGGACCCATCGATGGCCATGATCTGGGCGCACTGATCCCGGTGCTGGAAAATGTCCGCGATGCGGCGGAAGGCCCCTGCCTGATCCATGTCGTGACGCAGAAG
>NZ_JBKJTG010000173.1:0-9557 GCF_046590535.1 Phenylobacterium sp. | reverse complement strand
GTCGCGGATCGCCCGCTTCACGAGGTCCTCTTCCTCGTAGATCAGCGCCGGCGCGATCGAATGCAGAGTCTTCTCGCGGATGTTCTCCCACAGCCGCAGCAGATAGTCGTAGTCGCGCTTCAGCTCGGCCTTGGTGCGCTTGGCGCCGGCGGTGCGCACGATCAGGCCCATGCCCTGCGGCACGTCCAGGCTCTGGACCACGCCCTTCAGGCGCTTGCGGTCGGTGATGGTGGTGATCTTGCGCGAGATGCCGCCCCCGCGCGCCGTGTTGGGCATCAGGACGCCATAGCGGCCGGCCAGGGAGAGGTAGGTGGTGAGCGCCGCGCCCTTGTTGCCGCGCTCTTCCTTGACCACCTGCACCAGCATGATCTGCCGGCGGCGGATCACTTCCTGGATCTTGTACTTGCGCATCAGCCGCCGGCGACGCCGGGCGACTTCTTCCTCCATGACGTCGTCCTCGTCCTCGGATCCGGCCTCGTCGGCGTCGTCCTCGTCGTCCGATCCAGGCTCGGAGGCGGCGGCGGAACGGCGGCCGCGGGGCTCGTGGTGGTCGTCCTCGTCCTCGGCTTCCTCGCGCATCAGCGCTTCGCGGTCGGCCAGCGGGATCTGGTAGTAGTCGGGGTGGATTTCGTCGAACGCCAGGAAGCCGTGGCGATTGCCGCCGTACTCAATGAAGGCCGCCTGCAGCGACGGCTCAACGCGCGTCACCTTGGCGAGATAGATATTGCCCCTGAGCTGCTTGCGGTTGGAGCTTTCGAAATCGAACTCTTCAACGCGGGTTCCGTCGACGACGACCACACGCGTCTCTTCCGCGTGGGCGGCGTCGATCAACATATTCTTGGACATCAGAAAAATCTCCGCGGCGCGCGGCGGGCCAGAGGCTCCTGCGCTGCCGGTGTGGGGGACGGACGCGCGCGTCGCCCGGGCAGACGCCGAATGCGGCGTCTCGGGCGGCCTTGGGCCGGATATTGGCGTGAGCTGCGCAGCCCATCGGGGTGTGTTCCTAGACGCGCCACATGGCGCGGAACGGATGATGCGTCGTCACCGAAGTTTCGGATGAAGCCGACGCCGGCTTTTGGTTCGCGTGACGCACAAGCCTGCTTCGCGGCAGGCGCGGCTGAAGTCGCGCGGGGCGGACATTGCAACACTGGAGCCTAAAAGGAAAGCCGAACGCGACAACGCGCCGCCGGAAAGAGGTCATTAACCGTTTGGCTACGGCGAGGGGCTGTATATGGCTGTTGCGAGCGCGGATCGCCAATCCGTGCGGGTTCTGGGGCTTTTGTTGATGTTGGGGCGTCTTCGTCGGGCGATGGCAGGAGACCGCGGCCGCGCATGGGCCGTGGCCGGCGCCGCCGTCTGCGGCATGGCGATGTTCGCCGTCTCCCACGCCGCCGTCGCCACCGCCGACATCCTCAAGGTGCGGATGGGGGGCGACGCCGCCCAGGCCCGCATCGTCATCGATCTCGACCGGGCGGTGTCCGGCAAGGTGATCGCCGACGGAGCGCTGGACCGCCGGGTGATTCTGATGCTGCCGGGCGTCTCGGCCCAGGCCCTGCAGGGCGCGGGGCAGGGGCTGGTAACCTCCTGGATGGTGGAACAGACCGCCGGCGGCGCCCGCCTGCAAATCGACCTGGCCGCCAACGCCACCGTGAAGCGCCGCTTCCTACTGCCGCCGGCCGACGGGGTGGCGCACTATCGCTATGTGATCGACGTGGTCGCCGCCGAGGGCGTGACCTTCGTCAAGGCCGCCGCGCCGCCGTCGCCCGTGGCGCGCCTGCGCACCCAGTTCCTGCCGGCCAAGGCGCCGCCGCTCTCGCTCAAGAAGACCGTGGTGATCGACGCCGGCCATGGCGGCCGCGACATCGGCGCCCGCGGGGCCCAGGGTTTCGAGAAGGACGTCAACCTGGCCGCCGCCCAGGCGCTAAAGACCCGGCTGGAGCGCACCGGCCGCTACACGGTGGTGATGACCCGGGACACCGACATCTACGTGCCCCTGGAGAGCCGGGTGCGGATCGCGCAACGCGCCGACGCCGACCTGTTCATCTCGCTGCACGCGGATTCGGGCCCGGAGCCCGACCTGCGCGGGGCCAGCGTCTACACCCTCTCCGACAAGGCGGCGTCCAGCCGCGCCGCCCAGTTCGTCAGCAAGGCCGACTGGTTTCAGAAAGCCAGCCTGGCCGGCGACCGCGGCGTCAGCGACATCCTCTTCGACCTGACCCAGCGGGCCACCCGCAACCGCTCGGCGATGTTCGCCCAGACCCTGGTTTCCAACATCGAGGGCAAGGCGCCCCTGCTGCGCCGCAGCCACCGCGACGCCGGCTTCATGGTGCTGCTGGCCCCCGACGTGCCGGCCGTGCTGCTGGAGATGGGCTTTGTCTCCAACCCCGAGGACGAGGCCCTGCTGCGCGATCCCGCCCGGCGAGGGCGGCTGATCGGGGCGGTGGGCGACGCCATCGACGCCTACTTCGCCCAGTCCGTCCGGCTTGCGGCGCGCTGACGCGGGCAAGCGGTCGGGCCGTTGGCGCCCGCTCCGACACAGGCTAGACGACGGCTGAAGGGTGCGGGACGCCCCCTGGAGGCCAGCGGAACTTGAATCCCCCCGAACGATGGGTCGCGGTCGCCGGCGTCGCCGTGCTGAGCCTCATTGCGCTGGCGGGCTTCGCCACGGCCATCTATGCCGCCTGGCTGTTCCACGACATGCCCGACGCGGGCGACCTGGTGGACTACCACCCGCCCACCGCCACCCGCGCCTATGGCTGGGATGGCACCCTGATCGGCGAATTCTCCCGCGAGCGCCGCATCTACGTGCCCTATGACGCCATCCCGGCGCAGACCGCCCAGGCGTTCCTGGCGGCCGAGGATCACAACTTCTTCAAGCACGGCGGCGTCGACGTGGGCGGCCTTAGCCGGGCCATGATCAAGAACGTCATCAACACCATCCAGGGCCGCCGGCTGGAGGGTGGCTCGACGATCACCCAGCAGGTGGCCAAAAACATCCTGCTGACCAACGACGCGACGCTGGGGCGCAAGCTCAAGGAGGCCATCCTCGCTGGCCGCCTGGAGCAGACCCTCAACAAGGAGCGGATCCTCGAGCTGTATCTGAACGAGATCTGGCTGGGCTATCGCTCGTTCGGGGTCGGGGCCGCGGCCTACAACTACTTCGGCAAATCGATCAGCGACCTGACCCTGGCCGAGAGCGCCTACCTGGCCGCCGTGCCGAAGGGGCCGGACAACTACCACCCGATCCGCCGCAAGGCCCAGGGCATCGCCCGCCGCAACTGGGTGATCGACCAGATGGCGGATCTGGGCTGGGTGAGCCGCGCCGAAGCCGAGGCCGCCAAGCGCGAGGACCTGGTGGTCCAGCCAGAGCCGACCCGAGCCAAGTACCGCGACGCCGACTATTTCGTGGAGGAGGTCCGCCGCCGGGGCCTCGCCACCCTGGGCCAGCGCCTCAATGAGGGCGGTTACTACATGCGCACCACCCTGGACCCGCGCATGCAGAGCGCTGCGCGGACCGCGCTGATGAACGGGCTGGAGGCCTACGACCGCCGGCACGGCTGGCGCGGCGCGTGGGGCAACGTGACCACGCTCACGGGTTGGGAAGACATCGCCAAGAAGAAGTCCCGCCCGGCCGAACGCCGCACCTGGCGCCCCGCCGTGGTGACTGGGGTGGCCGGCGGCGCCGTGCAGGTCCGCACCATCGAAGGGGTCAATGGCGCCCTGGCCAGTTCCGACGTGGCGTGGGCCCGGGCCGGCAAGGGCATCGGCTCAGGCGACCTGATCTTCGTGACTCCCGACGAGGCCGGCCAGGGCTTCCGCCTCAAGCAGGTGCCCGCCGTGAACGGCGCCCTGGTGGCCATGGAGCCCGGCTCCGGCCGGGTGCTAGCCATGGTCGGCGGCTATTCCTTCTCGCTCTCCAGCTTCAACCGCGCCACCCAGGCGGAGCGCCAGCCCGGCTCGGCCATCAAGCCGTTGATCTACGCCACCGCCCTGGAGAACGGCTACACCCCGGCCAGCGTGGTGCTGGACTCGCCCATCACCCTGCCTGGCGCCGGCGGCGTCGCCTGGTCTCCGGAGAACTACAACCGCAAATATTATGGCGCCCTGGCCCTTCGGCGGGGGCTGGAACTCTCGCGCAACACCATGACCGTGCGCCTGGCCCAGGGCGTCGGCATGACCAAGATCAGCGAGATGGCCGAGCGGCTGGGCGTCATGAAGAAGATGGACAAGGTCCTGGCCATGGCCCTGGGCTCCGGCGAGACCACGGTGTTCAAGCTGACCGGCGCCTACGCCTCCTTCGTCAACGGCGGACGCAAGGTCGAGCCGCACCTGATTGAGCTGGTGCAGGACCGCAACGGCAAGACCATCTTCCGGGCCGACCGGCGCGACTGCGACCGGTGCGAGGCCGGCTTCAGCGGCGCGGAGAGCCCGCGCATCGGCCAAACCGGGGCCCAGGTGATGGATCCGGTCACCGCCTATCAGATCTCATCGATGCTGCAGGGGGTCGTGCAGCGCGGCACCGCCACCCAGGCCCTGGTGCTGGGCCGTCCGGTGGGCGGCAAGACCGGCACCACCAACGACTATCGCTCGGCCTGGTTCATGGGCTTCACCCCGCAGATCGTGGTCGGCGTGTTCATCGGCTTCGACGACAACCGCAGTCTGGGCGACAACGAGACCGGCAGCGTCGCCGCCGTGCCGATCTTCATCGAATTCATGCAGGAAGCCATCAAGGGAACCGAGCCGGAGGAGTTCATGCCCCCGGCCAACGCCAAGTTCGCCATGGTGCGCGGCATCCGCGAGGCCTTCCGTCCGGGCACGGAGCCCCGGGTGGCCACCGCGCCGATGGGCGCCGCCGGGCCCGTGCGCTCAGGCCCGCAGCCCTACAATCAGGTCTGGCAGGGTGGGCAGTTGACTGGCGCCTCCGCGCCGCCCGCGCCGCCGCCGCCGCCGCCCGCCAAGAAGGCGGAAGACGTCACCGGCTTGTACTGAGCCCACCCGCGGGCTATCTGCCGCGCCCTTACATCAACGGAGCTTTCCCATGAGAGCGGATGTCGAGGCCGCCAAGGCCGACATCGAGCAGTCGATCGAACTGCTCAGGAGGCGTCTTTGACTGGGACCCTGCGCTTCGCAAGCTCGATGAGCTGAACGCCCGGGTTGAGGACCCGACCCTGTGGGACAACGCCACCGCCGCCCAGGCCCTGATGCGCGAGCGCACCCGCCTGGCCAGCCAGGTGGACGCCGTGCGCGCCCTGGAGCGCGATCTGGGCGACGCCATCGGTTACGCCGAGATGGCCGACGAGGAGGGTGACGAGGCCTCCCTCGAGGAGGCCCGCGCCCAGCTCAAGGGCTTGAAGGATCGGGCCGGCCGCGCCGAGCTCGAGGCGTTGCTCTCCGGCGAAGCTGACGGCAACGACGCCTTCATGGAGATCAACTCCGGCGCCGGGGGCACGGAATCCAACGACTGGGCTGGCATGCTGCTGCGCATGTACTCGCGTTGGGCCCAGGCGCACGGCATGAGCGTCGACTTCCTTGAAGAGACCTCCGGTGAGCAGGCGGGCGTCAAGTCGGTCACTCTGCAGATCAAGGGCGCCAACGCCTATGGCTGGCTGAAGACCGAGGCCGGCGTGCACCGGCTGGTGCGCATCTCGCCGTTCGATTCCGCCGCCAAGCGGCACACCAGCTTCGCTTCGGTATGGGTCTATCCGGTGGTCGACGACACCATCGAAATCGACATCAATCCGTCCGACGTGCGCACCGACACCTACCGGGCCTCCGGGGCCGGCGGTCAACACATCAACAAGACCGATTCCGCCGTCCGCCTGACCCACATCCCCACCGGCGTGGCGGTGGCCTGCCAGGCGGGCCGCTCTCAGCATCAGAACCGCGACGAAGCCTGGAAGATGCTGCGCGCCCGGCTCTACGAACTGGAGCTGCAGAAGCGTGAGGCGGCGCAGCAGGCGCTAGAGGACCAGAAGACCGACATCGGCTGGGGCCACCAGATCCGGTCCTACGTCCTGCAGCCCTATCAGATGGTCAAGGACCTGCGCACCGAGGTGGAGACCTCCGACACGCAAGGGGTGCTGGACGGTGACCTGGACGCCTTCATGGGCGCCTCGCTGGCCCAGCGGGTCGGCGTGACCCGCGACGCCGCGGAGGGCGCCTAGCTAGAGCTCCTGGACCGTGCTGGCGGTGAGCGCCAGGGGCTCGGCGGTTTCCAGGGCCTCGAACTTCAGGCTGCGGCCCTCGAAGTGGGCGCCGGCCTCGATCGCCAGCTCCGCATGCGTCATGTCGCCGTTCACCCGGGCGCTGGCGCACAGGCGAATCTGCCGCGCGGTGATCGAGCCGGTCACCCGCCCGCGGATTTCGACGCTCTCGGCCTCGATGGCGCCCTCGACCATGGCGCTCTCGCCCAGGGTCAGGCGGCCGACCCGAAGGTCGCCGACGAGTACTCCGTCCAGGTGGACGTCGCCGTCGCTGGCCAGGTCACCGTTCAGGGTGACGTTTTCGGCGATCAGGGAGGCGACCATCGGCTTGCGCCCGGGCTGGGCGGCGTCGGTACGCTCCGACCGCAACGGGTCCTTACTCGGCTTGGAGAACATACTCACCGGCTCTCAGGAAACGGATGGGGTTCTGGGCGCGGCCATTGACCCAGACCTCGTAGTGCAGGTGGGTGCCCGTGGAGCGGCCGGTGGAGCCCATGCCGCCCAGGCGCTGGCCGACTGCCACGCGCTGCCCCGGACGCACGCCGATGCTCTGCAGGTGGGCGTAGCGGGTCTTCAGGCCGCGGCCGTGGTCGATCTCAATGGTCTTGCCGTAGCCTGACCGGATGCCAGTGAAGGCCACGATCCCCGGGCCGGTGGCCTGGATCGGGGTGGAGACGACGCCGCTGAAGTCGAGGCCGGAGTGGAAAGCCGGGCGGCGGGTGAACGGGTCGCGGCGCACGCCGAAGCCGCTGCTCTGCGAGGTGTTGGCGGTAGGCCGCGCGAAGGGCATGTCCAGCGCCGCGTCCGACAGGGCCCGGGCCTCGGAGACATCGGTGGCGGCGCGCTGCACCCGCTGGGCGAAGTCCTCGTCCACGTCCAGCACGGCGGCCAGGGCCCGCGGGTCCTTGGACTCGATCAGCGGGCCGCCCAGGGCCCCGCCGCGCGGCAGGTAGGCGCTGGGGGTCAGGCCGGCCATGCGGAAGGCCAGGCGAACCCGGTCGGCGCGGCTCTTGGCAAAGGTGTCGGCGGCGTCCAGCAGTTGTTCCTGGCTGATCCGCACCAGCTCGACCCGGCGTTGCGGATTTGTCGCCTGGGTGGTCAGGGCGCGGTTGATCGACGGGGTCAGCGCCTCGGCGGCGCCAGGCGCGCCGCGCATGTCGGTGAGCAGCAGGGCCAGCGCCGCGTGGCGCTTTTCCACGGTGTGGGCGACGTTCTCGCCGGAGCCGCTGGCGGCGTTGAGCTGGGCGATTGCGCTGTCGAGGCGAGCCTGGCGGTCGGCCACATAGCGCTCGGACTGGGCCTTGATGTGGGCGATCTCGCGGTCGGCGGAGGAGGCGGAGAGCAGATTGACCAGCATGGCCGCGGTGCAGACGCCCATCCACAGCGCCGCGCCGGCCACCACGCTGGCGGCGGCCATCTGCTTGGAGGTGGACAGCATGAAGGCCTTCATCTGGCCGCCGGAGCGCACATAGAGGTGCCGCTCGGGAAACAGCTCTACGAGCGAACGGCGAAGGCGCGCCACGCGTGTCATGCTTTTCGCTGGGTCCCCGACCCCGTGAGAATTCGGCGATATGCAATGAGATTTCCGAAGCGCGCAAGGCGCTTTGCGCCGCATCGGGCGCAGTCCGAACCGTTCCCACTGTTCGCGAGCTTCGGTAAATGAAAGCTGAACGGCGTTCACAGATTCGTCCAGAATGCCGTTCGCCCTGGGCGATCATGGTCAAAGCTTCGCGGCGTTGGTGCAACAGGGCCCGGTTGGCGCGCCGGCCGCGTGCGACGCTGCGCCGCGTAGGATCAGAGCGCCTGGACGGCCTTCAGCACGTCCTGGGCGTGCCCCGGCACCTTCACCTTGCGCCACATCCGCGCGATCGCCCCGTCGCGGATCAGGAAGCTGGAGCGGTCGATGCCCATGTACTTGCGGCCGTACATGCTTTTTTCCACCCAGGCGCCATAGGCCTCCACCACGGCGCCGGCCGGATCGGAGCCCAGGGTCACACCCAGATCGTACTTGGCGGCGAACTTGCCGTGCGACTTCACGCTGTCCTTGGAAACGCCGAGCACGCTCGCGCCCGCCTTGGCGAAGTCGCCGGCGAGGCTGGTGAAGTCCTGCGCCTCCTTGGCGCAGCCCGTGGTGTCGTCCTTGGGGTAGAAATAGAGCACCAGGGTCATGCCGGCGAAGTCCGCCAGCCGCAGGGGGCCGTCGGCTCCTTCGAGCGTAAAGTCCGGCGCCCGGGCGCCCTCGGTCAGATCGGTCATTTGGCTCTCCATTCTAAACCGGCCGCACCAGGACGATCTTTTTCTTGCCCGCCGCCAGCTTGATAACGCCCTCGACCAGATCGTCTGGGGTGAGCGTGCGGTTGGCGTCGGTCTCGGCGTGGTCGTTGACCCGCAGGCCGCCGCCCTGGGCCAACCGGCGCGCCTCGCCGCGTGAGCCCGCCAGTCCGACGTCGGCCGCCAGCGCCGCCAGCACGATCCCGGCCACCAGCTCCGCCGCCGGTAGCTCGTGGGTGGGCAGGTCGTCCGACAGCTTGCCGTCGACGAACGCCGCCTGAGCCGCCCCCGCGGCGGCGTCCGCGGCCTCAGCCCCGTGCAGCAGCGTGGTGGCCGCGTTGGCCAGCACCTTCTTGGCCTCGTTGATCTCGGCCCCCGGCAGGGCCTCCAGCCGGGCGATCTCGTCCAGCGGCAGGTCGGTGAACAGGCGCATGAACCGGCCCACGTCAGCGTCCTCGGTGTTGCGCCAGAACTGCCAGTAGTCGTAGGGGCTGCGCAGGTCGGCGTTCAGCCACACGGCCCCGCCCACGGTCTTGCCCATCTTCTGGCCGGACGCGGTGGAGAGCAGCGGCGTGGTCAGGCCAAAGGCGGGCTTCTGGTCCACCCGGCGGATCAGCTCCACGCCGTTGACGATGTTGCCCCACTGGTCGGAGCCGCCCATCTGCAGGAGGCAGCCGTAGCGGCGCTCCAGCTCCAGGAAGTCCACCGACTGCATCAGCATGTAGTTGAACTCGAGGAAGGTCATCGGCTGCTCGCGGTCGAGCCTCGCCTTGACGCTGTCGAACGCCAGCATGCGGTTGATGGTGAAATGGACGCCGTAGTCGCGCAGGAACTGGACGTAACCGAACTTCGACAGCCATTCGTCGTTGTCGATCAAAAGCGCGTCGGTGGGCCCCTCGCCGAACGTGAGGAATTTCTCGAACACCGTGCGGATCGAGGCGATGTTGGCGGCGATGTCGCCTTCGGTGAGCTGCGGGCGCGACGTGTCCTTGCCGGTGGGATCGCCGACCTTGGTCGTGCCGCCGCCCATCAGCACGATGGGCTTGTGGCCCGCCTGCTGGAACCGGCGCAGCATCATGATCT
>NZ_JBKJTG010000111.1:0-8241 GCF_046590535.1 Phenylobacterium sp. | reverse complement strand
ACCTGTTCATGAAGCGCGGCTTCTCGACCCTGCGCTTCAACTTCCGCGGCGTGGGCCGCAGCCAGGGCGAGTTCGACTCAGGCATCGGCGAACTGGCCGACGCGGCCACCGCACTGGACTGGCTGCAGACCACCAATCCCGCGGCCTCGCAGTGCTGGGTCGCCGGCTATTCCTTCGGCGCCTGGGTGGGTATGCAGCTCTTGATGCGCCGGCCGGAGACCGACGGCTTCATCTCGGTCTCGCCGCCCACCAACGCCTATGACTTCTCGTTCCTGGCCCCCTGCCCGGCCTCCGGTCTGATCCTGCACGGCGGGTCGGACACCGTGGTGCCGCCGGTGGAGGTGGAACGCGTGGTCTCCAAGCTGCGTACCCAGAAGGGCATCGTCATCGACTACGAGGTCGTCGAGGGCGCCAGCCACTTCTGGATGGAGAGCCTGCCGTCCGTGGAGAGCCACGTGGCCGCCTATCTCGACAAGCGCCTGGCGGCAGATCCAGTTTAGCGGGCTCTTACTTCCGGCGGCCGCCGATCAGGCCGGTTCGTTCCTTGGCCGTCAGCACCCGCCAGCGGCCTTCGGGCAGGTCGCCGAGGCTGAGATTGCCGATGCGGACCCGGTAGAGGTCGATGACGTGCAGGCCGACCAGGTCGCACATGCGGCGGATCTGGCGGTTACGCCCCTCGGTGAGGATGAAGCGCAGCTCGTGGCCCGCCACCAGGGTCACCTTCGCGGCGCGAAGCTGACGGCCGTCCAGCATCAGGCCGTAGCGAAGCTGGGCCAGCTTCTTCTGCGTGATCTCTCCGGTGACACGGACCAGGTACTCCTTCTCCAGCTCGGACTCCGGCCCGATGATCGCCTTGGCCAGGACCCCGTCCTCCGAGAGGATCAGCAGGCCGCGGGAGTCCATGTCGAGCCGGCCGATCGGCGCCAGGCTGGTCTCCCGGTCGGGAATGGTCGGGCTGTCCCCCACCAGGGCTTCGCGGGTGAGCAGGCGCACAGCGGGAACCTGGCCGGGCTCCGGCTGGGCGGAGACCACGTTCACCGGCTTGTGCAGCACCACGCTGAGCTGGGCGTCCAGGGCGCTCTGGGCGGTGTCGGACAGGACCAATGTCTGGCCCGTCAGGATCTTTCGGCCCATGTCGGTGACCGTCTCACCGTCGATGGCCACCAGCCCCTGCTCGATCAGCCCCTCGGCCTCCCGCCGGGAGCAGACGCCGCTCTGCGCCAGCCAGCGGTTGATCCGTTGCGGCTCGGCGTCTTCGTAGCGGCGGGTCCAAGCCATCAGGATTTCGGCGGGTAGGCGTGGACGCGGCCGGCGGGGTCCTCGACACCGCCGTCGCTGAGGTAGTCCGGCCCCACCGGGACCTTGCCGTGGCCACCGGGGATATCCAGCACATAGGTCGGCTGGCAGAGGCCGGAGACCGCGCCACGCAGATCCCGCATCACGGCCTGGCCCTCGGCGATGGTGGTGCGCAGGTGCGAGGTGCCGGGCGCCAGGTCGCCGTGGTGCAGGTAGTAGGGCTTGATCCGGGTCTCGACCATTGCGCGGAACAGGGCCTCAAGGCTCGCGGCGTCGTCATTGACCCCGCGCAGCAGGACCGTCTGGCCCAGCATGGGTACGCCGGCGTCCACCAGGCGCGCGCAGGCGGCGCGGGCGGCGGGGGTGAACTCGCGGGCGTGGTTGGCGTGCAGCGCCACATAGACCGCCTTGCCGGGGCGCCTGAGGGCCGCCACCAGCGCGTCGGTGACCGTTTGCGGCTGAACCGCCGGGACCCGGGTGTGGAAGCGCACCACCTTCACATGATCCACCGCCGCCAGCCGAGCCATCAGGTCGCGCAGCCGCCGGGGCGACAGGATGAAGGGGTCGCCCCCGGTGATGATCACCTCCCAGATCTGCGGGTGGGCGGCGATGTAGGCCAGGGCCGCGTCCAGGGAGGCGGCTGAAAGCGGCCGCACGCCTTCCGGGCCCACCATTTCCCGGCGAAAGCAGAACCGGCAGTAGACCGCGCAGGCGTGGTTCACCTTCAAGAGGCAGCGGTCGGGATAACGGTGGACGATCCCCTCCACCGGGCTGTGCGCCAGGTCGCCGATGGGATCGGCCAGCTCGTCGGGGCGCAGGTCCAACTCGGCTTCCGTGGGGACGAACTGGCGGGCTATGGGGTCTTGGAGGTCGCAGGCGTCGATCAGCTCGGCCATGGCCGGCGTGATCGCCACCGCATACTGCGCCGCCACCCGCTCAAGCGCCGGCAGGCGCTCGGGCGCGACCAGGCCGGCGCGAGCCAGCGCCGGAATGCTGCGAAGGGTGGCGGAGGTCATGGCGCCGATATGGATCAGCCGGCGACGGGCGTCCACAGGACCTGTTCGATATGGCTGGCGCCCGACGCCAGCATTGCCAGCCGGTCGAAGCCCAGGGCCGCGCCGCTGGCGGGAGGCATTTGCCCCAGGGCGGCCAGGAAATCCTCATCGATGGGGTAGCTCTGCCCATAGACCCGGAACATCTCGGCCATCTCGGCCTCGAAGCGGCGGCGCTGCTCGCCGGGGTCGGTGAGTTCGGCGAAGGCGTTGGCCAGTTCGACGCCACAGGCATAGAGCTCGAACCGCTCCGCCACCCGCAGGTCGTCGGGCTTGGGCCGCGCGAGCGCGGCTTCCGCAACCGGGTATTCGCAGAGGAAGGTGGGCCGGCCCATGCCCAGGTTTGGCTCCACCCGCTCCACCAGTATGCGGCTGAACACATCGGCCCAGGTGTCGTCGGCGGCGACCCGCAGGCCGCGCGCCCGCGCCGCGGCGGCCAGGGTGTCTCGGTCGGTGGCGCCGTCCGCCGCCACGCTGGACAGCAGGTCGATGCCGGTGAAGCGGCGAACCGCCTCGGCGACGGTGAGGCGTTCCGGCTCGGCGAAGGGATTGGCCTGCAAGCCACGGAAGCTAAACACCCGGGCGCCCGTCGTCTCTGCAGCCAGGGCCACCAGCGCCGCGCAGTCGGCCATCAAGGTCTCGTAGCCCTCCCCGGCCCGGTACCACTCCAGCATGGTGAACTCAGGGTGGTGCAGGGGGCCGCGCTCGCGATTGCGCCAGACCTTGCCCAGGCTGAAGATCTTGGTCTCCCCGGCGGCCAGCAGGGTCTTGCAGGCGAACTCCGGCGATGTGTGCAGGTAGCGCGGAGATCGTTCGCCCGCCGTGGTCACCGCCTCCGTGGCGAAGGCGTGCAGGTGCGCCTCGTTGCCCGGCGAGACCTGCAGGGCGGCGGTCTCCACCTCCGTGAAGTCCCTGCCGCCGAACCAGGCCCGCACGGCCTGGGTGATGCGGTTGCGCGCCAGCAGGAACGGCCGGCGGTCGGCGTGTCTGTCGGGGGCCCACCAGGGGGAAGCGGTCGGGGTCGGCAAGCGCGGGCCTCTAGGCTCGGGTGGAGACGGCTGGCGCCGGCGGCGGCCTTGCTATAGATGCCCGCCAACCCAGAAGATTAGCAGAATCGCGTGCGCCGGACGGCGCCCGACACGCCAAGGATCAGATTACGTGAAGGTCGCCGCCAGCTCGCTCCGCAGAGGCTCCGTCGTCGATGTGGACGGCAAGCTCTACGTTGTCCTCACCGCCGAGAACATCCACCCCGGCAAGGGCACGCCGGTGACCCAGCTGGCCATGCGCCGGATCTCCGATGGGGTGAAGGTCTCCGAGCGGTGGCGCACCACCGAGCAGGTGGAGCGGGCCTTCGTTGACGACCGCAACTTCACGTTCCTCTACCAGGACGGCGAGGGCTATCACTTCATGAACCCGGAGAACTTCGATCAGGTCGTGGTCACCCAGGACGTGGTGGGGGACGCCGCGCCCTGGCTGCAGGACGGCATGACGGTGACCCTCTCCACCCACGACGGCGTGCCGATCGCCCTGCAACTGCCCCGGTTGGTGACCATGGAGATCGTCGAGACGGAACCGGCGGTAAAGAACCAGACCGCGTCGTCCTCCTACAAGCCCGCCATCCTGACCAACGGCGCGCGGATCATGGTGCCGCCCTATATCGCCGCCGGCACCCGGGTGGTGATCCTCACCGAGGACAGCTCCTACCAGGAACGCGCCAAGGACTAGTGTGCTGGATCTGAAGTTCGCCTGCTTGTTGGATCAGGCTCTGAGCGAACTTCAGATGCAAAAAGAACACTAGAAACATACACTTGCTAGTGTGGCTGGAGATTTGGAAATTCCCTCAGAGCCCGCCATACGCGCCGGGGAATTTCCGAATCGCCACACTAGGCCCATGGAGGCCTTCGACGTCGTCATCGTCGGCGCCGGCGCGGCCGGCATGATGTGCGCCATTGAGGCCGGCAAGCGCGGCCGCCGGGTGCTGGTGGTCGAACACAACCAGGCGCCCGGCGAGAAGATCCGCATCTCCGGCGGCGGCCGCTGCAACTTCACCAACCTCCAAACGGGCCCGGCTAACTTCCTGTCGGAGAACCGCAAGTTCGCCATCTCGGCCCTGCGCCGCTACCGGCCGGCCGACTTCGTGGGCTTCGTGGAGCGCCACGGGATCGCCTGGCACGAGAAGAGCCTGGGCCAGCTCTTCTGCGATGGCTCGGCCAAGCAGATCATCGCGGCCCTGCTCTCCGAGATGGCGCAGCACGGGGTGACGCTCCGCCTGGGCGCCACCGCGGACCGGGTCGAGCGAACCGCTGACGGATTCCGCATGGCGGTGGGCGGGTCCGAGGTTTCCTGCGCCTCGCTGGTCCTGGCCACCGGCGGCAAGTCGATCCCGAAGATGGGCGCCACCGGTTTCGCCTATGAGTTGGCGGCGAAGTTCGGCCTGCGAGTGACGCCGACGCGGCCTGCCCTCGTGCCCCTGACGTTCGAGATCGGCCTGCTGGACCGGCTGAAGCCCCTGGCCGGGGTGGCGGTGGATGTGGCCGTGGCCAGCGGCAAGGCGCGGTTCGAGGAGGCCATGCTGTTCACCCACCGGGGGCTCAGCGGGCCGGCGATCCTGCAGATTTCATCCTACTGGCGCGAGGGCGACGAGCTCTGCGTGGACATGGCCCCGGGCGTCGACCTCTTCGCGGCCCTGCGCCGCGCCCGGGCCGAGCAGCCCCGGCAGGCGCTGGCCACCGTGCTGGCCGCCCAGGTGCCGCGCCGGTTGGCGGCCCTGATCGCCGAGCGGGAGGACGCTCACGGTAATATCGCCGACGCCTCGGACAAGCGGCTGCGGGCGGTGGCGCAGGCGGTGAACGCCTGGCGGGTGAAGCCGGTGGGCTCGGAGGGCTACCGCACGGCGGAGGTCACTCTGGGCGGGATCGACACCGAGGCGCTGGACTCGCGGACCTTGGCCGCCAAGGCCGTGCCGGGGCTCTACGCCATCGGCGAGGCGGTGGACGTCACCGGCTGGCTGGGCGGCTACAATTTCCAGTGGGCCTGGGCCAGCGGCTGGTGCGCCGGCCAGGCGGTCTGATCGCCAGACACATCCGAACGGCTAGTCCCGGGTCAGCTCCAGCCCCTCCAGGCCGCCCTGGGCGCGCCAGTCCTCCAGCACCTGGATGAAGGCCATGGAGCCTGCGCCGTAGGAGGAGTTGCGCACGCTCATGGCCTGCGGCTTGCCCTCGTTGTTGTAGTAGCCGGGGGTGCATTCCTCGAGGAATTTCTGGCGGAAAATCGCCAGTTTTTCAATGGTTTCCACCCAGGACTTCTCAGCGTCTTCCGAAGCTTCGACGGTGGTGACGCCGGCCTCCAGGCAATGCTTCACGATGTGGGCGATGTGCTTGCTCTGCTCGTTCAGCATATGCGGGAAATTCACCGAGAAGCCGGACTGCACGTTCGACACGATGAAGCAGTTGGGGAACCCGCGGCTGTGAAAGCCGTGCAGGGTGGCGGCCCCGTCGCGCCACTTCTCCGTCAGCGTCACCCCGCCGCGGCCATGCAGCTCGTAGCCGGAGCGCCGCGTGTAGTCGGTGCCGACCTCGAAGCCGGTGGCGTAGATCAGGCAGTCCAGCTCGTACTCGCGCCCGTCCACCACCAAGCCGCGCGGGGTGATCGCCTCGACGCCGCGGCCTTGCGTGTCCACCAGGGTGACGTTGGGCCGGTTGAAAGTCTGCAGGTACTCGTCGTGGAAGCACGGCCGCTTGCAGAACTGGTTGTAATAGGGTTTCAGCGCCTCGGCGGTGGCGGGGTCGCTGACCGTGGCGTCCACCCGGGCGCGGACCTGCTCCATCTTCTTGAAGTCGGCCAGCTGCATCAGGGCCTGCGGATCGCCCTTTGCCCCCTGGGTGCGCGCCAGTAGCAGGATGTTGCGGATGATGTCGGTCCAGCCGTCGGCGACCAGGTCCTCGTCCTGCAGGCCGCCGGAAACCAGGATGTTGAAGTTGTCCATCCGCTGGCCCTGCCAGCCGGGCGTGAGCGTCTCGGCCCAGGCAGGATCGGTGGGCCGGTTGGCGCGCACGTCGATGGAGGATGGGGTGCGCTGGAAGACGTAGAGGTGCTCGGCCGCCGCCCCCAGGTGCGGCACGCACTGCACCGCTGTGGCGCCGGTGCCGATGATCCCCACCCGCTTGCCGGCCAGGCCGGTGAGGCCGCCGTCGGGGCTGCCGCCGGTGTAGCCGTAGTCCCAGCGGCTGGTGTGGAAGGTGTGGCCCCGGAAGGTCTCCACCCCGGGGATGCCCGGCAGCTTGGGCCGATGGAGAGGTCCGTTGGCCATCACCACGAAGCGGGCCTTCATGGCGTCGCCGCGGTTGGTGCAGACGATCCAGCGCCGGGCGGCCTCGTCCCAGGTCAGGTCGGTGACCTCGGTCTGGAAGCAGGCGTCGCGATAGAGGTCGAAGTGCTCGCCGATGGCCCGGCTGTGGTCGAGGATTTCCGGGGCGCGGGCATATTTCTCGGTGGGGATGTAGCCCACCTCTTCCAGTAACGGCAGATAGATATAGCTCTCCACGTCGCAGGCCGCGCCCGGATAGCGGTTCCAGTACCAGGTGCCGCCGAAGTCGCCGCCCTTCTCGATCACCCGGATGTCAGCGACGCCGGCCTCGCGCAGCCGGGCGCCGGCCAGGAGCCCGCCGAAGCCACCGCCAATCACCACCACCTCGACCTCGTCGGTCAGCGGCGCGCGGGTGAAGCCGGGCGTCACGTAGGGATCGTCCAGGTAACGCGCGAAGTCGCCGGTGAGCTCGCGGTACTGGTCGTTGCCATCGTCGCGCCGGCGCTTGTCCCGCTCGGCCCGGTAGCGGGCGCGCAGGGCGTCGGGGTCGAAGCCGAGGTCGGCGGGGACGGCGGCGTCGAGCGTGTCGGTCATCCCCCAAGCCTGCCGGGGGCGCCCGCAAAGGGCAAGGCTGACGCTGCGGCGCCTAGAACAGGCGGACCAAGCGCCGCAGGGCGTCCTCCAGGCCGCGGGGTGCGGCGCGCGGTGCCCCCGACCTTGGCGTCACCAGCCCGCTCACCAAAGACGCGGCGACACACCCGGGGCGAATTTCCGCAGAAGATGGCCGCGAAATAAAAGAATGCGTTGTCGAGGGCGATTGCCGGTTTTCGGGTGGCTAGATCATAATTTCCCGAACTCTTGGTCGACGTATTTTGCCTTACAATACTTCGTCCTCAGGTGGAACATAGCTCTGCCATTCGCGTTCCGAGAGTGCTCACGAAGCGCCTGTCTTAGGGGCTGACGTCGTGCGCAAGGCGGGGTCTGGATGTCGAAGCTCGGTTTATTGACGGTGGTCTTGCTGGCGGCCGCGCACAGCGCGTCCGCACAACCGGTCCCCAGCGCGGGGAGCCAGCTGCGGCAAATTCCGCCAGCTCCCGCCCAACCCCGATCGATTCCCGACATCCGCGTGGAGCGTGGCGCACCGGCGCCGGCCCCCACCGACGCCGGTGCGCGGATCGTAGTCACTTCGCTCAGGGTAAGCGGCGCAACCGCCTTCACCGAGGCCGAACTGATCGCCGCGGCGCAGTTCCAGCCAGGCGTTGAACTCGACTTGGCCGGCCTGCGGTCGCTGGCCGCGCGGATCTCGGATTTCTACAACCGCCGCGGCTACTTCGTGGCCCAGGCCTACCTGCCCGCCCAGAGCATTGACGGCGGCGTCGTCACCATCGCGGTGATCGAGGGTCGCTACGGCGAAGTCGCGCTCAACAACGAGACCCGCGTGTCCGACGCCCTGGCCCGCAGCATCCTGGCGGGGCTGGACAGCGGCGACCTGGTGTTCACCCCGCCGCTGGAACGCCGGCTGCTCCTGCTGTCGGACCTGCCCGGGGTGGTGGTGAGCTCCACCCTGACCCCTGGAACCGCGGTGGG
>NZ_JBKJTG010000034.1:0-8382 GCF_046590535.1 Phenylobacterium sp. | reverse complement strand
ATCGGCGGCCTGGTGGTGCGCGACGCCGTGCCGCTGGTCCCTCTGGCCGGCATCGGCAAGCCCGGCACCTCTGTGGTCGGCGCCAAGAACTTCTCCGAGCAGTACATCCTGGCCGACCTTATGGCGGGGCGCCTACAACGCACGGGCGCCCAGGTCCGGCGAAAGGAGGACCTGGGCTCTGCGGTGGCCTACCGGGCTCTGGCGGCCGGCGAGCTGGACGTCTACGTGGACTACTCCGGCACCCTTTGGACCAACGTGCTGCAGCGCACGGACAATCCCGGACGCCAGGCGGTGCTGGACCAGCTCACCGCGGAGCTGATGCGCCGCGATGGGGTGCTGGTGCTGGGCTCCCTGGGCTTCGAGAACGCCTACGCCCTGGCCATGCGCGCCGACCGCGCGCAGGCGCTGGGGATCGCCTCCATCGCCGACCTGGCCCGCGAGGCGCCTGGGCTGACCATGGGCGCGGACCTGGAGTTCCTGTCGCGGCCGGAATGGAAGGCGGTGGACGCCGCCTACGGCCTGACCTTCCGCACCGAGCGGTCCTACCAGCCGACCTTCATGTATCGAGCTCTGTCGGGGGGCGACGTCGACGTGATCTCGGCTTTCTCATCGGACGGGCGGATCGCAGCGGACCGGCTGGTGGTGCTGAGCGACCCAAAGGGCGCTATCCCGCCCTATGACGCCGTGGTGCTGATCTCACCGAAGCGGGCCGGCGACCGGCGGCTGGTGGAGGCGTTGAAGCCGCTGATCGGGGCCATCGCCGTCGAAGCCATGCAGGCGGCCAACTACAGCGTCGACCGCGACCGCGACAAGGCCTCGCCCGCCGAGGCCTCCAGGGCCCTGGAGGCCCAGCTGGGCCGCTGAGAGATCGGCAATTTCTGCCCAGCGGTAGTCGTTCGTTAACCATGCGGGAGCGACAGTCGGAGCTGCGGACGCTGTCCGTTTCTCCAGTATTTTCCGTGAGGTCATCATGAACGGCGCCGAGGTTCTGGACGTCGGACGCGACGCCATCTGGCTTACAATCCAGCTTTCTGCGCCGGTGCTGATCGTGGGCCTGATCGTGGGTGTCGGCGTCGGCCTCTTCCAGGCCCTGACCCAGATTCAGGAAGCGACCCTGGTCTATGCTCCGAAGATCGTGGCGATCTTCATTTCCCTGCTGGTCTTCCTGCCGCTGATGGGAGCCCTGATGAGCGGCTTCATGCGCAATATCGCCGCCCGCATCGCGGCGATGTAGCGGGCCGGCGACCGCCCGCCATGGAATCCTACGCCACCGCCCAGCAGGTGTTCGCCGCGGGCCTGGTGTTCGCGCGGCTTGGCGCCGTGGTCATGCTGATCCCAGGGATCGGCGAGAGCTTCATTCCGCCACGCATCCGGCTGGCCTTCGCCTTCGCCATGACCCTGATGCTGTTCCCGCTGCTGGGCGACGCGGTTCCGCCGATCCCGGCCAGCAGCAGCGGGGTGGCCGGGGCGGTGATCAAGGAGGTGCTGATCGGGCTGATGATCGGCGCGATCCTGCGGCTGTTCATGTCCTCCCTGGCGACGGCGGGCGAGATCGTCTCGATCCAGACCACCCTGTCTTTCGCCCAGACCGCCAACCCCAGCCAGGCGCAGCCGACCACGACCCTGGCCACCTTCCTCGGCCTGATGGGCATCGTCCTGATCATGTCGACGGACCTGCACCACCTGTTCCTGGGCGCTATCGTCAGGTCCTACAGCCTGTTCCCGTTCAGCCGCGACATCCAGGTGGCTGACGCCGGCCAGCTGGCCATCCAGACGGTGGCCAAGTCCTTTGCGCTGGGCCTGCAGCTGGCCGCCCCGGTGGTGGTGTTCTCGCTGGTGTTCAACATCGCCACCGGCCTGGTCGGCCGGGTGATGCCGCAGTTCCAGATCTTCTTCGTGGCCACCCCGCTGATGGTGCTGATGGGACTGTCGGTGTTCGCGCTCAGCCTCGGCGTCATCGGCATGGTGTGGGTGGACCGTTACCGCGAACTGCTCGGAGCCTTCAGTTAGGCCATGAGCGAGCAGAACGACGCCGCCTCGAAAACAGAAGAACCCACCCAACGAAAACTCGACCAGGCGCGGGAGAAAGGCGACGTCGTCAAGACCCAGGACCTGGGCGCCCTGGCCTCCCTCGCCGGCGCCGCCACGGTGGTCGCCCTGGCGGGGGGCTGGCTGTCCCAGAACCTCGCCCGCGACCTGCTACCCTTCCTGGCCAACGCCGGCTCCATGTCCCTGGAGGGGCACGGCGCGGTGAGCGTGGCGCGGCACGCGATCCTGGCGGGCGCGCCCTTCCTGGTGATCGTGGTGGCCGCCGCCGCCCTGGCCGGGGCGGGCGGCCACCTGATGCAGACCGGGCTGATGTTCACGCCCGAGAAGCTGAAGTTCGACCTCAAGAAGGTCTCTCCAGTGGCTGGCTTCAAGCGGATCTTCGGCCTCGACGGGCTGATGCAGTTCGTGAAGTCGTTGCTCAAGGTCCTGCTGACCGGGGCCATCGGCTGGTGGGTGCTGGAGCCGTTCCTGCCGCGGATGACCAACCTTGCGGCCATGGAGCCCGCGGCGATGCTGCCGTTCGCCTCTGACATCCTGCGCCGCCTGGTCTTCGCCGTGGCGGGCCTGCTGCTGGTGATCGCCGGCGCCGACTGGATGTGGCAGCGCCAGCGGTTCATGAAGCGCATGCGGATGACCAAGGAGGAGTTGAAGGAGGACTTCAAGCAGTCCGAGGGCGACCCCCATATCCGCGCCCGCCAGAAGCAGATTCGCTCCGAACGCGCCCGCCGTCGCATGATGCAGGCGGTGCCCACCGCCACCGTGGTGGTGATGAACCCGACTCACTACGCCGTGGCGCTGAAGTACGAGGCCGGCGAGACCGCCGCGCCGGTCTGCGTGGCCAAGGGCCTGGACACCCTGGCGCTGAAGATCCGGGAAATCGCCGAAGCGGCCGGGGTGCCGGTGATCGAGGATCCGCCCTTGGCCCGTTCGCTCTACGCTGCGCTGGATATCGACGACATGATCCCGCCGGCGCACTTCGAGGCGGTGGCCAAGATCATCGGCTTCATCCTCAACGCCGGTCGCCGCGTCGCCGGCAGGGTCCTGTAAAGATGGTCGCTGTGCGACAGTACGGATGATTGATTCGCCGGGGCGCTCCGCCCGACCCAAGGAGGCGATGTCGCTGGCCATGGCCAAGCCGCCGTCCCAGACGGGCGCGAAGCGCCGGTTCGACCCGCTGACCGCGGCCGCAGTGGTGTTCTTCCTGCTGGCCGTGATGTTCGCCGCCGCGCCCGCGGTGAACGCCGGGCCCGCGACCCTGGCTGGCCTGCTACTGCTGATCGGCCTGGCCGGCGTCTGCTGCCTGGGCCTCTTCGTGCTGCGCGGCTCGGCCGAGCCCGTCGCCGACGCCGAGGCGGGCGTCGACAAGCTGATCCAGGCGCTGAGTGAGCCGGCTGCCATCGCCGCCCCGGACGGGCGTCTGCAGGCCACCAACGCCGCCTGGCGCGAAGTGCTGGGCGCGAGCCCCCGCCTGCCGAAGTCCGGCGCTTCGGCGGCCAGCCTGTTCGCGGCCCTGGGCGCGGCGCGGCGCGGCGAGACCGCCCGCGCCACCGTCAAGACCAACGGGACTGAGCACGAGGCCCTGGTCTCGCCCATGGGGGCCCGGCGCTTCCTGGTGCGGCTGCACAGCCAGGCCGGGGCGACCCTGTCCCTGCCAGCCGCGGCCATGGAGGTGCTGGCCGCCTTCACCACCGCCAAGTCGCCGCCGCCCAAGGTGCTCGACGCCTTCGCCGCGGCCTCGCCGTTCGGCGCGGCTCTGCTGGAGGGCGAGGACCCGTTCGAGGCGCTTATCATCGAGGCCAATCCGGCGCTGAAGGCGGTGGCCGGCGGTGGTGAGGTGGGTCAGGCGTTCGGCGCCCTGATCGATCCCGCGTCGCGCGCCGACGCCATCGCGAAGCTGGCGGCGGGCGCGCCGGTGGGCGCCCTGGAGGTGCGGCTGGCGCACGATCCCGCCCGTATCGCGCACCTCTACCTGGCGCAGAGCGCCGGCCGCTGGGTCGCCTACCTGGTGGACGTCTCAGAGCGGAAGCAGATTGAGTTGCAGCTCGCCCAGAGCCAGAAGATGCAGGCCATCGGCCAGCTAGCCGGCGGCGTCGCCCACGACTTCAACAACCTGCTCACCGCGATCTTCATGCAGCTCGATGTACTGGCCGCGCGCCATCCGGTGGGCGATCCGTCGTACGAGGGGCTCAACGAGATCAAGCAGACCTCGATGCGGGCCGCCGACTTGGTGCGCAAGCTGCTGGCCTTCTCCCGCAAGCAGACCGTGCAGCGCGAGATCCTCGACCTTGGCGAACTGATCAGCGAGTTCGAGGTGCTGTTGCGCCGGGTGCTGTACGAGGACGTCAAGCTCTCCACGGACTATGGCCGAAACCTGCCGCTGGTGCGGGCCGACCGCAGCCAGCTAGAAACTGCGGTGATGAACCTGGCGGTCAACGCCCGCGACGCCGTGCGCGCCCATGGCGGCGGCCTAGTGCGCATCAAGACCGCCCGGCTGACCCAGGAACAGGCCGCGGCTCTAGGCTACGCGAGCGCAGAGGGCGACCAGGCGCTGATCGAGGTCTCCGACGACGGTCCCGGCATCGCGCCCGCGGTGATGGACAAGATCTTCGACCCGTTCTTCACCACCAAGCCGGTGGGTGAGGGCACGGGCCTGGGCCTGGCCACCGTCTACGGCATCGTCAAACAGTCGGAAGGCTGGATTTCGGTGGACTCCCGGCCGGGGGAGGGCGCTGCGTTCCGCATCTTCCTGCCGGTGCACATCCCGGTGGCCACCGTCGCCCAGGCGCCCCTGCCGGTTGCGCCCAAGCGGCCCGCGGCCCGCGACCTCTCCGGCGCCGGGCGGATACTGTTCGTGGAGGACGAGGACGCCGTTCGCGGCGTGGCCGCCAAGCTGCTGCGGGCCCGTGGCTATGAGGTGATCGAGGCGGCCAGCGGCGAGGAGGCGCTGGAGCTGGCCGAGACCCACGCTGGCTCCATCGACCTGATGATCTCCGACGTGGTGATGCCGGGGATGCAGGGCCCGGACCTCCTGAAACAGGCCCGCGTCTACCTGGGTGCGGCGCCGGTGATGTTCATATCCGGCTACGCGGAGAGCGAGTTCTCCGACCTGCTGGAGGGCGAGGCCAACGTGTCGTTCCTGGCCAAGCCCATCGACATCAAGACGCTCGCCGAACGGGTCAAGCAGGAGCTGCAGAGGGCCGCATGAGCGGTCAGGCCAGTTCTTCGGCGCGCCGCTTCGTGCCGTAGGGCGTCAGGTCGATGCCGGGGTAGCGGCCCGCCACGTCCGCCAGTGTCTGGGCGTTCCAGTAGTCGTCGCCGGGCGGCGGCCACCCGAACAGGTCGCGCTGGCGCGGCGTCATCCGCACCATCGCCTCCTTCCAGCCCGGGTTCAGCGCCTGGTTGGCCCAGGCGAGCTTGCCCTGCCAGCGCCAGCCGCGCGGCTTGAAATCCACCGGCATGACGAACCGCGAGCGGCCCGGGGCGCCGAAGTCCGACCCGCGATGGAAGACGTCGGTCTTGTAGATCAGGATCGAGCCGGCCGGCCCCGTTACGGCCACCTCGTCGTCGAAGAAGTCGCCCATCTTGCTCTGGCTCACGGAGAGCGGGATGTCGCGGGTCTTGGAAAGGGGCACCGCCTTGGTGGGGCCGTCCAGTTCGGTGACGTCGGAGAGCAGGATGAAGCAGGTCATCTGCGGCATGACCTGGTCGGCGCGCGGCACCACGATGGTGTGGTTCTCGAAGTCGCGGTGATGGTGCTGGTCGTAGTTGATCGCACCAGAATACTTCGCCCACAGCTCGATCTTGTAGCAGTCGATCTGGTCGGTCTGCAGGAACCGTTCGGCGGCGTCGATCAGATCGGGATAGACCGGCACGCGGTTGAGCGCCCAGGACGGATAGGCGAACAGCCGAAGGCCCGCGAACTGGCTGCGCGCCAGCTTGGGATGCGCCTCGGGATCGGCGAAATAGGCTTCCGGGCGGGGAAAAACCTCCCACAGGGCGTCCTGAGCCGCCGTCAAGGTCTCGTGGTCGAGGAAGTCCTCCACCACGGTGAAGCCCCGGTCCCAGACCTCCGCCAGCTTGGCGTCGGGTATCCGCATGTGCGCGCCTCTTGGCGAAAATCTCCCGGCATTGAAGCCCCTCTCACGGCGTGTGGCAACACCCGGGCCTTGCGCCGGCGGCCCGCCCGCGCGAGCCTTGTGGGATTGAACAAAAGACATTTAGGAGAGACGCTATGGCCGCCCGCATCAATCCGGAGGGCCCTTTGAAGGGCCGCAACGCACTGGTCACCGGCGCGAGCCGCGGCATCGGCGAGGCGATCGCCACTCGGCTGGCTATGGAGGGCGCCCGAGTGGTGGTCTCGGCGCGCACGGCGGAGGCCGGCGAGAGCCGCCTTTCCGGCACCCTGCACGAGACCGTCGACCGCATCCGCAACGCCGGCGGTCAGGCGACCTTCGTGAAAGCCGACCTGGCCCAGGCCATCGAGCGTGAGCGGCTGGTGGAGGAGGCGGTGGCCGCCTTTGGCCCGGTGGACATCCTGATCAACAACGCCGCCATCACCTATTTCATGCCGGTGGAGGAGTTCCCGGAGAAACGCTTCAAGCTGATGATGGAGGTGCAGGTCTATGCGCCGTTCCACCTGAGCCAACTGGTGCTACCGTCCATGCGGGAGCGCGGCCAGGGTTGGATCGTCAACATCTCCTCCGGCGCAGGCCTGCATCCGAAGCCGCCCTACACCGGGCGCAGGGGCGGAGCGGTCTATGGCATGTGCAAGGCCGCGCTGGAGCGGTTCACTACGGGCCTCGCTTCCGAGGTGCAGGCGGACGGCATTGCGGTGAACGTGGTCTCGCCGGGTCTGGTGGACACCCCCGGCGTCGCCGTCCACGGCCTGATCAACGACCAGACCCGCGACCGGGTTCAGCCCATCGAATACATCGCCGAAGCGGTCTACCGGCTGGCGTCGGGCGACCCGCAGACCCTGACAGGCCGCATCGCCTATGCCGAGCCGTTCCTGAAGGAACTGGGCGTGAAGCCTTCAGACCTGGTGCTGGCGGCATGATCGAACAGACCGTCGAGATCCCCACCAAGGCCGGAGCCGTCACCACCTTCATCGTTCATCCCGAACGTAACGCGCCCCATCCGCTGATCCTGTTCTTCATGGACGCGCCGGCGATCCGTGAGGAACTGCGCGACATGGCTCGCCGGCTGGCCTCGGCCGGCTATTACGTCATGCTGCCCAACCTCTACTATCGGCGCGGCGTCATGGAGCTGGCCGACCTACCGGCGCTGCCGGAGGCCCAGGCCCGGGAGCGGATGTTCGACCTGATGGGTTCGCTGACCATCCCGCTGGTGATGGACGACACCGACGCCCTGCTGGATTTCGCCGACCGCGACCCGGCGGCGAGCCCGGGCGCCGCGGGCGCCGTTGGCTACTGCATGAGCGGCCAGTACGCGATCAACGCGGCGGCCAGCCACCCCGAACGCATCGCCGCCGCGGCCTCGATCTATGGGGTGCAACTGGTCACCGACCAGGCAGACAGCCCGCACCTGGCCGCCCGCAAGGCCCGCGCCGAGCTGTATTTCGGCTGTGCGGAAGTCGACCGCTGGGCGCCACTGGAGATGGTCGAGGCGCTGGACCAGTCGGTGAGGTCCAACAAGCTGAACGCCGAGGTGGAGCTCTACGCTGGCGTCGAACACGGCTTCGCCTTCCCGCAGCGCGCTGCCTACGACCGCGAGGCCGCCGAACGCCACTGGGAACGGCTGTTCGCCCTGTTCCGGCGCAGGCTCAGCTAGGGCGCTGGGCCACCACCGGCGGGGCTCTCGCCTCCCGGATTTAGTGTATCATTTCGCCGGCCGACCCCAAGGAGACCGCCATGTCCGCATCGAACCTGAAGGTCCGCCGCCTGGCCGGCGCCCTGGGCGCCGAGATCACCGGCGTGGATCTCTCACAGGAGCTTTCCAGCGAAACAGTCGCGCAAATCCGTCGCGCTTTCGTCGAGCACCAGGTGATTTTCTTCCGCGACCAGCACCTGACGCCGGCTCAACAGGTCAGGCTGGGGGGGCGGTTCGGGCCCCTCAACATTCACCCCTATGTGGCCGGCATGGCCTCGCAGCCCGAGGTGATGGAGATCGTCAAGGAGCCGGAGGACCGGGTGAATTTTGGCGGTGGCTGGCACTCCGACATGAGCTTCCTGGAGCGCCCGGCGATAGGCTCGATCCTTTACGCCCTGGAGGTCCCAGCCTACGGGGGCGACACCCTGTTCGCCAGCCAGGCGGCGGCGTTCGAGGCTCTGTCGCCAGGCTTGCAACGCACGCTTGAGGGGTTGAGCGCGGTGC
>NZ_JBKJTG010000124.1:0-10013 GCF_046590535.1 Phenylobacterium sp. | reverse complement strand
TCGCGCCCTTATGCAGCGGCCCGCTCGCGGCGTCGAGACGAGGAAAGTTTCACTGCAACGCCTGGTTAAGTCCACGATGGCCATAGTGTCGCAAGAGACTGGTTTTAGTGGCTGCGCCTGCGTGTCGTCTGACGAGACCAACAGTATCGAACGCATCACCGTCGGCGGCGCGGCGGCGGCGCTTGATCGCCTTGCCGGGACCGATCTGGTCGAACGCGGCTGTGTCACCATCATCAGCGTCGAGGCGATCCGCAAACGCTCCGGCGAGCGCTGGCCGCGCAAGCGCGACGCGGTCTGGGCCTATCTCGGCAAGAAGTTTGACGAGCATCTGGCCTATCAGGACATCCGCCACCGCATCGGCGAGACCGACTTCCTGGTCGCCATGACCTCGGAGGAAGGCGTCGCGGCCCAGGCGGTCAGCCTGAAGATCCTGGAGGAGGCCCTGCTGTTCTTTCTGGGCGTCGCCGATCCCCACCACATGAAGGTCCGCGCCGTCAGCGCCATCAACGGCGAGGAACTGGCCTGTTCGGAGATCGACCCGGCCCGGGTCACCGCCCACAAGCCCGCGCCGCCCGAGGAGGTGATCGCCGTCTCGGCCTATGCCGCCGTCGATCCGGGCGAGGAGCGTCGCCGCAACCCGATCTCCTTCGTCACCGCATCGGGCCAGAACCTGCGCATCGATTTCAGCCTGGAGGCGGCGGTCAGCCTGCGCCACAAGGTGACCGCCGCCCTGCGGATCGAACCCACAGTCACCCACATCGCCAGCGGCCGGGTGATCCCGTCGCGGGCCTTCGCTAAGCTCTCCGACGACGACATCGCCTTCGTCGACCGCGCGTCCCTGGACTATGCGGCCCTGTTCGTGGGCGCCGACGCTGGTCCGCATCCGCCGCTGATCCTGCCGCTCTCTTTCCGCACCCTCTCCACCCGCAAGGGCCGCCAGGCCCTGATCGGCACGGAGGGTCTGCCGCCCCATCGCGTGAGGGCCAGCGTCATGGTGGAGCTGATCGACGTCGATCGCGGCACGCCGGAAGCTCGGCTGCTGGAGGTCACCGGCCTGGTGGGCCAACTCTGCAAGGGCGTGCTCGCCCGCCTGCAGCCCGGCCGCGACGTCACCGGACCGGTCAAGGGCGCGCGGCTGCAGGGGCTGACCGTCGCCGCCGTCGACCTGGGCGGAACCGACAGTCAGGTCGCCAGCCAGATGCTCAACATCGCCGCCCAGGCGCGCGGCCGCTCCCCCGCCCTGATGATCCACGGTCTGCCGTCGGAAGGTTATCTGGACGTCGCCGAGGTCGCGGGCTTCACCCACGCCTCGCTCAAGGCGGCGCGCTCAGACCAGGTGCTGGAACAGCCCGCGGCTTAGGCGCGCGGACCGATGGCGCTGCGCAGGCCCCGGGCGTCATAGACGTCCGCACCCGGCGGCTTCTCGCCCTTGCCCATAACCACCTCGATGGTCTGGGCCAGGGATGGCCCGCCGCCGAGATCGAAGCTGGTGCCCAGGCCGATACCAACCCCACCGCCGCGGCCATAGCTTCCGCCGCCGGTGCCCAGCGACACGCGCGGGCCGTTGTTGGCGCCGGCCTGGCGCATCGTCCGATCCGAGACCCGGAACCAGTCATAGCCGTCGGCCAAGGCGATATCGGCGGCCCTCAGCAGGGCGTAGTCGGCCACCTGCTCGGGCGGCGCGCCGGGACCGCCGCGGAAGGTCACGCGATAGCGTCCGGGCTCGATCCGGTAGTCGGAGAAGCCCACGGCCTGCGGCCCATTGGCGGCGGAGTAGACAGTGGGCGCGCTGGCGCAGGCGCCAAGGCTGGCGCAGAGGGCGGCGGTGAGCAGCAGGCGTTTCATCGGGCGGTCTCGTTGTCTGGTGAAAGTCGAAAGACTTCCGGGGCTTGGCGAGACAACGGCCTGGCGGGGTCAGCGTTCCGATCAGGGCTCGGGCAGACCAATCGCCGAGAGCAGGGCCGCCATGTCAGGCGGCGTCGGCGCCTCGATCCGCCTGGTCCCGCCCTCCGGGTGCGGGAAAGACAGCGCCCCGGCATGCAGCATCAGCCGCGGCACGGGTCGCCCCCCCACCGCCAGCGCCCCGCCATAACGGGCGTCGCCGGAGATTGGCCGCAGGATGGAAGCCAGATGGACCCGCAGCTGGTGCATTCGCCCGGTGTCGGGCGACAGCTCCAACAGGGCGGCGAAGGCGTTGGAGGACAGCGTCTTGTACCGGGTCTTGGCGGTCTCGGCGTCCGGGTGGTCGGGCGGGCAGACCCGCATGAAGGCCTCGCGACCCGCCTCGTCCCGGCGCAGGGGAACCTCGATGGTCCCGCCGGTCGGATCGGGCGCGCCGGGCGTCACAATGGCCCGATAGGTCTTGGAAAACTTGTGGGCCATCATGGCCTTGCCGAGGAATCCTGCGGCGGGCTTGGTCTTGGCCGTCAGGATCACGCCCGAAGTGTCGCGGTCCAGCCGGTGGATCAACCGGGGCCGCGCCTTACCGGGCTTGGCGAAGGCCCAGAGCAGTTCGTCCAGGGTGTGGACCTGCCCGCGCCCGCCCTGGCTGGAGAGCCCTGCCGGCTTGTTCAAGGCCAGAATGTGCGGGTCCTCATAGATCACCAGGCTACGGACCAGGGCGATCTCGTCGGTGCTCAGGGTGACCGGCTTGGGCTCGGCCTTGGTCTTGGGCGGTGGCCTCACTTGCCCTCGCGCTCGGCCCGGATGGCCGCCCAACGTTCCAGCCGGTCCTTAATGCGGGCCTCCGAGCCCTGGTCCTTGGGCTGGTAGAAGCTCTGGCGCGGCATGCCGTCGGGGAAATAGTTCTGGCCGGAGAACCCGCCCTCGGCGTCGTGGTCGTAGGCATAGCCCTTGCCGTAGCCGAGGTCCTTCATCAGCTTGGTGGGGGCGTTGCGGATATGGGCCGGCGGCATGAGGGAACCGGTTTCCTTGGCCGAGCGGATGGCGGCCTTGTAGGCCACATAGACCGCGTTGGACTTGGGCGCGGCGGCCAGGTGGACCACCAGTTGCGCCAGCGCCAGGTCGCCCTCCGGCGAGCCCAGGAAATCGTAGGTGTCCTTGGCGGCGTTCGTCAGGACCAGCGACATGGGGTCGGCCTCGCCGATGTCCTCCATCGCCGCGCGGATCAGCCGCCGCGCGATGAATAGCGGGTCCTCGCCCCCCGTCAGCATGCGGGCCAGCCAGTACAGCGCGGCATCCGGATCGGACCCCCGGATCGACTTGTGCAGGGCGGAGATGAGGTTGTAGTGCTCCTCCCGGTCCTTGTCGTAGGCCGGGCTGCGCTTCTGAAGAATTTCCCCGAGCGCCTTGATCGACAAGGGCTTGGCCGTACCAATGTTGAACAGGGTCTCGGCCAGGGTCAGCAGATAGCGGCCATCGCCGTCGGCCATGGCGGTCAGGGCCTCCCGCGCTTCCGGCTCCAACGGCAAGGTCTTGCCCTCGTGAGCCTCGGCCTTCTCTAGCAGGGTCGACAGCGCCTCGTCGTCCAGGCGCCGCAGCACATAGACCTGCGAGCGCGACAGCAACGCCCCATTCAGCTCGAAGGACGGGTTCTCGGTGGTCGCCCCCACCAGGGTGACGATCCCCTCCTCCACGAAGGGGAGGAAGCCGTCCTGCTGGGCGCGGTTGAAGCGGTGAATCTCGTCGACGAACAGCAGGGTCGACTGCCCCGCCGAGCGCCGCATCTTGGCCTGTTCGAAGGCCTTCTTCAGGTCGGCGACCCCGGAGAACACCGCCGAGAGCTGCTGGAACTCATAGCCCGCCTCCTTGGCCAGCAGCCGGGCGATGGTGGTCTTGCCGGTGCCGGGCGGGCCCCAGAGGATCATCGAGGACAGCCGCTTCGCCGCCGCCATCCGACCGATCGGGCCCCCGTCGCCCAGCAGGTGGTCCTGGCCCACCACTTCGCCCAGCGTCTGCGGCCGCAGCCGGTCGGCCAAGGGCCCGTCCATGGGCGGCGACGGCTGTTGCGGCGTCAGGCCCGCAGCTTCGAAGAGGTCGGCCATGGGGTGCGGCTTAGCATGGAAATCCGGGTCAGGCCGAGAAGGTGGCGGTCACCGTCTGGCCGTTGCGTTCGATGGTCACCCGCCAGGTCCGCTGCGGTTGGGCGATCAGGTCGGCCAGGGCGCGCACGGTGGTGATCTTCACGCCGTTGACCTCGCGCACCCTGTCGCCGGGGCGCAGGCCGACGTTGAGCGCCAGGCCGCGGGTGATCCCAGTGACCAGCACGCCGGGCGGGCCGTAGGGGTCGACCCCCAGCTCATCGGCCACCGCCGGCGACAGGTTGACCACCGTGGCGCCGTCGAAGGGGTGGCGGCCGGTGAGCGTGCGCTGGTCGCGCTCGGGCGTGTTCGGCGGCGGCTCGGCCCGCAGGGTCAGGGTCAGCTCCCGGCCGTCGCGGCGCACCAGCAGGGGCAGGCTGTCGCCGGGGCGATGATTGCCGATGGCGTAGCTGAGCGTGGCGGTGTCCGTCGCGGGCCGGCCATCGACCTGCAGCACCACGTCGCCCGTCTTCAGCCCCGCCCGCGCCGCCGGTCCGCCCGGCCAAAGGTCAGCCACGATGGCGCCCTGCGGCACGCTGAGGCCGAGGCCCCGCGCCAGGTCGGGGGTCACGGTCTGGGTGCGCGCGCCCAGCCAGGGTCGCACCACGGCGCGCCCGCCGCCCACGGCGGTCTCCACCACCCGGCGCACCACGGCCGCCGGGATCGCGAAGCCCACGCCCGAGGACGATCCGGAGCGCGAGAGGATGAAACTGTTCACCCCGATCAGGTCGCCGTCCATGTCGATCAGCGCGCCGCCGGAGTTGCCCGGATTGATGGCCGCGTCGGTCTGGATGTAGCTGGAGGCCGAGTCCCCCGTGGGATCGGCGGTGCGGTTCAGCGCCGAGATGATGCCGTTGGTCACCGTCTGGCCGACGCCGAAGGGGTCGCCGATGGCCAGCACCAGGTCACCAACCTCGTTGTCGCCGGTCTCGTCGATGGGCAGCACGGGCAGGCGCTCGGGCGCCTCTATTTTCAGGATCGCCAGGTCGGTGCGCGGATCAGACAGCAGGACCCGGGCGGGAAACTCCCGGCGGTCGGCCAGCGCCACAGTGATCTCCGTGCCGCCTTCCACCACATGGTAGTTGGTGACGATCACCCCGTCGGAGCGGACGATGACACCGGAGCCCAGCGAGCCCTGAACCCGGGCGCGGGGCTGGCCGCGGCCGAACATCTCCCAGAACGGGTCTGTTTGCTGACGCACCATGCGCTTGGAGGAGATATTCACCACCGCCGGCGCGGCCCGCTTCACCACGGGGGCGAAGGACTGCTTCATGGTGATGGCGCCGGCCGGCGGCGCGCGGTTGGGCTCGGCGAAGATCGGCTGCGCCAGGGCCGCGGGTGCGGCGGCCAGGAGGGCGAGGGTGGGGATCAGGACGTAGCGCACGCGCATGGGCTCTCCGGGGGCGCAGGATCAAGCGTCACTCTTGCAGCGGTTTTCAGGCGCATTGATGGCGGCCACAGGGAGGGGCGACCACGCCGGTGCTGGCTCTGGCGCCGTCGGCATACGCGCGGTCCTGAGCGCCAGCAGGAAGGCCAGCCCCAGCATCGCGGCGGCCAGGTAGATCGCCAGTCCCGGCATCTGGAGCCCCAGGCCCTGGCGCAGCGACCAGGCGAAGGTCTCACCGAAGATCAGTGGCCCGAAGATCGCCGCCAGCCCTTGCAGGCTCTGGTTGGCGCCCTGCAGTTGCCCCTGCTGGTGGGGCGCGACGCGGCGCGTCATCAGCCCCTGCAAACCGGGCATCAGGAAGCCGGTCATGGCGAAGATCGGCACAGCCACGAGATAGATCACGCCGGTGGGCGCCGCGGCGTACCAGGCGAACCCGACCACCCCAGCCGCAGCCCCCAGCAGTACGGCCCGCCGCTCGCCGATCCGCGCTACCACCGGCCCCACCAGGAAGGACTGCACAATCACCCCGGCGATTCCGGTGGCCACAAAGTTCAAGCCCATCACCTGCGGCGTCCAGCCGTAGCGGTAGCCCACATAGAGCACGAAGATCGCCGGTAGCACCATGTGCGAGAGTTGAAACAGGAATCCCACCCCGGCCAAGCCCAGCAGGCCGGGCTGCGAGCGCAACAGCCGCAGCGATCCCAGCGGGTTGGCCTTCCGCCACTCAAAGCGCGCGGCGCGCTTCTCGGGCGGCAAGGACTCGGGAAGGATGAGCAGGCCATAGAGCCAGTTCGCGAGCGTTATAGCCGCTGCGGCATAGAACGGCAGGCGCAGACTGTACTCCCCCAGGAGCCCGCCGATCGCCGGGCCGATGATGAAACCGAAGCTGAAAGCCGAGCCCATCCAGCCGAACGCCTTGGCGCGGTTCTCCGGCGCGGTGACGTCGGCCAGATAGGCGTTGGCGGTTGAGAAGCTGGCCGCCGTCATGCCGTTGAACACCCGGCCCCAGAACAGCCACCAGAGCGTGGGGGCCAGGGCCATGACGATGAAGTCCACCCCCAGGCCGAACAGGGAAATCAGTAGCACCGGCCGGCGGCCCCAGCGGTCGGACATCAGCCCCAGGACCGGCCCGCAGACGAACTGCATGACGCCCCAGACACAGGCGAACAGGACGTTCCACTCCGAAGCCGCCGCCGTGTCGCCGCCGGTGAACTCCTTGATCAGGTTCGGCAGGATCGGGATCATGATCCCGAACGAGATCGAGTTCAGCAGCGCACTGGTGAAGATGAAGCCGAACGCCGGCGTGCGGGCAGGCTGGCGGGAGACGGCAGGTTTGGTCACGAGAGCATCCTTGAACTCAAACCGCCACGTCCGCGGGCCTTAGAGGGTAGGCCGGGCTCCCCTCGGACCATATGAAAACAACCGGGAACTGACGCAACAGCGTTACGCAACTGCGCCAAGCGAGCCGAGCTGGGCCTGCCACCACTCCGCCAGGCGAAGGAGCAGCACAGGGTCCGGAAAGCCGTGGCGGGCGACGCTGTCGGCCGGCACGCCGTCGAAGCCGCGGTGCTCGACGCTGATCCGGGTCTCCTCACCCAAAGCCTGGAAGGTCACCTCGACCTCGGTATGAAGATCCAGTGGGAAGTTCGCCTGCCGCCAGGAGAAAATCAGCCGGGATGGCGGTTCCCAGGCGGTGATCTGGCCGATCGTAAAGACCTTGCCGCTGGCCAGGGTCTCGGTCAGCCGGCCGCCCTGACCGGGTTCGAAGGCCAGCACGCCGGGCGCCCGCGGCGTCGTCTGGAAGAGACTGTTGGGCCGCCACCAGGCGCCGATCTCACCTACGAAGGCGTCGAACACCCGCTGCGGCGCGGCCTTCACCCGCAGCGCCACCAATACCTTGGAGGTCATGCGTCGCGCTCGACGTGGGCCTTGAACGCGGCGAGTTGTTCGCTCCACAGCCGCTCACTCTCCTCGAGCCAGCGGAGCAGGTGGACCATGGGTTCACGCCTCAGGGCGTAGATGCGCACGCGGGCGTCGAACGCCGGGTGGGTTTGCTCTACGAGCCCGCTGGCCCGCAGGGTCTTCAGGTGCCGGCTCATGGCCGGTGGCGTCAGGTCGAGCTCCCGGGCCAGCTCGCCGGCCGAGCGCGGCTGCTGGCTGAGCAGGTCCACCGCGCGCCGCCTATGGGGATCGGCCAAGGCGGCCAGGGTCCGGTCGATCTGCGGCTGGGCGCTCATACCCAGCCGGTGATCTTCAGGCCCGACGCAGCCTCCGCCTCCTCGCGGGTTACAGTGCGGACGCTCTGCGCGACGGTCCAGATGTGGCCTTCCGGGTCACGGCACCGATAGGTGCGGTCGCCGTAGAACTGGTCCTGCGGCTCGGCGATGATCTCCGCCCCTGAGGCCCGGGCCCGCTCGCAGTGGGCGTCGATCGCATCTTCGATCTGGATGTGCACCGTCTGGGTGTTCTTGCCGCCGACGGAGGCCGGGCTCTTGGTGTCCGCGCTCCACTCGCTCCCGACCATCACCACGCCGGTCCCGTGGCTCATCTGCGAGTGCGCGAGATTTCCGTCCGCATCCTCGATCAGCATGACGAGTTGGAAGCCGAGGGCCGTTTCCAGCCATTTCAGCGCCGCCTTGGGATCGCGGTAGAAGACGGCGGACATCAGGGTCGCGGCGGCCATGGCGGCTATCTCTTGTGAAATCCTGCTATATTTGCGTATTTTTGCAACTATCTGTCAAGATACCCGGACATGCCGCTTGGATATGTCTCCCCTCCAGATACCGCCGCCCTCAGGGCGCAAGCGCCTCCCGCAGGTCCGCCAGACGTCCGTCATTTGGCTCTGGCCGCACGCCCGTCAGGCGCGCCAGCAGCGGATAGACCGAGACATTGTCGAACCGGCGCAGGGTGACGCCACGTCGAAAGGCCGGGCCGTGGGCCACAAAGATCGCGGCCATCTCGGGATCAAAGGGATCGAAGCCGTGGGCGCCCAGCGACGGCCTGGTCTGCCTGGCGGCGAAGTCGCGGGTGGTGATCTCCCAGCCGGTCTGCGGCAGGCAGAAGATCGGCGGAATCCGGCGGTGGGTCCCGAAGTGGTAGCGGGCGGGGATGTCGCCCTTGCGCCAGCACTGCATCCGCGGGTGCGGCCTGAGGAGCGCGCGTTCCACCTCAGCCTCGCGTCCGGCGTTCGGCGCCACCGTCATGAAGGCCCCCATGGCCGGAGTCCTGGCGGCGCCCGCTGGTAGGACGTCGTCCGCGAAGATGCGGCGATCCGGCGAGGTGGCCGCCATGCCGTGGTCGGCGGTGATCACCAAGTTGGCGCGAACGCCGCGGGCGCTCAGGCCGTCCACCAGGCGCCCCACCGCCGCGTCGACCTCCGCCGCCGCGGCGTTCACTTGGGCGGAGTCGGGCCCGGCGTCGTGGCCGGCGCTGTCCACTAGGTCGAAGTAAAGCGTAATGAGCCGCGGCCGCCGATCCGGCGGCAGGTCTAGCCAGGCGAGCACTTGGTCGGTCCTCGCCGCCGAGGTCTTGGTTTGGTCAAAAGCCGCCCACAGGCTGGGCCGCACACCCTGGATCGCGGCTTCCGACCCCGGCCAGAACATGGTCCCGCTGCGCACCCCTGCCCGCTCTGCGCTGACCCAGATGGGCGTCGCGTCGTTCCACCACGCCGCGTCGGTGACGGCAGCCTTGTTGGATATCCGGAAGGTGACCCCCGGTATCGTCGGGTCCTCCATGGTGTTGTCCACCACCCCATGGCGGTCCGGCCTGAGGCCGGTGACCAGGGTGTAGTGGTTGGGGAAGGTCTTCGACGGGAACGACGGCCGCATGGAGCCCCGCACCCCGTCCGCCGCCAGGGCGGAGAGCCTGGGCGTCACCCCGCGGTCGAGATAGTCAGGGCGGAAGCCATCGATGGAAATCAGGATGGTGGTCGCCGCCCCGGGGTCCCGCGGCGGCGCGACGGTGGTGCAGGCCGCCAGCGCCAGAGCTGACCAGAGGACGCAGATGAGGCGAAGGGCTGGGATCATCAGCCGATGCTAAGCCGCGCCTTTGACACCGGCGCAAATGAAAAGCCCCGGAAGTTGCCTTCCGGGGCTGATCGAAACGTTATTGAGCGCTGGGCTCAGTCTTCGGTGAAGCCGGCGGAGGCCACCGGACCGGAGTCCTTGCCCTTTTCAGCCGGGTCGCGGTCGACGAATTCGATGACGGCCAGGGGCGCGTTGTCGCCGTGGCGGTAGCCCGCCTTCAGCACGCGGATGTAGCCACCGTTGCGTTCGGCGTAGCGGGGGCCCAGCACGCCAAACAGCTTGCCGACCTGCTCGACGTCCCGCACCACGCTGATCGCCTGGCGGCGCGCATGCAGGTCGCCACGCTTGGCCAGCGTCACCAGCTTCTCGACGAAGGGGCGCAGCTCTTTGGCCTTCGGCAGGGTGGTCACGATCTGCTCGTGCTTGATCAGGCTCGCCGCCATATTGGCGAACATGGCGGTACGGTGGGCGGAAGTCCGACCCAGTTTGCGGTGGGCGTTGCCGTGGCGCATCTCATATCTCCTGGACCGTCTGGTCCGCTGGACGCTTCCGATCTTCGGA
>NZ_JBKJTG010000024.1:0-3376 GCF_046590535.1 Phenylobacterium sp. | reverse complement strand
GTGCGCAGGTGCTTGTCGATGAAGATCAGCAATTCGTGCTGTTTGCGGGTCAACATGGGCGGAACTTCTCCCGATGGCGCCGCGAATCGGCGAACAAAGCGGCAACCAGTCCCGATGTTCTAGAAAAGTTCCATAGACGCAGTCAAACAAAAAATGCGCCTCAGATTCCCAGCTGGGCGAGGAGGATGGCCTCCACCTCGGAACCGGCGGCCATCGCGGGTGCCAAGGGTGCGCGCAGCACCAACGCATCGGCGCGCGCCAATGTCGCGAGCATGGAACTGTCCTGCCGTGCGAAGGGCGTGGCGACCAACCGGCCCTCGGCGTCCTCGGCAAGTGTGGCGCGCAGATGATCGAAGCGTTTGTCATTGGCGGCGATCGCCGCGCCCGTCAGCACACGCACCGTGGGCGGGGCGCCGGCGGGCAGCCCGCTCAGCACCGCAAGTGCGGGGAGCAAAAACTGAACCGCGCAGACCAGCGCGCTCACCGGATTGCCGGGCAGGCCGAGCACGGGCGTGGCCCCAAGCCGCCCCCAGATCAGCGGCTTGCCCGGCCGCATCGCGATCTGCCAAAAATCCAGCGCAAAACCTTCGGGGCCGAGGGCGGCCTGTACCAGGTCATGCTCCCCCACGCTGGCCCCGCCGGTGGTCACCAGCATGTCGCACGCGCGCGCCGCCTGCGCGGCTTCGGCGATCGCGGCGCGGTCATCGGCGGCGATCGGCAGCACCACCGGCTCCCCACCACCGGCGCGCACCAGGGCCGCAAGCGCATGCGCATTGGAGGAGACGATGCCGCCCGCGGGGATCGGCTCGCCCGGCAGCGCGATCTCGTCGCCGGTGGCCAGGATGCCGATGCGCGGTCGCCGCCGCACCGTGATCCAGGGGTGGTTGCACGCTGCGGCCAGGCCGATATCGCGCGCGGTCATGCGCCGCCCCGAAGGTATCAGCGCCTCGCCTTCGCTGAAGTCCAGGCCACGGCGGCGGATCCAGCGGCCCGCCATCACGGCCTCACCCACCGTGACGCCGGCGGCGTCCTCGCGCGCATCCTCCTGGAGCAGGACCGCGTCGGCGCCCCGGGGTATGAAGGACCCGGTGAAGATCCGCACCGTCTCGCCCGCGCCGATCATGCCCGAAAACGGGTGCCCCGCCGGCGCCTCGCCGATCCGGCGCAATACCGCGCCGGCCACGGCATCGCCCGCGCGCACCGCGTAGCCATCCATCGCGGAGACATCGGCCGGCGGCTGTGTCACCCGCGCCACCACCGGGCGTGCCGTGACGCGGCCCCAGGCTTCAGGCAGCGCCACAGTCTCTGCCGGTGTCGGTGAAAGCGCGCCGAGGATGCGTCCCCGCGCCTCCTCCAGCGCGATCATGCTGCCTGGAACTCGCCCGACTTGCCGCCCGATTTGTGCACCAGGCGCACCGACTCGATCCGCATGCCGCGATCGGCGGCCTTGCACATGTCGTAGACGGTGAGTGCGGCGACGGTCACCGCCGTCAGCGCCTCCATCTCCACCCCCGTCTGGCCGGTGAGCTTGACCATCGCCTCGATCTCGACCGCATCGGGGGCGGCAGGCGTCAACTCGACGGAAACCTTGGACAGCATCAGCGGGTGGCACAGCGGAATCAGCTCGGACGTGCGCTTGGCCGCCATGATGCCGGCGAGGCGGGCCGTGCCGAGCACATCGCCCTTCCTGGCGTCGCCATCGCGCACGATCGCCAGCGTCGCAGCCTGCATCACGACGCAGCCTTCGGCGACGGCGATGCGCGCGGTCTCGTCCTTGTCGCCGACATCGACCATATGCGCCTGGCCCTGCGCGTCGAGATGGCTGAGCCGGCTCATGCCGCGCTCGCCTCCGGCGCGCCGGCGAGCAGCGCGCGGGTGGCGGCGGCGACGTCCTGCTGGCGCATCAGGCTCTCGCCGACGAGGAAGGTCTCGACCCGGCAGCGGCGCAGCCTGGCGATGTCGGCCGGACTGAAGATGCCGCTCTCGCCGACGATCAGCCGGTCGGCCGGAATGCGCGGCGCCAAGTGCTCGGTGACGGCGAGATCGACGGAAAAGCTGCGCAGATCGCGGTTGTTGATGCCGATCAGCCGGCTGTCGAGCCTGAGCGCCCGGTCGAGTTCCGCTCCGTCATGCACCTCGACCAGAACGTCCATGCCAAGCCCCCTGGCCGTCTCGTTCAGTGCTTGGGCGGTGGCGTCGTCGACGCCGGCCATGATGATCAGGATGCAGTCGGCGCCCCAGGCTCGCGCCGCGAAGACCTGATAGGTGTCGTAGAGGAAATCCTTGCACAGGGCCGGCAGGCCGCTCGCTTGGCGCGCCTGTTCGAGGAATTCCGGTCGGCCCTCGAAGGACGGCGCGTCGGTCAGCACCGAGAGGCATGCCGCGCCGCCGTCCGCATAGGCCCTGGCCAGCGCCGGCGGATCGAAATCGGCCCGGATCAGCCCTTTGGACGGGCTCGCCTTCTTGATTTCGGCGATCAGCGCCGGCTTGCCGGCCGCGTGCCGGGCGATGAGCGCGGCGGTGAAGCCGCGCACCGGCGTCGCGGCCTTCGCCCGGCGCTCGATCTCGGCTTGCGGCACGGCGATCTTCGCCGCCGCGATCTCGGCGCGCTTGTAGGTTTCGATGCGGGCGAGGATGTCGCTCATCGCAGGCTCATGCGTTCGAGCTGGCGACCAGCGCCGCCAGCGTCGCTCTCGCCTTGCCGCTGTCGATGGCGGCTGTGGCGCGCTTGAGCCCGTCGCGCAGGTCGCCGGCCTGTCCCGCCACCACCAGGGCGGCGGCCGCATTGAAGGCGGCGATGTCGCGAAACGCCGTCTTCTGCCCGTCGAGCACGGCGCGCAGCGCCGCCGCGTTCTGCGCTGGCTCGCCGCCGCGCAAATCCTCCGGCTTCGCCAGCTTCAGCCCGACATCGCCGGGGCTGATGTTGAAGCTCTCGATCTTGCCGGCGTCGAGCGCAATCACCCGCGTCGGCCCGGTGGTGGTGATCTCGTCGAGCCCGTCCGAGCCATGCACCGCCCAGATCCGCAGCGATCCCAGCGAATCGAGCACCTTGACCATCGGCTCCAGCCAGGTTTCGGAGAAGGCGCCCACAAGCTGCTTTTTCACGCCGGCCGGGTTGGAGAGCGGGCCGAGCAGGTTGAAGATCGTGCGCGTGCCGAGCTCGGTGCGCACCGGCGCGACATGGCGCATCGAGGCATGATGCGTCGGCGCGAACATGAAGCCGACATTGGCCTCCGCCAGGCAGCGCTCGGTCCCGGCCGAATCGAGCCCGACCTTGACGCCAAGCGCGGTCAGAACGTCGGCGGCGCCCGAGCGCGAGGAGGCGGCACGGTTGCCGTGCTTGGCGACCGGCACGCCGCAGGCGGCGGTGATGAGC
>NZ_JBKJTG010000015.1:0-27762 GCF_046590535.1 Phenylobacterium sp. | reverse complement strand
GCTCATCACCTGTTGGCGGTCGCCCCAGGGATTGTCCTCCACGAACCCGGCGGTGTGGGTGAGCAGGTTGCGCACGGTGATCCGTGGGCTGTCGGTGGTGGGGTAGCGCCAGGCCTTCAACTCCGGGACATAGGTCTCGGCGGGGGCGTCCAGGAGGAGCTTGCCCTCGTCGCGCAGCTTCAGGATGGCCAGCGCGGTGAACGCCTTGGACATCGAGGCGATGCGGAACAGAGTGTCGGCGGTGACGGGGGTGTTTGAGCCGGTGTCCTGCACCCCCAATCCCCTGACGTGGACCAGCTTGCCATCCGCCACGACGCCGTAGACCAGGCCCGGGGCATGGGCCGCCAGCCGCCAGTCGGCGAAGATCCGGTCGACCTCCGCCAGGGCCGCCGGGCTGGGCGGCGCGGCGCGGGCCGGCGCGGCCAGCGCCAGCAGTAGGGCGGCCATCGCGGCGTAGAGCTTCATGGGCATTCCCCCCGTCGGTTCGACTCAGGGGTAAGCTGCGCCCTGCGCGCCGTCACGTCTGGAAACTGAGGGGAGCCCCAAAAAAACAGCCCCGACACTCCGTTTCCGGAGGCCGGGGCCTTTGGCGAGGGGTCGGGATCGCCCGGGGGGAGGCGGCGACCCTCTGTCGCAAAGGCTAAACGTACCGGGGGCCGGGATGTTCCCTCAGGACTTGGAAAGCCGGCGGCGGTTGGCCTTCACCTTACGCCGGTACTGGGCGACGGCGCGGCTGGCGGCCAGGCGGCCAGGCGGCCGGAGCCGGCCATCAGGCTGGTGAACACCTGGCTCTGGGTTTCCGCGAGCGCGCTGACCTCCTCCGTCACCATCAGGTCGGCCTGTGGGTTTGAGGGTTCATGGAAGCTAACGCGGACTGGGAGCCGAAGGGTGCCGGCGATCAAGGCTTGATCCGAAGGCCCGGGGAGACGATCTAGGCCCCATGGCCGTGGTCATCGACACCCTGGGCGCCCAGCGCCCGCGTCACCCAGAGAAGCAGTCGCGTCCCGACACGCCGCTGCTGCGCAAGCCGGATTGGCTGCGGGTCCGGGCCCCGGGTTCGCCCGGCTATGCGGCCACGCGGGACATCGTCAAGGCCCATGGCCTGGTCACCGTCTGCGAGGAAGCGGCCTGTCCCAATATCGGCGAGTGCTGGTCCAAGAGCCACGCCACCATGATGATCATGGGGGAAATCTGCACGCGGGCCTGCGCCTTCTGCAACGTGGCCACCGGTCGGCCCCTGGCGCTGGACCCGACGGAGCCCGCCCGGGTCGCCGACGCGGTGGCCAAGATGGGCCTGAAGCACGTGGTGATCACCTCGGTGGACCGCGACGACCTGGCGGATGGGGGCGCCGCTCACTTCGCCGCCGTGGTGCGCGCCATCCGCCTGACCGCGCCGGGGACCACCATCGAGATCCTCACCCCTGATTTTCTGCGCAAACCCGTGGCTGCGGCCCACGAAGTGATCGATTCCAAGCCGGACGTGTTCAACCACAATCTGGAGACCGTCCCGCGGCTCTATCTCTCGATCCGGCCCGGCGCGCGCTACTACAACTCGCTTCGCCTGCTGGAGCGGGTCAAGGAGCGCGACCCCAACCAGTTCACCAAGTCTGGCGTCATGGTCGGCTTGGGCGAGACCAAGCAAGAGGTCATGCAGGTGATGGACGACATGCGTTCCGCCGACATCGACTTCATCACCATCGGCCAGTACCTGCAGCCGACCCGCAAGCACGCCCCCATCGACCGTTTCGTCCACCCCGACGAGTTCGCAGCCTATGAGGAGATCGCCCGGGCCAAGGGTTTCCTGATGGTGGCGTCGAGCCCGCTGACCCGGTCATCGCACCACGCCGGCGAAGACTTCGCCCGGCTGCAGGCCGCGCGGCTGGCCCGCGAAACCGTGGCCTGAGCGGCCCGCCCTTGCGGCACCACGTCTCCAAGCTGCTGCCTTACACGCCCGACCAGCTGTTCGCCCTGGTGGGCGACGTGGAGGCCTATCCGGACTTCGTGCCGTGGATCAACAGCATGCGGACCTGGAATGCGCGGACCCTGGGTGAGGGGGTCACCGCGGTGGACGCGGAGGCCGGCGTCGGCTTTTCGTTCCTGAAGGAGCGGTTCTCCACGCGGGTCCGGCGCGACGCGGCGGGCCGTCGCATCGAAGTGACCCTGATCTCCGGGCCGTTCAGAGCGCTCACCAACACCTGGCGCTTTCTCGACACCGGGGAGGGCGCCACCCAGGTGGAGTTCGACATCGACTTTCAGTTCAAGTCTCGGTTGCTGACGGCGCTTCTGACCGCCAACTTCGCCCACGCCGTGGACCGGCTGATGGATTGCTTCGAGGCTCGGGCGAAGGCGCTCTACGGGACGCCCAGCGTCAGGTCATCCGGTCCCTGAGGGCCTGCAAGGCGGACTGGACGGCCGCCATCTGGATCTCCACGCGGCTCTCGATCTCGAAGAACTCCTGGCGATGCATCAGGCCGTGGTTGGTCCGCGCCGTGGCGATGTGCACGGTGCCCACCGGCTTCATCGGCGTGCCGCCGCCCGGACCCGCGACCCCGGTGACCGCCACCGAGATGTGGGCGTTGGAGGCCTCCAGCGCACCCTCGGCCATCATCCGCGCCACCGGCTCGGAGACCGCGCCCAGGTCGGCGATCAGATCGCCGGGCACCCCCAGAAGCTCCTGCTTTGCGCGGTTGGAATAGGTGACGAAGCCGCGCTCGAAGACGTCCGACGCGCCGGAGACCTGGCAGATCGCGCCGGCCACCAGCCCGCCGGTGCAGCTCTCGGCGGTGACGATGCGCAGGGATCTTTCCCGCGCCTCGTCGACCAGAAGCCGCGCCAAAGTGACGATCTCCAGCGAAAACATCGGCGCCGCCCTCTTAACTGCTCATAAGCTCAAGCGAGGCGAGACCAGAGCATCGGTCCCGCAGATCAGACAAGGCGATTCGCGCCCATGACGATCCTTGCCACCCAACCAGCCTCCACCTGGCGCCTGCCGCCGGCGCTATTCACAGTCACCGTGTTCTCCAGCGCGGCGCTGGTGTTCCTGGTCCAGCCCATGGTGGCCAAGCTGGTGCTGCCGCTCTTGGGTGGCAGTCCGTCGGTTTGGAATACCTCGATGGCGTTCTTCCAGCTGGCGCTGCTGGCCGGCTACGCCTACGCCCACGCCCTGCAACGGATCGGCTCGGTCCGGACCCAGGCGCTGGTCCACTGCGCCGCCCTGGTGGTCGCCGCCATCGCCCTGCCGCTCAGGGTCAGCGAGTTGGTGGGCGCGCCGTCGTCAGACCACCCGAACCTGTGGCTGCTGGGGGTGCTGGCGGTGTCCATCGGCGCGCCCTTCGCCGTCCTCTCGGCTACCGCGCCCCTGGTGCAGGCCTGGCACGCCCGGACACTCGGCGCCGTCGACGGCAAAGAACCCTACGTCCTCTATGCGGCCTCCAACCTGGGCAGCCTGCTGGCCTTGCTGGCCTATCCGCTGATCGTCGAGCCGGCCTTCACCCTGGTGGGCCAGCGGATGGGCTGGAGCCTGGGCTACGCCGCCTTCGTGGTGCTGATGGGCTCGCTGGCCTTCCTGGTCGCCCGCGCCGGGACGCAGGGTCCCGCGGCCGCCGCCCGGCCGACGACGGCCAGGGCGATCACCTGGCGCGAGCGCCTCACCTGGGTGGCGCTGGCGGCGATTCCCTCCAGCCTGATGCTGGGGGTGACCACCCACATCACCACGGACGTGGCGTCCGCGCCGTTCCTGTGGGTGCTGCCCCTGGCGCTCTATCTGGGCACCTTCATCATCGCCTTCCAGGCCAAGCCGGCGATCCATCCGCAGATCACCCTGGTCCTGCAGGCCGCGGCGGTGGCGGCGTGCGCGGCGCTGCTGCCGTTCCGCTCGACTTTCTTCGCCCTCCAGTTGTTCATCCACCTGGCGGCGTTCTTCCTCACCGCCCTGATGTGCCACCAGGCGCTGGTGGCCCGCAGGCCCGACCCGGCCAGGCTCACCGAATTCTATCTGATGATGTCTGTGGGCGGTGTCGTCGGCGGCAGCTTCAACGCCTTCCTCGCGCCGGTGATCTTCAACAATGTCTGGGAGTATCCCGTGGTGCTGGCGCTCTCGTGCCTGGTCAGGCCGTGGGGGCGCGACAAGGTCGAGCCGTGGGCCTGGGCGATGCTTGTGCTGGGGATCGTGGCCGCCATGGCCACCCCCGCGGTGACCACCTTCTTGGGCCCCCGGGTCGGCGTCACCGGCATCGTCGGCGACTTCAGCCAGCAGGATTTCCTGGAGCTTGGGGTGCGCGTGCTGCTGGCCTGTTCGGTGATCGCCGCCTTCCTGGTTCGCTCGAGAGCGCTGTTCTTCTTCGCCGTGATCCTGGTTCTGTCCATGGGCGCCCAGGCGGCGGCTGACCGCACCGACACCCGGCAGAGCTGGCGCAGCTTTTTCGGCGTGCTGCGTGAGAGCCAAACCCAGGTCGCGGGCCTGGGCGGCACCGTGAAGATGCTGGCCCATGGCACCACCCTGCACGGCGCCCAGGCGACGGCCCCCACGCACCGCTGCCGGCCGCTAGTCTACTACACGCCGCTGACCCCCATCGGGCAGGTGTTTACCGGCAAGCAGCTCCAGTCGAAGGCGTTGCGGATCGGCGCGGTGGGCCTGGGGACCGGCTCGGTGGCGGCCTATGTGCGGCCAGGCGACACCCTGACATTCTTCGAGATCGACCCGCTGGTGGTGCGCATCTCCAGCGATCCCAAACACTTCAGTTACACCACCGAGTGCGCCGAGGGTCCGGTGGACTACGTCCTGGGCGACGCGCGCCTGACGGTGGCGAAGCAGCCTGCAGGGACCTTCGACATCCTGCTGATCGACGCCTTCTCCTCCGACGCGGTGCCGGCGCACCTGCTCACCGTGGAGGCGGTGCGCGGCTACCTCACCCGGATGAAGCCAGACGGGGTGGTGATCCTGCACCTCTCCAACCGCAACCTCGATCTGAAGGGCCCCGCCCAGGCGGTGGCCAAGGCCGCCGGCGGCCACGCCCTGATCCAGGCTTACCGGCCCACCGAAGATCGCGGCAGTTCCTGGGAATCCTCGGAGGACGCGGTGATCGTCGCCAAGTCTCCGCAGGCCCTGGCCACCTTCGCCAGGGACCCCCGCTGGAAGGCCACGGACCCCAGCAAGGCGCGGCCCTGGACCGACGACTACACCAACCTCGCCGGCGCCCTGTGGCGCAACCTGCAGGAAAAGTACGCCTGGATACCGGGTTAGAGCGGCGTTTCCACGGACACCACGGCCTGGGCCATCAGGCCTTCCTCGCGGCCGGTGAAGCCCATACCCTCGGTGGTGGTTGCCTTGACGCTGATGCGGTGGATCGGCAGGCCCAGGAGGTCGGCGATGCGCTGGCGCATGGCGGTGCGGTGGGGGCCGACCTTCGGGCGCTCGCAGATCAGGGTGACGTCGGCGTTGAGGATCTTACCGCCCTGCGCAGCCACCCGGCCCACGGCGTGGGTGAGGAACTGGTCGGAGGAGGCGCCCTTCCACCGGGGATCAGACGGCGGGAAGTGCTCGCCGATGTCGCCGTCGCCGATGGCTCCCAGGATGGCGTCGGTGAGCGCGTGCAGGCCGCAGTCGGCGTCGGAGTGGCCGACAAGCCCCAGGTCGTGCTCGATGCGGATGCCGCACAGCCAGACCACTGTGCCGGGGCCGAACCGGTGGGCGTCGACGCCCAGGCCGATGCGCACGATGCGGCGGGCGGCGGCGAGCTGTTCGGCCATGGCGAAGTCGGCCGGCCAGGTCAGTTTCATCAGCATCGGGTCGCCGGGGATCATGGCGACGCTGCCGCCGGCCCGCTCGATGACCGCCGCGTCGTCGGTGGGCTCCTCGTTGGCCGGCCAGCGGCGGTAAGCGGCCTTCAGCTTGCCGCAACGGAAGGCCTGCGGGGTCTGGGCGCGCCACAGACCCTCGCGAGACACGGTCTCGTCCACTAGGCCCTCACCGCGCTTGAGGGTGTCGGGGACGGGCAGGGCCGGGACGGCCCCGTCGGCCAAGTCGAGGGCGGCCAGCAGCCGGTCGACGTGCTCGCGGGTTACGAAGGGGCGGGCGGCGTCGTGCACCAGCACCGGCTGGTTGCGCCCGGCGGTGATGGCGGCGAGACCGGCCTGCACGGATTCCGCCCGGGTCTTGCCGCCGGTGACCGCCTTCCAGCCGGTAAGCCCGGCCAACGCCTCGTCCACCTGCGCCAGGCGGTCGCGGGCGACGACCACGATCGCCTCGTGGGCTCCGGCCGAGAGCAGCCCCTCGACGGACCAGCGGATCAGCGGCCGCGAGCCCAGCATTCGCCAGGCCTTGGGCTCGCCTGGCCCCGCGCGCAGACCGGCCCCAGCCGCCACGATCACCGCCGAAAAACTCATGGCGGTTGTTTAGGGCGGACCGCGATGTTGTTCCAGCTTTACGGCGGCGCACAATGTGCCTAAAAACGCGGCGGTGGGGATGAGTAGAAAATGGGCAACATGCTCAAGCTGGGCAAAGTCGAGGTCGGCGGGCGCGCGTGGATTGCGCCGATGACCGGGGTGTCGGACCTGCCGTTCCGCAGGGCGGCCAGCCGCCTGGGGGCCGCCTATGTGGCCACCGAGATGGTCGCCTGCGCGGAGTTCTCCAAGGGCCGGCCCGACGTGGTGCGCCGCGCTGCGGTGGGCGAGGGCCTGCCGCTGATGGTGGTCCAGCTTGTCGGGCGCGAGCCTGAACACATCGCCGAGGGCGCGAAGCTGGCCGCCCGCGCCGGGGCGCAGATCATCGACCTGAATTTCGGATGCCCGGCCAAGGAGGTCACCGGCGCCCTGTCCGGTTCGGCCTTGATGCGCGACCCGGAGCTGGCGGCGCGCCTGATGGCTGCGGCGGTGGACGCCGTCGATGTTCCGGTGACGGTGAAGATGCGGCTGGGGTGGGACGACGCCGCTCGCAACGCACCGCAGATCGCCGCGCGCGCCCAGGAGGTCGGCGTCCAGGCGGTGACCGTGCACGGGCGTACCCGCTGCCAGTTCTACAAGGGCGCCGCGGACTGGGGCGCCGTGGCCGCTGTGAAGGCCGCGGTCTCGATCCCGGTGATCGTCAACGGCGATATCCTCCATGGGGCCAGCGCCCGCGCGGCGCTCGCCGCCTCAGGCGCCGACGCGGTAATGGTCGGGAGAGGGGTCTATGGCCGCCCGTGGATCGCCGCCCAGATCGAACAAGAACTGGCAGGTCAGCAGTTCGACGAGCCCGACGCCAAGGCGCGGCTGGAGATCGCCCTGGAGCACTTCCGCGAGAGCCTGGCCTTCTATGGCGATCGCCTGGGCCTGAAGATCTTCCGCAAGCACTTGGCGGCCTATGTGGAACAGGCGCCCTGGCCCGGCGATGCGGAGGCCAGGCGGGCCGCCCGCGGCGTGCTGTGCCGGCTCGAGGCGCCAGGCGCGGTGGAGGACGGCCTAGCCAGCCTGTGGACCGATCCTGAGCGCAGGCTGGCGGCATGACCGGGCGCTTCCAGATCCTGCCGATGGGCTACGACGTGGTGGCGCTGAAGTCCGCCGCCTTCGACCTCAGCCCCGACCCGTCGCTGGTGGTGGACGCAGAGGGCGCCCTGGTGGCGGTGAACGAGGCCGCCGAGGCGCTGTTCGGCCAGGGGCTTGGGCTGCTGGCCCGCGGCCGCTTCCAGGCCGCCCTACCGCCGGGCTCGGCCTTGGTCTCCCTTCTGAACCGGGCGCTCGACGAAGGCGCCCGGGTCCGCGAGCGCGGGGTGCAGATCAGCCTGTTCGGCCTGCCCGCCTTCGAGGCGGACGGCGCTGCGGCGCCCCTGGGCGACGGCTCGGTGCTGCTCACCCTGACGCTCAAGCAGGGCCTCGGCGCCGAGCGCGGCGGCCTGGAGGCCGCGGGCCTGCGCTCCATCGTCGGCCTGGGCCGGATGCTGGCCCACGAGATCAAGAACCCCCTGGCCGGTATCCGCGGCGCGGCCCAACTCCTGAAGTCCGGCGCCAAGCCTGAGGACGCCCCGCTCGCCCAGCTGATCGTCGATGAGACCGACCGGGTCCGCCGGCTGGTGGACCGGATGGAGGCCTTCTCCGACGACGCCCTGCCGGACCTGTCGCCGCTCAACATCCATCAGATCCTCGATCGAGTCCGCGCGCTCGCCGCCAACGGCGTGGCCGACGGGCTGTCGCTCAAGGAGCAGTACGATCCCTCGCTGCCTGCGTTTCTCGGCGACGAGGACCAGTTGATCCAGGTGTTCCTGAACCTGGTGAAGAACGCCGCCGAGGCCGCCCATTCCCGGGGCGACGGACGCGGCGAGATCGCCATCCACACCGCCTTTCGACACGGGGTTCGGGTGCGCGCCGCCAAGGGCCAGGCGCTACGCGGGGCGCCGCTGGAGATCCGCATCCAGGACAATGGTCCGGGCGTGCCGGCGCACATCCGCGACAGCCTGTTCCAGCCCTTTGTCACCTCCAAGGCCAATGGCGCGGGCCTCGGCCTGGCCCTGGTCGCCAAGCTGGTGGCCGGCCACGGCGGCTTGATCGATTTCGAGTCCGAGCCGGGCCGCACGGTGTTTCGCGTGCTGCTGCCGATCGCTTCCCAGGAAAGTCCGATTGCATGAATGCCGCCTCGAAGAAAATCCTGATCGCCGACGACGACGCCTCCATCCGGCTGGTGCTGTCGCAGGCCTTCACCCGGCTGGGCTATCAGGTGCGCGCCACGGGCAACGCCGCGACCCTGCTGAAGTGGGTGACCGACGGGGAGGGGGACCTGGTGGTCACCGACGTGGTCATGCCCGACGAGAACGTGTTCGACGTGCTGCCGCGCATCCGCAAGCACCGGCCCAAGCTGCCGATCATCGTGATGAGCGCGCAGAACAACCTGATCACCGCGGTGAACGCCGCGGAGGTGGGCGCCTTTGACTATGTGCCCAAGCCCTTCGACCTGGACGACATGACCTCAGCCGCCCGCCGCGCCCTGTCGCGGCCGGCGGATGCGGAGGCCACCAAGGCCCAGGCCCGGGCCGTGCGCGATGATCGCCTGCCGCTGATCGGCCGTTCCGGCCCCATGCAGGACGTCTATCGCACCATCGCCCGGCTGGTGGGCGCGGACCTGACGGTGTTGATCACCGGCGAGAGCGGCACCGGCAAGGAGCTGGTGGCCCGGGCGCTGCACGACATGGGCCGCCGGCGCGACGGCAAGTTCGTGACCATCAACCTGGCCGCCGTGCCCCGAGAGCGGGTGGAGACGGAGCTGTTCGGCAAGAACGACGGCGACCACGGCAAGCTCGTGGAGGCCGATGGCGGCACCCTGTTCCTGGATGAGATCGGCGACATGCCGCTTGACGCCCAGACCCGGTTGCTGCGGGTGATCGACGGCTCCGAGCCCGCCCTGAACCCCAAGACCAACCGCCGGCCCAACGTGCGGATCATCGCGGCCACCAACCGCGACCTGCGCGGTCTGATCCGCCAGGGGCTGTTTCGCGAGGACCTGTTCTTCCGCCTCAACGTGGCCCCGCTTCGCCTGCCGCCCCTGCGCGACCGCGTGGAGGACATCCCGGATCTGGCGCGGGCCTTCCTGCTGCGCGCTAACCGCGAGGGACTGCCGGCCAAGGCCATCGACGCCAGCGCGCTGGACCGGCTGAAGCTGCACCCGTGGCCGGGCAACGTGCGGGAGCTGGAGAACCTGGTCCGGCGGATCTGCGCCCTCTATGGCGAGGACCTGATCACCGCACGAATCATCGAGCGCGAGCTGGCCGACCAGCAGCCGGCGGTGGAAGGCCAGGAAGGGCCTGCGACCCTGGCCCAGCTAGTGGAGCGCAAGCTCTCCGCCTACTTCGCCGACCAGCCCGACGGCCTGCCGCCCACCGGCCTCTATGACCGGGTGCTGGAGGAGGTGGAGCGGCCGCTGATCCAGCTCACCTTGGCGGCCACCAGAGGCAATCAGGTGCGGGCGGCCGAAATCCTCGGCCTCAACCGCAACACCCTGCGCAAGAAGATCCAGGACTTGGGCGTCGAGATGAGCCGCGGCCGGCGGTGAGCGTCAAGCGCCACTATGGCGTATATGAGCAACATCGCTGTTGCGTTTGGAGCACGCTTCCCTAGGCTCCCAGCCTGATGTCGTTGCTTGCCGAACACGTCGAAGCACACCCCGCCCTGGTGCGGTTGTGGCGGGCCATGCAGTCGCGCGTGGTGCTGGGTGTGGGCTACGGGATCGCCGCCGGGCTGACCGGCCTAGCCATCCTGCTGGCCGCCTCGCCCCCGGCTACCGGACCGCTGGGGCCGATCAGCAGCTCGATCCTCACGGTCCTGGGCCTCAACCTCGTCCTGATCCTGGGGCTGACCATGGTGGTCGCCGTGCGGTTCCTGGCGCTGCTTCGGGCCCGCTCCAGCGACGCGGGCGCGCGCCTCCACCTGCGCTTCGTGACCCTGTTCGCCCTGGCGGCCGTGGCGCCCGCCGTGGTGGTGGCCCTGTTTTACGGCGTGCTGGTCAGCCGCGGGGTGGAGAACTGGTTCAGCCAGCGGGTGCAGACCGTGGTGGAGAACTCCGCCACCGTGGCGCGCTCCTACGTGGAGGACCAGACCCGCTACATCCAGACCCACGTCACCGTCATGGGCGCGGACCTGAACCGCGCGGCGCCGGGCCTGGGCGCCAGCCCGATCAACTTCACCCGCTTCCTGGAGAGCCTAGCCTCCTATCACGCCTTCCCAGCCGCCTATCTGGTGGACCGGCAGGGCAGGGTGCTGGCGAGAGCCGAGGCGCCCGGCGCTCCGGCCTATGCGATCCCGCCGGACTCCAGCCTGACCGCCGCTGACGAGGGCGACATCTGGTCGTCCGCCGACCTGACCCGGGCGGTCTACCGGCTGAACGCTTTCCCCGACGCCTACCTCTATGTGGTCCGCCCGGTGGAGAAGGGTATCGTCGAGCACCTGCGCGAGGCGGAGGCCTCGCTGGTCTCCTACCGCGACGCGGCGCAGAGTCGGGCGCGGATCCAGACCATCTTTGCGCTCAGCTATGTGGAGACTGCGCTGCTGGTGTTGGTGGGCGCCGTGTGGCTTGGCCTGGGCGCGGCCAGCGCCATCTCCGCGCCGGTGGGCCGGCTGGTGCAGGCCGCGGGGCGGGTGGCCGGCGGCGACCTGAGCGCCCGGGTGGACGCCGACGCCGATCCCGAGGAAATCGCCGTACTGTCCCGGGCGTTCAACAGCATGACTCACGATCTTCAGGCGCAGCAGGAAGCCTTGAAGCAGGCCAGCAAGGAGGCTGAAAGCCGCCGCCAGTTCATCGAGACCGTCCTGTCGGAAGTGAGCGCCGGGGTGATCGGCCTGGACGGCAAGGGGCGCATCTCCGCCGCCAACCGGCAGGCCGCCCTGCTGCTGGCGCTGCCGGGGGACCACGGGCGGGGCCGCAAGCTGGCCGATGTGGCCCCGGAGTTTGCCCAGATCGCCGCCGGCGCCGGGCGGGGCGGCGACGCGGAGGAAGAGATCGACGTGGCCCGCGGCCGCGACACCCGCCGGCTGCGGGTCCGCGCCAGCCGTAGCGAGGGCGGGCTGGTGCTGACCTTCGACGATATTACTCGCCTGGTGGCCGCCCAGCGCAACGCCGCCTGGCGCGATGTGGCCCGGCGCATCGCCCATGAGATCAAGAACCCGCTGACCCCGATCCAGTTGTCCGCCGAGCGCCTGCGCAAGAAGTACCGCAAGGACATAGCGGAATCGGAGCTGGAGACCTTTGACCGCTGCACCGACACCATCGTGCGCCAAGTGGGCGACATCGGCCGGATGGTGGACGAGTTCTCCGCCTTCGCCCGCATGCCGGCGCCCCAGTTCGCCGAGCAGGACGCCGCCGAACTGATCCGGGCGGCGGTGTTCGCCCAGCGGGTGGCCAGCCCACAGATCGATGTGCAGCTGGAGGAGCCGACGCCGCAGGTGACGCTGCTGGCCGACGGCCGGATGCTGTCGCAGGCGCTGACCAATGTGCTGAAGAACGCGGCCGAGGCGGTAGACGCCCGTCGGGCCACCGCGCCGAAGGTGAAGGGCCAGATCCGCGCCCGGCTGACAGCCGACGAGACGGGCGTGGCCTTCGAGGTGGAGGACAACGGGGTGGGCCTGCCGGCCAAGGACCGCGATCGCCTGACCGAGCCCTACGTCACGACTCGGGAAAAGGGCACGGGCCTTGGTCTGGCCATCGTCAAGCGCATTGCTGAGGACCACGGGGGTGAACTCGAACTGACCGACGCGACCGCCGGGCCAGGGGCCCTGGCGATCCTGCGCCTGCCACCAACCGCCCGGGTTCGCGCACCGGCGAAGCCAGAAACCGCAGAGGCATGAGGGACGTGAGGATGGCGGCAGACGTGCTGGTGGTCGACGACGAGGCGGACATCCGTGACCTGGTGGCTGGCATCCTGGCCGACGAAGGCTATGAGGTGCGCACCGCCAACGACTCCGAATCGGCGCTTGCGGCCGTAAGAGCGCGCAAGCCCGCTCTGCTGATCCTCGACATCTGGATGGCCGGCGGCGGCATGGATGGCCTGGAGATGCTGGACCTGGTCAAGCAGATCGACCCCGACCTGCCCGTGATCATGATCTCCGGGCACGGCAATATTGAAACCGCGGTCAGCGCCATAAAGCGCGGCGCCTACGAGTTCCTGGAAAAGCCATTCAAGTCCGACCGCCTGCTTCTGATGGTCGAGCGAGCGCTGGAGGCTACAAACCTGCGCCGCGAGAACCGCCGCCTGCGGGCCCAGGCGATCACCCCGGAAGGGTTGATGGGCCGCTCCATGGCCGCCCAGCAGCTTCGCCAGATGATCGCCAAGTTGGCGGGCGCCAACAGCCGCGTGCTGATCTCGGGACCGCCGGGCTCGGGCAAGGAGACGGTGGCCCGGCTGATCCACGGCGGCAGCCATCGTTCGCGCAACGAGTTCGTGGCGATCAGCGCCGCGGGCATGACCCCAGAGCGCATGGACCTGGAGCTGTTCGGCCAGGAGGGGGAGACCGGCCGTCCCGCCAAGATCGGCGTCTTTGAACGCGCGCACTCCGGCACCCTCTATCTCGACGAGGTGGCCGACATGCCCCGCGAGACCCAGAGCCGCATCCTGCGGGTGCTGGTGGAGCAGCGGTTCCGAAGGGTCGGCGGCGACCTCGACGTGCAGGTAGACGTCCGCGTCATCTCCTCGACCTCCAAGGATCTACGCGAGGAGATCGCCGCCCAGCGGTTCCGCGAGGACCTGTTCCACCGCCTGAACGTGGTGCCGGTTAACGTGCCTGGCCTGGCCGAACGGCGCGAGGACATCCCGGAGCTGGTGGAGGACTTCATCACCCGCATCTGCGACGCCACCGGCATGTCCCGGCGCATCCTGGCCGCGGACGCCCTGGCCACCCTGCAGGTGCGCGCCTGGCCGGGAAATCTGCGGCAGTTGAAGAACAACGTGGAGCGGATGCTGATCCTGGCCTCCGGTTCGCCCGCCGAGCCGATCACCGCCAACATGCTGCCGGCCGAGGCCGCGGTGACAGACCAGGGAGTCTCGATGGGCGCGGAGCGGATCATCGCGCTGCCGCTGCGCGAAGCGCGCGAGGTGTTCGAGCGGGAATACTTGAACGCCCAGATGCTGCGCTTCTCCGGCAATATCTCACGCACTGCGGCCTTCATCGGCATGGAGCGCTCGGCCTTGCACCGCAAGCTGAAGTCCCTGGGGCTATCGGGGGCCCGGCCAGTCGAGGAAGAGGCCTGATGGGCCGCGTCGCCTATGTGAACGGCGCGTTCGTGCCGCACGCCAACGCTACGGTGCACATCGAGGACCGCGGCTACCAGTTCGCCGATGCGGTCTATGAGGTCTGGGCGCTGTTCGACGGCAAGCTGGCGGATGCCGAGGGGCATTTCGCCCGCCTTGAGCGCAGCCTGTCGGAGCTGTCCATCCCCATGCCGATGAGCCGCGCGGCGCTGACCCTGGTGCTAAAGGCCGCGGTGCGCCGCAACCGGGTGCGCGAGGGGCTGGTCTATCTGCAGGTCAGCCGCGGGGTGGCGACCCGCGACCATGCCTTCCCCACGAAGCCCGTGCGGCCCGCCGTGGTGATCACCGTCAAGGGCTTCGACCGGGCTGCGTCCGAGGCCAAGGCGGCCAGAGGCGTCGGCGTGGTAACCACCCCGGAGAACCGCTGGGGCCGTTGCGACATCAAGACCGTAGGCCTGTTGCCCAATGCTTTGGCCAAGCAGAAGGCTCGTGAAGCCGGGGCGGCGGAGGCCTGGTTCGTGGACGATCTGGGCTTCGTCACCGAAGGCGCATCCTCCAACGCCTGGATCGTCGACGCCAACGGGTCCCTGCGCACCCGCGACACCAACGCCAACATCCTGCGTGGCATCACCCGCGACACCCTGCTGGACGTGATCCGCGACGCCGGTCTGACGGTGAACGAACGACCGTTCACCCCGGACGAGGCGGTGGCGGCGAAGGAGGCCTTCATCACCGGAGCCGGGACCCTGGTGCAGCCGGTGATCGCCGTAGATGGCCGGGTCGTGGGCGACGGCGCCCCGGGACCGGTGGCGATGCGGCTGCGCAGCCTCTATATCGAGCGCGCCAAGGCCTTAGCGATCTGAAGGCGCGCGTGCGATTGCGTCCGTCACGAAAGCCGGTCTAGCTTGCCTTTGTGTGTGGGCGGCGTTTGGCCGCCCGTCCAAGAAAAAGGCGGAAAGCCATGAGCGAAAAGAAACAAAACCTGCAGGACACCTTCCTCAACAGCGTGCGCAAGTCCAAGACGCCGCTCACCATCTTCCTGGTCAACGGGGTGAAGCTGCAGGGCGTGGTGAGCTGGTTCGACAACTTCTGCGTCCTGCTGAGGCGCGACGGCCAGTCCCAGCTCGTATACAAGCACGCCATCTCCACCATCATGCCTGCCCAGCCCGTTCAGCTTTACGAGCCCGGCGACGAAGAGGTCGATTGAGCTCCTCCAAACCCGTAGACCGTGAGGCGCCCGTCCAGGGCTGCATCGTCATCCATCCGGACCGCGAGGGTCGCGGCTTTGCGCGCGACACCCAGGCGAGGCTGGAGGAAGCGGTGGGCCTGGCCCTGGCCCTCGACCTGGAGGTTCGCGAGACCGTCGTCGCGGGCCTGCGCCGGCTGACGCCCGCCACCCTGTTCGGCAAGGGCAAGGTCGAGGAAATCGGCAAGATCGTCGAGGCTCTGGAGGCCGACGTGGCGATCGTCGACGATGCCCTGACCCCGGTGCAGCAGCGCAATCTGGAGAAGGCGTGGCAGGTGAAGGTCATCGACCGCACCGGACTGATCCTGGAGATTTTCGCCCGCCGGGCGCGGACCCGCGAGGGCCGGCTGCAGGTGGAGCTGGCGAGGCTCTCATACGAGCGCTCGCGGCTGGTCCGCACCTGGACCCACCTGGAGCGCCAGCGGGGCGGCTTCGGGGTGATGGGCGGCCCCGGCGAGACCCAGATCGAGACCGATCGCCGGCTGCTGGCCGACAAGATCGGCAAGCTGAAGCGCGAGCTCGCCGAAGTTCGCCGCACGCGAACCCTGCAAAGGTCGGCCCGCAAACGCCACCCGTACCCGACGGTGGCCCTGGTGGGCTACACTAACGCCGGCAAGTCGACGCTGTTCAACCGGCTGACCCAGTCCGAGGTGGTGGCCGAGGACATGCTGTTCGCCACCCTCGATCCGACCCTGCGAATCCTCAAGCTTCCGGACGGGCGGCCCGCGATCATGTCCGACACCGTGGGCTTCATCTCCGACTTGCCGCACGAGTTGGTGGAGGCGTTCCGCGCCACCCTTGAAGAGGTTCGCGAGGCCGACGTTGTGCTGCATGTGCGCGACATCGCCAGCCCCGACAGCCAAGCCCAGGCGCAGGACGTGCGCAAGGTGCTGGAGCGTCTGGGCGTCGACATGGACGAGCGGCGCATCCTGGAGGTCTGGAACAAGACCGACCTGCTGCCCGCCGACGACCGCGAAGGCCTGATGGGCGACGCGCGGCGCACGCATCCTCCAGCCATCCTGGTCTCCGCCGTCACGGGGCAGGGGTGTGACGACCTGCTGTCCGCCGTCGCCGGCCTGGTGGACGAGGCGCCACCCGTGGATGTCTACGCTCCCGCCGGCGAGGGGGCCGCCATCGCCTGGCTCTACCGCCACGGCCGGGTGATCGAGCGCGCCGAGGGCAAGGACGGCGGCGTGCGACTGGCGGTCAGCCTGTCACCGCAGGCCATGGGTCAGTTCGAGCAGCTGTTCCCGGCCATCCCGGTCACCGCGCACTAGGCCTTCTCAGCCGCCTTGGCCTCGTCCCACAGGGCGTCCATCTCGGCGAGGTCGGACTGGTCCGGCGTGCGACCGCGTTCAGCCAGACGCTGTTCTATGTAACGGAAACGCCTGGCGAACTTGGCGTTGGTGAAGCGCAGGGCATCCTCCGGATCGACTTCCAGGGTGCGGGCGAGGTTGGCCACCACGAACAGCACGTCGCCCATCTCCTGGCGGGCTTTTTCGAGGTCGCCGGCCTCGACCTCCACCACGAGCTCACGGACCTCCTCGTGCAGCTTCTCCAGCACCTCCTTGGCGGAGGGCCAGACGAAACCGACTCCGGCGGCCCGCTTCGACAGTTTCACGGCGCGGGTCAGGGCGGGCAGGCCCACCGGCACGTCGTCCAGCAGGCTTTCGGCTCGGCCCTTGCCCTGCCGCTCGGCGGCCTTCAGGGCTTCCCAGCCGTCCTTCTGTTCGGCGAGGGATGCGTAGGTTTCCTCAGCAAACACATGCGGATGGCGGCGGATCATCTTGTCGTTGATGGCGTGGACCACGTCATCGAAGGTGAAGGCGCCCTGTTCCTCCGCCATGCGGGCATGGAACACCACCTGCAGCAGGAGGTCGCCCAACTCATCCCTCAGGTCGTCGAGGTCGCCCCGCTCGATGGCGTCGGCCACCTCATAGGCTTCCTCCACCGTGTAGGGGGCGACGGTGGCGAAGGTCTGCTCGATGTCCCAGGGACAGCCGGTCTTGCGGTCGCGCAGGCGCGCCATGATGGCCAGCAGGCGGGGCAGGGGCGCAAGCTCACTCGGCGGGGCGGACAGCGGCATCGAAATCCTGAGCGGGAAGTGGGGATGGCCGGCCGGCGAGGGCGGCGTCCTCCAGGTCGCGGGCCGCCAGCGCGTCGCGGATTTCCGCATGACGGGTCGCGGTGATCGGGAAGGACATGACCAGCCAGCTGGCTAGCACCGCCATGCCCGCCGGGATGCCGACGAACAGCAGCGCCAGGCCGCCGAGGCCGTCGGCCACGCCGGTCTGCGTCGGATCGAAGCCCATCAGGGCCAGGAGCGGGAAGGCGACGCCCACCGCTACCGCCGAGCCGATCTTCACCGTGCCCTGGAGCAGGGCGTAGAGCAGGCCCGTGCGGTCGTGGCCGCTGGCCAGTCGTTCCTCGTCGCCCACGTCGGCCATCATCGCCCGAAGCAGGAAGGCCCCGGCTGCGTAGGGCACGCCGATGGCGAACATCAGCAGCGCGCCGATAATGAAATTGCCCTGTGGGATCGCCAGGGCGCAGACGGTCATGGCGGCATAGATCAGGCCGGAGAAGGCCAGCGCCCGGTGCTTGCCGATCTTCATCGCCATCCAGGTCCACAGGGGCGCGCCGATCAGGCCACCCAGGAAGTAGAGCAGCAGGAGCAGGCTGGCCGTGCCCTTCTCGAAGCCCTTCACGCGCTCGAAATAGAAGAAGAACAAGGCGCCTGTGATCGCCGGGCCCGTGCCGGTGAGGAAATCCACCACCAGCAGGCGCACCACGCTGGGGCGCCTCAGGAGGGCGAGGTACTCCATCAGGCCGGAGCGCCTGGGCGGGATGGTCAGCCGGGGCTCGGGCGCCTTCCAGAGCGCCAGGGCGGCGGTCAACGGCAGGGTGATGATGATGAACCATCCCATGGCCGCCACGCCAATGTTGTGGCCCTTGATCCCCACCAGCGGCAGCATGGCGGGCAGGGTCAGGACCAGGATCATGCCCACGATGTTGCCCGCCTGCCACCAGCCGTAGATCCGCGATCGCTGGTCGTAGTGCGGCGACAGCATGGCGCCCCAGCCAAGCTGGGAGAGCGATCCGATGGACGTGCCGGCATAGACCACCAGCAGCCAGAACCACAGGTAGGTCGTGGTGACTCCGGGCTTCGCCATGAACAGCGCCGCGGTGGCGGCCATCAGGATCGGCACGCCGATGGCGAACCACAGCTTGAAGCGGCCGAACCGGCTTCGGGTGCGGTCCATGACCCCGCCGATGAAGGGGTCGAAGGCCATGTCGAGCAGGCGCACCGCCATGAAGGCCAGGCCCACGTCGGTGAGGCTGAGACCGAGTTCGCTGGTGTAGTATTCCGGCAGGTAGACGACGAGCGGCAGCGTCAGCCCGGCCAGGGGCAGGCAGGTCGCCGCATAGGCCGCGAGGGTCCAGTTCGATCGCCGCTCGGACGACATAGGCTCCCCCATACATGGAACTCGGCGCGGGTCGATCAGACCGCGCGCCGATGTTGGACGCAAGGGGTGGTAGGCTTGTTCATGCGCATTGTCCTGCTGCACAGCCCGCTGTTAGGTCCGCTCACCTGGCGCGAGGTGGCCGAGCATCTCGGCGCGCGCGGGCAGATCGCGCAGACGCCCGCCTGGCCGCGCTTTTCGACGATCGCGCGGAACTTCTACAGGTCCCTGGCCGGCAGCCTGGCCGCGACGATCGACGCGAGGGGCGACCGCCCTGTCGTTCTCGTGGCCCATAGCGGCGCCGGCGCGCTGGTTCCGGCGCTCATGGCGGCAGTCCGCACGCCGATCCTGGCCGCCATATTCGCCGATGCGATCCTGCCGCATCCGGGGGCAAGCTGGTTCGACACCGCGCCACCCGCCCTGGGTGCGCAGCTTCGGGCTGGCGCCAACGATGGCGCGCTTCCGCAATGGGACCTGTGGTGGCCGCCCGGCGCCCTGGCGCGGCTGGTTCCCGATGAGCGCCTGCGCTCCCTGATGATCGATGAGCTGGAGCCCATTCCAGCCGGGTTTTTCGAGGAACCGGCTCCGGTGGCCCCGCTGGCCGGCGCGGCCGCCTACCTGCAACTAAGCAGCGCCTATGCGGACGAGGCGAGGCTGGCCGGGCGCTACGGGTGGCCGGTGCTCAGCCTGCCGCTGCACCATCTGGCCCCACTGACGCATGCAGAGGCCGTGGCGCGGGGGATCGAGTCCCTGGCCATCAAGCTCGTGGAAGACGTCTAGCGGCGGGCGACGAGCTGGCCGCGGCCCAGCCGGTGCGCGAAGCGGTCGAAGGTCCATTCGGCGTCGGACCACACCCAGGCGCCGTAGGCCTGGCGGATGTCGCTCTCGTACCAGCGGTAGCTGACCGGGGTGACCGCGCCGTCGGCGGCGGTGATCTGGCCTTCGATCTTCGCGCCGCCGATGCCGAAGCTCTCCAGGGAGAGGCCCGGGCGGTCGGAAAGCTGCTTGAAGGTCGGGCGGTTGGGAACGGCGTCAACCAGAACCAGATCGACGCGGGCGTCGGCATGGGCGCCGGTGCGCGCCAGGGCCTTCTCCACGTCGCGCCGGAGGCTGTCGGCCAGGCGCTGCACGTCGCGGACGCCATAGGTCTTCTCGGCCTTGGCCTGCAGCTCGGGGCCGATGGTCACCTGGACGGAAGCCGGTTCGGCGAAAGCGGTCGAGGCGCTGGCGAGAAGCGCGGCGGCCGCGAGGAGGGTGGTGCGCATGCTGGAGCTCCCGGAGTGTCCCTACGGTCGTAATCTGACAGGTGGGGTGGCCGCCGTCATCCGGCAAGATCGGTCCTGGAGAAGCAGAATTCGCAGATGACTCGGCCATGGCGGCCTTCGCCATGCCGGACTTCGCGATCCGGGAAGTGACCGACGATCCCCGGTACCGCGGCGGCAATCTGGCGGGGCACGGCCTGCCGGGGGCTCCCTGACAGAGCTATACAGGTTTCGCGCCTAAGGAATATTATGCGAAATTGTCTCTTAGAGGCCGTCGATGGGAAAACCCGTCTCGATGCAAGAGCCTCACGGCAATCGATTTTCGGCCTCGACCTCATCAAGAAAGCGCGACAGGTCGCCTACCAGCCTGCGCGACACGTCAATATCGGCGTCCTCCGCCGCGCGCTCCAGGTCGGCGCCAATTTCGCTGATGGCCTGAAATCCGAAACTTCCCCCGGATCCTCGCAAGTTGTGCGCGAGGAGCACCACGACTTCAAAGTCAGCCCGATCCAGGGCCTCGTGCATCAGGATGATATTTTCCCGGCAGTTCTCCAGATATGCCGGGGCCCGCTCCACCAGCCTCTGGGCCGCCCGAGATGTCGTGGCCTTCGAGCCGGCATCCTCCGGGGACAATGGCGCGCCGATCGCAGAATAGTCCTTAATCGCTTGCAGCAGCACGTCCTGCTTTATGGGCTTGGTCAAATAGGCCGTGCATCCCGCCGCCAGGCAGGCTTCCCGATCGCCCTTCAAGGCGGAGGCCGTCAAAGCGATAATCGGCGTTGGCGGTCGACCATTCGCCTTTTCCCACGCTCGAAGCGCCCGCGTCGCGGTCAGGCCGTCCATGGCCGGCATCTGGCGGTCCATAAGGACGAGGTCGTAGCGGCCAGCTTTGAACATCTCACAGGCGATGACCCCCGTCTCTGCGATGTCGATCCGGTAGGGCGTATCCTCCAGATAGGCCAACGCGATCGTGCAGTTGTCGGGAGAGTCCTCGGCCATGAGGATGTGCAGCGCCGGCAACGGCGCCTCGGCGCCCATGCCGACCGGCGCGCTAGCCGGCCGGCTGGCCTCCACCCAGATCTCGAACGGGATGGCGAAGGCGAAGGTGCTGCCCTTATCGACTTCGCTGGCCACCCAGATGCGCCCTTCCATCAGCTCGACCAGGCGCTTCGAAATCGTCAACCCCAGCCCTGAGCCGCCGAACCGGCGCGTCGTGGATGAATCGGCTTGCGTGAAGCGTTCGAAGATGTGGGCGAGTTTATCGTGCGCAATGCCGATGCCGGTGTCCGAGACGGTGAATCGCAAGGCTGTCGGCACCCCGGTGTCTCCATCCGATTCCACCCTCAACGAGACGCCGCCCGCTTCGGTGAACTTGATCGCATTGCCGAGCAGGTTGAGGAGTACCTGCCGCAAACGGGTCGGGTCGCCGACGAGGTCGTTGCTCACGCCCGGCGCGATCTCGAACGCCAACGCCAGCCCCTTTTCGTTGGCTCGAGGGGCCACCATCTCGATCACCTTCTCCAGGTGGTCGCTCAATGAGAAGCCAGTGCGTTCCAGGTCGAGCTGCGAAGCCTCGACCTTGGAAAGGTCGAGGATGTCGTTGATCAGGTTCAGCAGGTTGTCGCCGGAACGACGGAAGATCTGCACGTACTTGTCTTGTTCGGGAGAGAGCGGGGTCTTCGCGAGCAGGTCCGCGATGCCCATGATCGCGTTCATAGGCGTGCGGATTTCATGGCTCATGCTGGCCAGGAAATCCGATTTGGTGCGGCTTGCGCTCTCGGCGGCGGCCTTGGCCTGTTTGAGTTCCGCCTCCACCTTCTTGCGCTCTGTAACATCGCGCGCCGCGGCGAAGACGCCTTCCAGCTTACGGTTTCGGTCGTAAAAGGTCGTAGCGTTGTAGGACACGATCGTCTGCTTGCCATCGCGGGCGCGGGCCGTGAGCTCGTAGTCGCTGACCGACTTTTCGCGCAACACGCGCCTGATCCCTGCCTCGGCCCGCTCCGGATCGGTGAAATAGTTCTTGAACGGCGCCCCGATCAGTTCGTCTCGGGTGCAGCCGGTGAGCGCCTCCATCTGTTTGTTGACGTCGGTGATGATCCCCGCCGGATCGGTGGTCATCAGGGCGTCGATGTTCGATTCGATCAGCGAGCGCGTGTAGAATTGCTGGTCACGCAGGCGCTGATCCAGCTTCTTCTGTTCCTCCTCCACCAGTTTGCGCGCGGTGTTGTCGGTGCCGATCAGCAGATATCCGATAATCACGTCCTGGGCGTCGCGCAGCGCGGTGACCGAGACCACGGCGGGGAGCCGGGTCCCATCCTTGCGGATATAGGTCAGCTCATAGATGTCCTCGATCCCTCGCGAGGCCTTGAACACCAGGGCCTCGAAACCCGGCGTGATCGGCGTCGCCAGTTCGGCGCTCAAGGCCTGAGCGCGCGCGATCAGCTCCTGCGGATCGGAAATATCGGCCGGGGTGATCGTGTTCATCACCTCGGCAGCCGCATAGCCCAGCATCTGTTCGGCGCCGACGTTGAAGATCTGGATCACGCCCTTGGCGTCGGTGGCGATGCTGGAGAAGTTGGCGCTGTTGAAGATGGCGCTCTGCAGAGCGCCGGCCTTGACGATCGACTCTTCCGTCCGGCCCTGCGCGGCGCCGTCAAGGCTCGAGGCGGCCTGGTCCTCGGAGCCCGTCAGTGCCTCTGAAATAGAGATTGAGTGTCCTAATTCGAAATATCGACGTGGCCGAGGTTTGGGAGCCACCGATGTCAGTGCAGAATCTGTCCCACGGAAAGCTCAAGCTTAGCCGAGGAATAGGGCTTCTGGAGAAATTAACCACCACCTACAAATGAGTTCGCCATGTTTCTTGGCTGGATCAGCCGCGGCAACGTCAGGTCAGGCCTATCCGACGTGGCCGACCTCCATATCGACGACACGTCACCCCATCGTCCGTACCGCCGCTCGGGACGAAGCGCCGCCGGCTGTCGGCCAGCCCCGGCAGCCCTCCACTGGCGATATGCGCCTTGTGAAAATCGTCTAACCCATTGTTTATATGGTGTATTATAGGACGTCTGAGTTAGGCAGCCAAGCCAAAACCCCCCACGGGCGTAGTTTCGAAGCGTTCGCCAAAGCCGGCGATCATCGGCCGGGCCTGCTTGATAGCCGCGTGCACCGCAGCGAGGCCCAGCGAGGCCTGGTGGCTGGCGGCGTCCGCCCACACCTCGGTGATCCAGATGGCGTCGGCCTCCGACGGGTCGGTGGCCACCACATAACTATGGCACCCCGGCATGGCGCCCATGGAGCCCAGCAGGATCGCCACGACCTTGTCGCGGTCGCCAGGGGTGGTGCGCATCTTGCCGATCAGTCCGTACATGCCGGTCACTCCCGATACTGATGACGCGCCGGCCGGCCCTGCGGCCGCCGCAGCACCGACAATGAAACCGCGTCGTCTCATGATCCCAGCCTAAGCCTTCCCTGGGCAATCGCCTGCAGGGTTTCCACGAAGAATGCGGGTTCCAGGCCCTTGATGCGGGCTTCCAGGCTCTCGGTGGTGTCGCCGGGCAGCACGGGTGCGGCCCGGCGGGCCAGCACGGGCCCGCGGTCGTACTCCTCGTCCACCAGGTGGATCACCACGCCGCTCTCGACGACGCCCGCGGCCAGGACCGCCTCATGCACCCGGCGGCCGTACATGCCATGGCCGCCGAAGGCCGGCAGCGGGCCCGGGTGAATGTTGAGGATGCGGCCCCCGAAACGGCCCAGAACCTGCGGGCCCAGCTTCCGCAAATAGCCCGACAGAACAATGAGTTCGACGCCGTAACTTGAGAGCGCCTCGGCCATCCGGGCGTCTGCGCGTTCGGGATCACCCTGGGTTGGGATGCACAGCGCCGGGAAGCCCTCGCCGAGTGCGAAGACCAGGGCTGGCGCCGTGCGGTTGTTGCTGATCAGCAGCCTGGGCTCCGCGTCCAGCTGGCCCGTGCGGATCGCGGCCAGGATCGCGCGGGCGCTGGAGCCATTGGCCGACGCCAGGAAGCCCAGCCTGAGCGTCTGTGAACTCACCCGAATTCCGCCCCGAGCTGGTGGGTGAACCGCAGGCCGTCAAAAGCCGGCTCGACCCCTGGTGGCAAATCAGCGGCGAGCGCGGCGAAGTCCAGGTCGATGTGCATGTTGGTGAGGATGGCGCGGCGCGGCTTCACCTTGGCGATCCATTCCAGGGTGCGTTCCACATGCGCGTGGGTGGGATGGGGCCGGTGGCGCAAAGCGTCGACGATCCAGACGTCCAGCCCCGCCAGGGCCTCGAACGCCGCCTGGTCGAGGTTAACCACGTCGCTGGAATAGGCGACCCCGCCGAACCGGTAGCCCACGGAGCGCACGCCGCCGTGGTCCTGGTCGAAGGTGGTCACCGGAATGGCGCCCGAAGGCCCGTGCACCCGCCAGGCCTCGCCGTGGGGCGGCAGGCGGTGGAGGTCGCAGATCGCCGGATACCCCCCCTCGCCTTCGAAGATGTAGCCGAACCGGCGCAGCATGGTGGCCTCGGTGGACGCATCCATGTGGCAGGCGATCCGGGCGCGCTGGCGGATGGCGAAGGCGCGCACGTCGTCCAGGCCATGCACCTGGTCGGCGTGGTCGTGGGTCAGCAGCACGGCGTCCAGACGCTTCACCCCGGCGCCCGCGGTCTGCAGGCGCAGGTCCGGGGAGGTGTCGACGATGGCCGTGGTGTCGGTCTCCGCCCCCTGCCCCAGGCGCCGCACCAGCATTGAGCAGCGCGAGCGCAGGTTCTTCGGGTTGGCCGGATCGCAGGCGCCCCACTCGCCGTCGGCCCGCGGCACCCCACCAGAGGAGCCGCAGCCGAGGATGGTGATCTCCAGGGTCCCGGTCATGGGCGGGCAATCTTGTCGAACACGGCGAAGAAGGCGTCTTCGGTCCGCTGGTCCGCTTCGTCGAGGGTCCAGCCGCGGATCTCGGCCAGCTTCGCCAGCACGTGGGGGAGATAGGCCGGCTCGTTGCGGCGACCGCGGTAAGGCACGGGCGCCAGGTACGGGCAGTCAGTCTCCACCAGGATGCGGTCGGCGGGCATGGCGCGGACGGCCTCTCGCACGTCCTCGGCGGCCTTGAAGGTGGCGATGCCGGAGACCGAGAACCAGGCGCCAAGCGCCGCGGCCCGGGCGGCCAGCTCCGGGCCCGAGGTGTAGCAGTGCATGAGGATGCGGAAGGCCCCGCGGGCGTGCTCCTCTTCCAGGATGTCGCCCATCGACTGGTCGGCCTCGCGGGTGTGCACCACCAGCGGCAGGCCGGTGGCGCGCGCGGCGGCGCAGTGGACCCGGAACACCTTGGCCTGCACGTCGCGGGGGCTGAGGTCGTAGTGGAAGTCGAGGCCGCATTCGCCGATGCCGACCACCCTGGGATCGGCCGCCAGATCGGTCAAGGTTTTCGCCGCAAGATCCGGATTTTCCTTGGCTTCGTGGGGATGGGTGCCGACCGTGGCCCAGATGTCCGGATGGTTAGCCACCTGGCGCACGGCTGGGAAGTTGGAGACCCGGTCGCAGATATTGACCATCAGCCCTACGCCGGCGGCGCGGGCGCGTTCGATCACCGCCTCGCGGTCCTCATCGAACTGTGGCGCGTGCAGGTTGACGTGGCTGTCGATCAGCATGGGCGGTCAGTGCTCAGACCCGCGCGGCGTGGCGCAGTTCGCCCAGCGCGGTGAACAGCGCATCGGTGCGATCAAGGTTCAAGGCTTCCACCTCCCTGGGAAGGCGCTGCAGGGTCTCCCAAGCCTGCGCCCAGCGATCAAGCGCGCCAACCCCGTCCCGAGCGCGGTCGACAGCCTGGGCGTGGACCCGCTCGGCCAGCCGCTCGAACAGCAGGTTGAACTGCGTCTGGCCCTCAACCCCGCGGAACCGGTCGGTGAGCGTCAGGGCCATGGCCTCGTCCACCCGCGGAAGGCTGGCGAGGATCTCGCGGGCCGCGTCGTCGAGGATGATGGCCTGTCCGGCTGCCAGAGCGAGCGCCCGCCCCGGCGCGCCGCCCGCCATGCGCGAGAGGCGGAGCGCCGCCTCGGGGGTGACTTCGGCGTGGGTGGAGACGAAGGCGGCGGCGTCTTCCAGGCTCATCGGGCTGAACGCCAGCCTTCGGCAGCGCGAGCGGATGGTCGGCAGGAGCCGGCCGGGCGCATGGGCCACCATCAACAGCACGCCGCGCTCCGGCGGCTCCTCCAGGGTCTTCAAGAGCGCGTTGGCGGCGTTGACGTTGAGATCGTCGGCGGCGTCGACGATGACCACCCGGTGCGGGGCGCTGGCGGGGGTCTTGGAGAAGAACTCGGCGAGCTTCCTGGCGTCGTCCACCGGGATGACCTTGCGGGGCTTGCCGTCGGGGCCTTCGCGCTCCAGCACCAGCAGGTCGGGATGGGCGCGGGCGATCATCTGGCGGCTGACCGGATGATCGGGACTGGCGCCCAGGACGCCATAGGCCGCGTCCGGCGGGGCGCCCAGCAGCCGGCGGGCGGCGCGATAGGCGAAGGTGGCCTTGCCGACGCCCTCCGGGCCGGTGAGCAGCCAGGCGTGGTGCAGCCGCCCGCGCTGGCGGCTGGCCTCGAAGGCCGCCTCGGCCGCCTCGTGCCCCTCAAGCTGGAACACCTCGCGCGGATGAGCGAGCTCGAGATCAGCCATCGACGCCCAGCCGCTCGGAAACGGCGGTCCAGACGGCGTCCGCCACGGCGTCGATGGACCCCGTGCCGTCGATCACCACGCAGCGGTCCGGCTCAGCCGCGGCGATGGCCGCGAAGGCGTCGCGCAGCCGCTGGTGGAAGGCCAGGCCCTTGGACTCGAAGCGCATTTCGGGCCCCGCCCGCTCCGTGGCGCGCCGCAGGCCCACCTCCGGCGGCAGGTCGAACACCAGGGTCAGGTCCGGGCGCACGTCGGCCAGGATATGGGCCTCGAGGGCCGCTATGAGGGCGGGATCGACGCCGCCGGCGCCCCCCTGATAGGCGCGGGTGGAATCGGCGAAGCGGTCGCACACCACCCAGGCGCCGCGGTCCAGCGCCGGACGGATCACCCGCTCGATGTGGTCGCGGCGGGCGGCATACATCAGCAGCGTCTCGGTGACCGGGCTCCAGCGGTCGGCGGCGCCCTTCAGCACGATGTCGCGGATGGCCTCGGCGCCGGGCGAGCCGCCGGGCTCGCGGGTCGCCGTCACCTCGTGGCCGGCGGCCTGAAGCCGCGCCACCAGGCGCCTGACCTGGGTCGACTTGCCGGCCCCCTCGCCGCCTTCGAATGTCATGAACCGGCCGCGCGTCACGGCCCCAAAAACGCCGGTTCGGGGCGGAAGTCTAGAAGTCGATGAAGACCTTCATGTCCAGCTCGGCGCTGCGCGCGCCGCCAGGCCCCACATAGCGCACCCGCACCCTGGCGATCCCCGCCCGCTCGAAGCCAAGCCGCCGCGCGGCCTCCTGGCTGAGGTCGATGATCCGGCCGGCCACGAAGGGCCCGCGGTCGTTCAGCCGCACCCTGATCTTCTTGCCGTTGTCCAGGTTGATCACCTCGACGACGGAGGGCAGCGGCAGGGTCTTGTGGGCCGCGCTCACCGCGTCCTTGTCGAACCGCTCACCGTTGGCGGTGGGCCGTCCCTGGTGGTGGCCGCCGTACCAGGAGGCGACCCCGACCTCGTCGTACTTCGGCTGTTCCCTGGGCGTGTACCAGACGCCGTTCACCTGGTAGGGCCGCCAGGTACCGCCCTTCTTCGCCAGCGGCGCGGGCTCGGGCGCCGTGGCGCAGGCCGCCAGCGAGGCCGCGGCGGCGAGGGCTACGGCGATCCTGGTCAGCTTTGCGGCATGCATGGCGAAGCCCCGACAACGCCGTTCCCTGCGGCGCAGGGTTAAGGATGGCTTACGAAGTTTGCCCTGTGGTTAACCGCCGCGCAGTTGGAGCCGGCTCCCCGCCCCTGCTATAGCCGCCCACGTCCGCGCTGGACGGGTGGCCGAGTGGTTTAAGGCAGCGGTCTTGAAAACCGCCGTGGGTGAAAGCCCACCGTGGGTTCGAATCCCACCCCGTCCGCCATCGGCTTGACTTTTACCCCCTGCGGGGGTATAGTTATTAACTTAC
>NZ_JBKJTG010000249.1:0-15533 GCF_046590535.1 Phenylobacterium sp. | reverse complement strand
TTCAAGGACGCACCGGTCCGCCGGGTGGGCGCCGCCGGCGCCGGTATCGAACTGGTGGAGCAGGTCTTCGACCGCGCCGCGATATTGATCGCCTTCGAACAGTGCGGCGGCTCGGACCGTTGCCTGGAAATGGCCAAGGAGTACGCCCTCGAGCGCTATGCCTTCGGCCGGGTGATCGCTTCGTACCAGGCCATCAAGCACAAGCTGGCCGACATCTACGTCAAGAACGAGCTGGCTCGGTCCAACGCCTACTACGGGGCCTGGGCGCTCAACACCAATGCGGCCGAGCTTCCGGTGGCGGCCAGCGCCGCGCGCATCGCAGCCTCCGAGGCCTTCTGGTTCGCCTCGAAGGAGAACATCCAGACCCACGGCGGCATCGGCTTCACCTGGGAGATGGACTGCCACCTCTACTACCGGCGCTCACGCCAACTCAGCCTCGTGGCCGGTGCGCCCAGGGTCTGGAAAGAGCGGCTGGTCAGCCATCTCGAACGCCGCAACGCGGCCTGAGGATATAAACGCATGGACTTCAACGACACCCCCGACGAAGCCGCCTATCGCCAGCAGGTCCGCGACTGGCTGGACGCCAATGCGCCCAAGCGCCACGTGGGCGCCGATCCCGAGGGCGGCGACTCCATGGCCGCGTCGAAGGCGTGGCAGGCCAAGAAGGCCGCCGCCGGCTACGCCTGCATCACCTGGCCCAAGGAGTGGGGCGGCCAGGGCGGCAATCCGATCCAGACGGTGATCTTCAGCCAGGAAGAGGCCAAGCACCCGATCCCGCCCAACCCCTTCCAGATCGGCCTGGGCATGTGCGTGCCCACGGTGATGACCTTCGCCGACGCCGACACCAAGACCCGCTTCGTGGGTCCGGCGATCAAGGGCGAGGAAATCTGGTGCCAGCTGTTCTCCGAGCCCTCCGGCGGCTCGGACGTGGCCGGCGCGCGGACCCGGGCGGTGCGCGCCGACGACGGCTCCGGCGACTGGCTGATCACCGGCCAGAAGGTCTGGACCACCGGCGCGCAGTTCTCGGACTTCGGCATCGTCATCTGCCGCACCAACCCCGACGCGCCCAAGCACAAGGGCCTGACCATGTTCTGGGTCGACATGCATGACCCGGGCATCGAGGTGAAGCCGATCCACCAGATGTCCGGCGGCTCCGGGTTCAACGAAGTGTTCTTCACCGACGTGCGGGTGAAGGACAGCCAGCGCCTGGGGGCTGTGGACGACGGCTGGAAGGTCAGCCTCGTCACGCTGATGAACGAGCGGCTGGCGGTGGGCGGGGCCAGCGGCGCCGGCTGGAGCCAGTTCATGGAGGTGGCCCGCAACCTGCCCGGGCTCGACGGCGCTCCCGCGCTGAAGGATCAGGCCCTGCGCGAGAAGCTGGCCGACTGGTACGTCCAGGCCGAGGGCCTGAAGCACACCCGCAACCGCACCATGACGGCGCTGTCGCGCGGTCAGACGCCCGGGCCGGAAAGCTCGATCGGCAAGATCATCTCGGCCGTGCAGATGCAGGACCTGGCCAATACCGCCATGGAGATGCTGGATCAGTACGGCATCATCGACGACCCGGAACTGGCTCCGATCCACGCAGGGTTCCAGAGCTCGGTGATGTTCGCGCCCGGCCTGCGCATCGCCGGCGGCACCGACGAGATCCTCAAGAACATCATCGCCGAGCGTGTTCTGGGCCTGCCCGGCGACATCCGCGTAGACAAGGACGTGGCCTTCAAGGATATGCCGACGGGGCGGTAGGCGCCATGACGGGCTCGTATTGGCGCTCGCCCTAGGCGCTCAGCGCCAGGGGCCGGGGCGCGGCGCTGCCGGCCACCAGGTCGGTATAGAGCCGGGCTAGGCTCTCGAAGGTGGCGTCCCAGCCGTGCCGGGTCTCGGCGCGGTGGCGGGCCGCGCGGGAAATTTCCGCCATGTCGCGGGCGAACAGGGCCTCGATGGCCTCCGCCAAGCCGGACGGCTCCACGTTGCGGGCCGGCTGACCCACGGTGGCGTCGATCAACTCGCCGACGCCGCCGTGCATGGAGCCCACCACCGGCAGGCCGGCAGCCATGGCCTCCAGCACCACCAGCCCGAAGATTTCGTTCTCGTTGGCGTGCAGGCAGGCGTCGCAACTGGCCACCAGGGCGGCGAGCTTCTGCAGGTCCTTCTCGAAGTCCAGGCAGATAACCCCCGGCGAATAGGCGGTGTCCTTGCCGGCGCCCACGAGCAGCAGGCGGTAAGGATCGCCCAGGCGCTCCACCGCAGCGATCATGGACTCGATGTTCTTCTCCCGGGCCGGACGCCCGGCGAAGACCAGAAGGCGGGTGTTCGACGCCAAGCCCAGCCGCTTCAGGAGCCTGGCGCGGTCGCCGCGGTCGGGGCGGAAAATCTCGGTGTCAACGCCAAGCTGCTGAACGGTCAGGCGGTGGACCCCCGCTTCGGCGAGGCGCGAGGCCATGTGCTGGCTGGGAGCCACCACGTGGTCGAACCGCTGGAAGGCCTGGGCCCAGAAATTGAAAGTCGGCGCCTCGGCCCACTCGCCGAAGTGCAGGGCGGCCAGGGCCGCGGTGTCGGTATGGCAGAAGCCCACCACGGGGATGCCCAGGGCCTCGCCGGCTTCCAGCGCCGCGTGGCCGGGCACGAACACGTCGCCGGCCTCGATCACGTCCGGTTCGAGCATGCGCAGCACCGTCTCCCACTTCGTCAGGCTGGCTGGCATGCGGTAGCCGTTGCCAAAGGGCAGGCGGGTGGCGGCGATGTTGACCAGGCCGGCAGCCTCGACGCTGGTGCGGGGCCCGGGCACCACCAGGGTGTGACGCAGGTCAGGGCGGCGCTTGGCCAGCCAGGCGCGCTTGGCCATCAGGTAGCGCCTCACCCCGCCGGAACGGGGCGCATACATCATGGTGGTGTCGATCAGGTGGAAGCCCGGTCCGCGGCCCTCGCCCCGGACCAGGTCGGCGGGGTCGAGGCGTGTCAGGTTGTCCGGCTTGAGGGCGGTGGCGTCGAACACTCGGCCGACCCTTCTTTCGATAACGCTATTGGAGGCGGCGACAAACAGCGCGGCCGACTGATCGCGACCGCGCTGCTTGACTGTACGAAGCTTGGCCTTAGCGGCTGGGTTCGCTGATTTCTTCCAGAGTCTGGCCAGTCGTTCTGTCCTTCGCCTGCCTGGCGATATCGCCCAGAGCCACGATACCGACCAGACGCTGCTCGCGGTTCAGGACCGGAAGCCGGCGAACCTGAAGCTCGGCCATCTTATCGGCTGCGGCGCCGATGTCATCGTCGTCATAGCAATACTCGACACCGGCCGTCATCACCTCGGAAACCGCGGTGTCGAAGCTACGGCCTTCCGAGACGGCGCGGATGACGATGTCGCGGTCGGTGATCATGCCCTGCAGGCGCTCGCCGTCGCAGACCGGGATCGAGCCGGCGTCGATCGCCGCCATTTGCTTGGCGACGGATTGCAGGCTGTCCTGCGGCCGGGCGACCGTCACGTCCTGCGACATGATTTCGCTGATCTTCATAGGGTTTTCCTCGCATCCGGAACTGGCCGCCGGTGCGGCAGCTGCGCGAGGAAAGCGTGCGAACCGGCGCGAGGTTGCAGGCGCTCAGCGCGGATCGTAGGCCCGGCCGATTTCCGGGTGCGCCGCGACGCTGGGGAGGAAGTCCGGAGGACGGCGGACGCGGCTCGCCGCCTCGAACGCGAAGCCCAAGGACAGCAGCTTCGCCTCTGACCAAGCCGGCCCCAGGAACGAGAGGCCCACCGGCAGGCCGGTGACATAGCCCATGGGGACGGTGAGGTGCGGATAGCCGGAGACCGCCGGCAGGCTGGAGGGGGAGCCGAAGAAGCGCCCGCCATTCACCGGGTCGACGATCGAAGGCGGCCCGCCGCTGGGCGAGACGATGGCGGTCACCGCGCCCTCGCGCAGCATTCGGTCGAGGCTGTCGGTGGCGATCTTGCGGGCCTCGGCGCGCTTGCCCCGGTAACCGGCGTCGGCCAGCGACGGCGCCTTGGCCGATTGCTCGAAGATCTCCTGGCCGAACAGCGGCGTCTCGCGCGGCTCGCGGACGTTGAAAGCGATCAACTGGTCCAGGGTGCGGGTGGCGACAGCCGGCGGCGTAGTGGCTAGATAGGCGTTCAACGAGGCCTTGAACTCGGCCTGCAGGGTGTCGTTCTCCAGCGAGGAGAGCCGGCTCAGGGTGGCCTCGTCGGGGCCCTTGAGGGTGACCAGGATGGCGCCCTGCGCGCGCAGTACCTCCAGCGCCTGGGCGAACACCGCATCGAGGGCGGCCAGACGGCCAGGGTTGGGCGTCCAGACCCCGATCCGGGCGCCCTTCAACGACTGGCGGTCCAGGGCGGCGAGGTAGTCGACCTTCCGGGCGTCGGCTTCGCGGGTGGCGGGATCGAGGGGATCGGAGCCGGCAAGGGCGGTGAGCACGGCGGCGGCGTCGGCCACCGTGCGGGCCATTGGCCCGGCAGTGTCCTGCTCCGGCGAGATGGGGACCACATAGGTGCGCGAAACCAGGCCCACAGTGGGTTTAAGCCCGACGACGCCGTTCATGGCCGCGGGGCAGGTGATCGAACCGTCGGTCTCGGTGCCGATGGCGGCGGCGACCAAGCCTGCAGCCACTGCAGCCCCGGAACCGGAGCTGGATCCACAGGCGGTGCGGTCCAGGGAATAGGGGTTGCGCACCAAGCCCGCCACCGCGCTCCAGCCGCTGACCGATCGGGTGGAGCGGAAGTTGGCCCACTCCGAGAGATTGGCCTTGCCCAGGATCACCGCGCCAGCGTCGGTCAGCCGGCGGACCAGCGGGGCGTCGCGGCCGGTGATGTTGCCCGTCAGGGCCAGGGAGCCGGCGGTGGTGGCCATGCCGTCGGCGGACTCGATGTTGTCCTTGATCAGGATCGGCACGCCGTGCAGCGGCCCGCGCACCCTCCCGGCGCGGCGCTCGGCGTCCAGCGCGCGGGCGTCAGCGATGGCGTGGGGATTGAGCGCCAGCACGCTGTTCAGCTTCGGGCCCGCCCGGTCGATGCCGGCGATGCGATCGAGCGACAGCCGGACCAGCTTCTCGGAGGTGATCGCCCGGTCGGTCATCGCCTGCTGCTGGTCGGCGGCCGAAGCATAGGGGCTGAGCTGCGCCTGGGCGGCGGTGGCGCACAGCCCCAGAGTGGCGGCGATTACGATGGCTTGGATCATGCAGCTTTCCCCCGGCGTGCTGTGGATTTGTGGCGGTCGCCGCGGATGTCGGCAAGGCCTGCCGGCCAACGAAAAGGAGCGCCGCATCGCTGCGGCGCTCCCTCGTCGTTCACTGGCGTGCGGCGGCCCGAGGACCGCCGCACGCCGTTGGTCTTAGAAGCGAAGCGAGACGTTGGCGAAGAAGACCCGGCCCAGGACGTCGTAGGTGGCCGGATAGCCGCTGTTCGACGGCGAGGCGTTGCCACCCAGGATCGGGTAGGATTCCTGGGTGATGTTTCGCACGCCCGCGGTGAAGTCCACATTCTCGGTGGCCTTCCAGTCGAAGGACAGGTCGATGTAGTTCTTCACGCCGATCTTGTCCTCGACGTAGACGATCGCCGGATTGTCGTCGATCACGTCATCCAGGAAGTTCCACACCACGTTCACACCATAGTCTTCGTACGACCAGTTGAAGGTCGTGCGCAGCTTGTGGCGCGGGGTCGGGTTGCCGCAACGGGTGCCGTACTTGTCGGCGCACTTGATCGGGCTGGAGATCTCGTCGGGTCTTCAGGATCGGTACCAGGGCCTCGCTGTAGAGCTCATAGACGTCGAAGCCGCCCGCCACCGGCGGAGAGGCGTTGAAGCCGGTCAGGTTGCCGACCGCCAGATCCTGGCTGGGCCGGAACTCGAACTGCTCCTCACGGTACTCCGCGCCCAGGGCGAAGCCGATGGCTCCGGCCGGCAGGCTGAAGAAGTTCTCGGTGTCGCCGCTGACGAAGCCGGACGGGTCCGTGCAGGTCGTGACGCCTGTCGTGGAATTGGTGGTGAGCAGCAGGCCCTGTTGCGTGCGGGCCAGGCTGGTGTCGCCCAGGAGCGAGTTCGAGCCGTGGGCGTTGCCGTACTGGAAGTAGCTCTCCCACTGGCCGTTGATCACATCCAGCTTGCCGCGCAGGCCGGTCTGCATCTGGAAGCCGAAGAAGTTGAACTGCGAAACCTGCGGGCCGACTTCCGACAAGCGCCGGTTGAAGGTGCCGGTGACGATATCGAGCAGGTCGTCGCCGTCCGTGTCGACGTCCGTATAGGTGCCCGCCGCATAGGGCGCGCTGCCGGCGGGGATGGAGTAGGCGGTGGTGGAGCCCAGGCTGTTGAGGGCCGCCTTGGCCGCCGGCGTCAGGAATGGGTTGTTATCGAGGGTGAAGCGGAAGATCCGGTTGCCGATGGGCGGCGGCGCCAGTTGGGTGGTGACCTGGCTGTTGACGAAATTGCCCTTGGCGAAAGCTTCGATGGTGTCGGTCAGGTCACCGTGTTCGCCGTGCCCCGGGCCCATTCCGTGGCTCCGGTGGCGGCCTATGCGACCCAACCTCGGGTGTCGCTACCGGCTGGTTCATCCACGAGAAGGGGTGAGCTGATGACCGGGACCCTGGCGCTCAACCCGGCCCTGCGCGCCGCCGACCATGCGCAGGCCTACCGCCGCGACGGGGTGGTGCAGATCGAGGGCCTGTTCCCGGCGCCCGCGGCAGAGGTCCTGGGGGCGGTCCTGGAGCGGTCCACGCCCTGGTCTCTGGTGCACTCCAGCGAGGCGGGCGAACACGTCATCGTCGAAGGCGCCGAACTTGCGGAGATGACGCAGGACGGCCTGAAGGCCCGGGTGGCCGAGGTGGCCCGGCGGGCCAGCGGCGGGTTCGGCTACATCTATCTCGTCTATCCGATGATCAACGCCTACCTGGACGGGCGCGATCCGGGCCATCCGCTGCACGCGCTCACCGAGTTTCTCAACAGCCCGCCGTTCATGGATTTCGTCCGCGCAGTGACGGGGGAGCCCGTGGTGAAGGTGGATGCCCAGGCCAGCCACTACCGGCCCGGCCATTTCCTGACCCTGCACGACGACCTGGGCGTGGGCGAGCGGCGGGCGGCCTACACCATCGGCTTCACTCGCGCCTGGCGGCCGGACTGGGGCGGCCAGCTCATGTTCCATGACGAGCAGGGCGATATCTGGCGCGGCTTCCTGCCCCGGTTCAATGTGCTGACCCTGTTCAAGGTGCCGATGCAGCACTCGGTGGCGGCGGTGGCGCCCTACGCCGCCCAGCCCCGGCTGACCGTCACCGGCTGGCTCAGGGACGATCCGCCCTACGCGCCGGGGGCGCCAGGATAAGCGCGCGGATCGCGCTAAGCTCGGCCTCCGCGTCGGCATGGCCGGCGGTGGCGCGGTCCAGCAGCTTCTGAACCGCGGCGGCCACCTGCTGGCGCTGGGCCGTGGGCCGGCCGCCGCGGACGCCAGCCAGGGCCTGGGCGCGATCGCGGCTGACCTGGCGCAGGTTCACGGCGCGCACCGCCTCGTCGATCCGGTGCAGGAGCTGGTCGGAGGACTCCCCCGTGGCGGGCGCAAGGCTCCCCGACCCGAGCCCGAACTGGAGGATGGCGCGGGCCTCGGACGTGGCCTTCTTCAGGCCGCCGGCGGTGATGTTCAGGCGCACGCCCAGCGACCTCGCGGCGGCCTGCAACGCCTCTTCGCGCGGGGCGCTGCGGGTGATCTGCGCATGCAGGGCGATGGTGGCGATCTGCTTGGGCGCACTGCGGCTGGCGGCCCGGGGGCTTGGCTGCGGGGCGGAGAGATGGACGGTGAGCGCGTCCGCGGCGGCTGCGGCGTCGCTCCGCAGTTGCTCGACCAAACCTGATCCGTCCACGTGCAGCCCCCGCGCCGACCGGCGCAACATCCCCATCGGCACGTAACATTGATACGGCGACGCATGAAGGCCATGACCAACAAGCTGCGCCTTAGTGACGCGGCTGGCACATTGCCGACGCAGGCCGGCGGGGGCTAACCTGGCGTCCGGGGCCGGGTCGGCGTAACAGCGCGCGTAACCGGCGCGGCAAGAGGCAGCAGCGACGATGCGACAATTCCTGCAGTGCGCCGCGGCAAGCCTTTGCCTACTGGCGGCGGGCGCCGCGACCGGGGCGGAGCCTTCCACGGCGCCGCTGAAGGGCCTGACGGACTGCGGGCGGGTGGCTGGCGCGGCCGAGAAGGCCGCCTGCTACGACGCGGCGACCGCGGCCCTGACCCGCGCGGTGCAGATGGGCGAGATCGTGATCGTGGCGCGCAAGGAGGCGCAGGCCGCCCAGCGCAGCGCCTTCGGTTTCGACCTGCCGGCCTTCAGCATCTTCGACCGCGGCGCGGGCGGTGCGGCCAGGCCGCTGGAAAGCGTCACCGGAGAGGCGAAGCGCGCCTATCGCGACGAACACGACCGCTGGGTGGTGGTGCTCGTCGACGGGGCGATCTGGCGCCAGATCGACAGCGAACGGATCTCGCCCTCGCCGCGGCAGGGCTCGACCGTGGAAATCCGCAAGGCGGCGTTCGGCAGCTACATGATGAAGATCGACGGCCAGCGCGGCGTCCGCGCCCGCCGCGGCGACTAGGGCTCAGCGGGCGGGCAAGGGTTCGACCAAGACGGCTTCGCCCCGACAACGGCGGCAGACGCTGGCGGACATAAGCTGGAAACCCCCGAACCGAACGATCTTGAGGGGATTACAGCGCGCCGGTCCTGACACGACAAGGGCCGCGCGTCGCCGCGCGGCCCTGGCCTTGTTCCGGAAGTTCTCGGCGCTAGTTCTTCAGCGCGTTGCGGGCGGCGTCCTTGAGGTTGCCGACCGCCTTTTGAACCTTGCCGGCGGTGCGGTCCGCAACACCTTCGGCTTCCAGCCGCTCGTCGCCCGTCGCCTTGCCGGCCGCTTCCTTGATCGAACCCTTGGCGTCCTTGGCGGCGCCTTCAACCTGGTCCTTGTGCATGGGAACTGTCCTTCTCGCTGAAGGCGTGCGGGGGACACGCCCTTCGACAGCACTACGCCCCACGACGGCCGATTGTTCCGCCCCGCCGTTGCGCGGACGGCGGTCGGTCGCTATCTGCACGCGCGACGTCCCCCACATTTCTTCGAGCGAGCCCGAACGCCCCATGGCGCAGCAGTATATTTTCCAGATGCAGGGCCTGACCAAGGCCTTCCCAGGCGCGCCGAAGAAGACGTTCGAGAACATCTGGCTGTCGTTCTACTCCGACGCCAAGATCGGCGTTGTCGGCGTCAACGGCTCCGGCAAGTCGACGCTGCTGAAGATCATGGCCGGCATCGACAAGGAGTTCGTCGGCGAGGCCATGGTCGCCGACGGCGTGAAGCGCGGCTACCTCGAGCAGGAGCCGCAGCTCGACGACCAGCTCGACGTCTGGGGCAATGTCATCGCCTGGTGCGAGGAAAAGCAGATCTTCGACCAGTACAACGCCGTCGCCGCCAAGATGGGCGAGGAGTACACAGACGAACTCATGGAGGAGATGACCGCCCTCCAGGAGAAGCTCGACGCCGGCGACCTGTGGGACATCGACAGCCGCATCGAGATGGCCATGGACGCCTTGCGCTGCCCGCCCAATGACTGGCCGGTGGACCAGCTCTCAGGCGGCGAGCGCCGCCGCGTGGCCCTGGCCCGCCTGCTGCTGGCCAAGCCCGACATGCTGCTGCTCGACGAGCCCACCAACCACCTGGACGCCGAGAGCGTGGCTTGGCTGCAGCACCACCTGGAGAGCTTCCCGGGCTGCGTGATCCTGGTCACCCACGACCGCTACTTCCTGGACCAGGTGACCAAGTGGACCCTGGAGCTGGACCGCGGCAAGGGCCTGCCCCACGAGGGGAACTACTCCTCCTGGCTGGAAGCCAAGACCAAGCGGCTGGCGCAGGAAGAGCGCGAGGAAGCCGGCAAGAAGCGCTCCATGGAGCGCGAGCTCGCCTGGGTGCGCTCCTCGCCCAGCGCCCGGCGCACCAAGTCCAAGGCGCGCCTGGCCGCCTTCGACGATCTGCAGAACGCCGCCGAGAACGCCAAGCAAACCTTCGCCCAGATCCAGATTCCGCCCGGGCCGAGGCTCGGCCAGATGGTCATCGAGGTGACCAACCTGGAGAAGTCCTACGGCGACAAGCTCCTGTTCCGGAACCTGGAGTTCAAGCTGCCGCCAGGGGGCATCGTCGGCGTCATCGGGCCTAACGGCGCGGGAAAGTCGACCCTGTTCAAGATCATCACCGGCCAGGAAACCCCCGACGGGGGCGCGGTGCGGCTGGGGGAGACGGTGAAGCTGGCCTACGTCGACCAGAGCCGCGACAGCCTGAACCCCGCCAACAACGTCTGGCAGGAGATTTCCGGCGGACTGGACATCATGAAGGTGGGCGGCCGCGAGATCCCCAGCCGCGCCTATGTGGGCTCGTTCAACTTCAAGGGCGCCGACCAGCAGAAGAAGGTCGGGCTGCTCTCCGGCGGAGAGCGCAACCGCGTGCATCTGGCCAAGACCCTGTCGGCCGGCGGCAACGTCCTGATGCTCGACGAACCCACCAACGACCTGGACGTGGAAACCCTGGGCGCCCTGGAGAGCGCGCTGGAGGACTATCCGGGCTGCGCCGTGGTGATCAGCCACGACCGCTTCTTCCTCGACCGCCTGGCCACCCACATCCTGGCCTTCGAGGGCGACAGCCAGGTGGACTGGTTCGAGGGCAACTTCGAAGCCTACGAAGAGGACAAGAAGCGCCGCCTGGGCGCCGACAGCCTGATCCCCCACCGGATCAAGTTCCAGAAGTTCACCCGCTAAGGGGTTTGTGCATCTCGCGCAGGCACCTGAGCGGCGGCGAAGCCAAGGCGATCAGCGGGCTGAGCGCCAGACCTGCCACGGCGACGTAGAGGGCCTCGCGCGGACCGATCAGGCCGCCCAGGGCGCCGCCGATCAGGGCGCCGGCCACCGCCATGCCGCCGCCGACCGCGTGGAAGCTGGCGCCCACCCGGCCCAGCAGTTGCGCCGGCAAGACCGTCTGGCGCAGGCTGGCCATCAGCACCACGCCCGCCACGGCCAGGGCGTCGCCGAACACCTGGGCGGCCACCAGGAAGGCCATGCCGAGCCCAGGCTCGGCCGGCGCCAACGGGATCAAGAGGGCGGCCAGCGTCGCGCCGGCCGAGGCCGCGAAGATCGCGGGCCCGACCCCTAGCCGCCGGGCCATGGGCTGGGCCAGCGCCGCGCCGGCCAGGGCGCCGATCCCGCCGGCGGCGATGGTCAGGCCCAGCATGGCCGGGGTGAGCTGCAGCACCCGAAGCGCGAACACCACATAGAGGGCCGAGAAGAAGGCCCCGAACAGCCCGCCCGCTGCAGTCATCAGGAGGAGCGGGCGCACCAGGGGCTCGCGCCAGGCCGCCTTGAAACCCGCCGCCACGTCGGCCCGCCAGCCGGGCGCGGGTCCTTCCGGGCGAGGCTGCGCCTCCGGCTTGCGGATGGTCAGCAGCAGGCCGGCGGAGACGAGGTAGGTGGCGGCGTTGACCGCCACGGCGATGGGCCCGGCCAGCCACTGGAACAGCAACCCCGCCAGCGCCGGGCCGCCCACCTCGGCGACGGAGTCGGTGGCGCTGAGCCGGGCGTTGCCGTCGGTGATCTGGTCGCGGTCGATGAGGCTGGGCAGGTAGGCGTGGTCGGCGATGTCGAAGACCACGCTGGCGGCGGCCACCAGGATTGCGGCGGCGAACACTTGCCACAGGGTGATGGCGCCCAGCCAGGCGGCCAGCGGCAGGGCGATCAGCACTGCGGCCCTGAGCAGGTCCGCGCCGATCAGCACCGGGCGGCGGCGGGTCCGGTCGATCCGCCCGCCCGAGGCCAACGTTAGGATCAGGGTGGCCCCGCTGGCCAAGGCCGCCATCAGGCCGAGCTGGCCCGGCGTGGCGGCGAGGCCAGCCACCGCCAGGATCGGCAGGCCGTCGCGGGTGATCCGCGCCCCGACGCCGGACACCGCCTGGGCGGCCCACAGTTTGCGGAAGTCGGGGTTGGCGGCGGCGTTCATGCGGCCCGATCCAGGAAGGCCGTGATCTCATGGTCGCGGCGCATGACGCCCCCCGCAGGCTTGGCTATACGAGGGCCGGCCTAGACGCCACAGCGAGAAGCAGTTGTCGCAGATGTAATGGCCATTTGGCGGGGCGATCCCCCTCTGCAAGTGCTCGCCGAAGGGGCCTTCCCTGCTTCCCGCTGGATCGGGCGCCGAGCCCGGCCGCGGGACTTGACTTAGAGACATAAAGATATCGTTATATGACCTATGAAACTCTCGGCGAGCCAGGCTGTGGATGTGTTGCGCGCGGCGGGGGAGCCGACCCGGCTGCGCATCCTGGCGCTGCTCGCCAGGGAGGAACTGGCGGTGCTGGAGCTGGGCCGTGTGCTCGACCAGAGCCAGCCCCGTGTCTCTCGCCACCTGAAGCTCCTGGCCGAAGCCGGACTGGTGGAGCGGTTCCCTGACGGCGCCTGGGTGTTCTATCGCCTCACCGGCGCGGGGCAGGCCGGCGAACTGGTCGTCGAGACCCTGGCGCGGATAAACCCAGCCGATCCGGCGCTGGCGCGGGACGCCGAGCGGCTGACCGCGGTGCGCGCCGAACGGGCCGATGCGGCCGGCGAGTACTTCGCCCGCAACGCCGCGCGCTGGGACGAGATTCGTTCCCTCTATGTGGCCGAGGGCGACGTGGAGGACGCCATCCTGGAGGCCGCCGGCCCCGGGCCGTTCCGGCGCCTGGTGGACCTGGGCTCCGGCACCGGCCGGATGCTGACCCTGCTCGGCCCCAAGGCGGACGCCGCCCTGGGGCTGGATCTCTCGCAACAGATGCTGAACATCGCCCGCAGCCATGTGACCGGGGCGGGCCTGCAGCGCTGCGAGCTGCGCCACGGCGACATTTTCGGCACCCGGCTGCCGGATGGCTCCGCCGACCTGGTGGTGGTCCACCAGGTGCTGCACTACCTGGCCGACCCCGCCGCGGCGGTGGAGGAAGCCGCCCGCATCGTCGGGCAGGGCGGCCGGCTGATCATCGTCGACTTCGCGCCGCACACCCTGGAGTTCCTGCGCGAACAGCACCAGCACCGCCGCCTGGGCTTCTCGGAGCCCGAGATCGCCCGCTGGCTGGGGGAGGCGGGGCTTTCCAAGGTGAAGGCGACCTCCCTGCCGCCCGCCCAGGCGCAGGGCCTGACCGTGAAAATCTGGACCGCCGAGCGCGCCCGCCAGCCGCAGAGGAGCGCCGCATGAGCCCGGCCGACAGAGCGCTGGGCCCGGTGGCCCGCGCAGGCGTAGGCGGAACCGCGCGCCCCAACGTCTCCTTCGAGTTCTCGCCGCCGAAGACGCCGGAGGCGGAAGAGAACCTGTGGGCGGCAATCCAGAAGTTGGAGCCGCTGAACCCGTCGTTCGTTTCGGTGACTTATGGCGCCGGGGGTTCGACCCGGGACCGCACGCACCGCACGGTGCTGCGGATGCTTAAGGAGACGACCCTCAAGCCCGCCGCGCACCTGACCTGCGTGGAGGCCAGCCGCGCCGAAGTGGACGAGGTGATCGCCGACTACTGGGACGCCGGCATCCGCCACATCGTGGCGCTGCGCGGCGACCCGCCCGGCCAGATCGGCGGGACCTATGCGCCGCGGGCCGACGGCTACGCCAACGCCACCGAGCTGACCGCCGGCATCCAGGCCATCGCGCCCTTCGAGGTGAGCGTCGGGCTCTATCCGCACGTGCATCCGGAAAGCCCGTCCATCGACCACGACATCGACGTGCTGAAGGCCAAGATCGACGCCGGGGCGACCCGGGCGATCACCCAGTTTTTCTTCGATCTGGACGGCTTCCTGCGGTTCATGGAGCGGGTCCGCAAGGCGGGCGTCACCATCCCGATCTCGCCGGGGATCATGCCGGTGACCAACTACAAGGGCCTGAAGAAGATGGCCGGGCCCATCGGCATCGCCCTGCCGGCCTGGCTGGCCAACCTGTTCGACGGGCTGGACAAGGACCCGGAGACCCGGCGGCTGATCTCGGCCTCGGTGGCCACGGAGATGTGCGCCCGGCTGGCCGAGGAAGGCTTCACCGACTTCCACTTCTACACCCTGAACCGCGCCGAGCTGGTCTATGCGATCTGCCGGGTGCTGGGGGTGCGCGAACCTGACACCGAGACCCCGAAGGAGGCCGCGGCATGACCCGGCAAGACCGTATCGCGGCCCTCAAGGCCGCCGCCAAGCAACGCGTGCTGATCCTCGACGGATCGTGGGGCGTGATGATCCAGAAGCGTGGCCTGGGAGAGGCCGACTACCGCGCCGAGCGGTTCAAGGACCATCCGGGCCAGATGAAAGGCAATAACGACATCCTGTGCCTGACCCGGCCCGACATCATCGCCGAGCTGCACAATGCCTACTATGGCGCCGGCGCGGACATCAGCGAGACCAACACCTTCTCGGCAACGTCGATCGCCCAGGCCGACTACCAGGCGCAGGCGGCGGTCTGGGACATCAACTTCGAGGGCGCCAGGCTGGCCCGGGCCGCGGCCGACCGCTGGACGGCCAAGGAGCCGGGGAAGCCCAGGTTCGTGGCCGGGTCCATGGGGCCGCTCAACGTCATGCTGTCGATGAGCTCGGACGTGAACGACCCAGGCGCGCGCAAGGTCACCTTCGAGCAGGTCTATGACGCGTACATCGAGCAGGCGCGCGCGCTGCACGAGGGCGGCGTCGACCTGTTTCTGATCGAGACCATCACCGATACGCTCAACTGCAAGGCGGCGATCAAGGCGATCCTGGACCTTGAGGACCAGGGCTATGAGCCGCTGCCGATCTGGATCTCCGGGACCATCACCGACCGCTCGGGCCGCACGCTCTCGGGGCAGACGGTGGAGGCCTTCTGGAACTCCATCAAGCACGCCAAGCCGTTCGCGGTGGGGCTGAACTGCGCGCTGGGGGCAGAGCTGATGCGGCCGCACATCGCCGAGCTGTCGCGGATCGCCGACACCCTGGTCTCGGCCTATCCCAACGCGGGCCTGCCCAACGCCTTTGGGGAGTACGACGAGACGCCGGACCAGACCGGCCACCAGCTGCACGAGTGGGCCGAGCACGGGATCGTCAACATCCTGGGCGGGTGTTGCGGCACCACGCCGGACCACATCGCGCATGTGGCGCAGGCCGTTGCGGGGCTGGAGCCCCGGGCCGTTCCGGAGCGGCCCCGGGCCATGCGGCTGGCCGGGCTGGAGCCCTTCGAGCTGGTGTAGGAAGATGGTCGGATGACAGAAGAGAAGAAGAACGCCTTTCCAATTCAACTCGAACCTCCCCTGGCCAAAACCAAGGCGGAGCGCGACGCTGCGGCCGCTGCATTTCGCGCACTGGCTGGCCAAGGTTGGCGGTCGGACGGTCCTTACGGCCCACGCGAGGAACTCTATGACCGTGACCCACCAGATCTCGACCAGAAACCTGATTAGGGCGCCATGACCTCCCGGCCCAAGGTGGCGGTGCTGCTCGACGAGAACACGTCGTCCGGCGGGACGCGATACGAGGCGGCCAAGGGTTATTTCCTGGGCGTCAGCCGGGC
>NZ_JBKJTG010000074.1:0-7669 GCF_046590535.1 Phenylobacterium sp. | reverse complement strand
TGGGGAACAGAATGCGACCGGCCATGCCCAGCTGGCGGGCGTTGGTCACCAGATAGGTCTGCAGGAAATTGGGGTCCTCGACATTGCGCCCCGCCGTCAGGATCGCGGCCCCGGCGGCGGCGTCATGGAACAGGTAGTGCGGCATCTCATAGGGCATCAACGAGAACATGTCGGCCACCGGGTGGTCGTCGGTCCACAGCCCCGCCGGGCAGATCAGCGCGAGACGCGTGACGTCATTGGGGGCTATCGCGGCCATCTCGGCGGCGATCATGCCGCCCATGGAGTGGCCCACCAGGATCGGATTCTTCAGGCCCAGAGCGGCCACCACGTCCCAGGTGTGGAGGGTGAAATCCAGCATGTCGCGGATCTCGCCGCACTCCTCGCTGTCGCCGTAGCCGGGGATCAACGGGGCGTAGACGTGGTGCTTTTCGGCCAGGGCGTTGAGGAACGGGTCCTCGGCGGTGACACCCCCGGCGCCATGCAGGAAGACGAGGTCGGGGCCCGAGCCGCCTTCGAAATAGCGGACCGGGACGTGCTGGGTTTGGACTGTCTTGAGTTCCATGATCGCCTCCCTCACGCGTAGGTCTTGGCGAGTTCGGCGCTGGTGGGCGCCTCCTTCGGCAGGCTGCCCGAGGTGACACGCTTGGCCAGCGGGCTGGTCCAGAAGCGGTTGTCGTCGTCCCAGTCGGGGAACATGTTCCGAAGCTTGGGCATCACCTTCTCGGCGAACAGCTTGGTGGAATACATGCACTTGTCGGCGGGCATGTTCCCCACGTGCATGAGGCAGAAGATGTTGCCGACGTTCAGCCCCTTGATCAGCTCCTCCATCCGCTGGCGGACGGTCTCGGGCGAACCCGCGATCACGTGGCCCTGCTCGGTAAGTTCCTTCCAGGTCAGCTGGGTATAGCCGCCGCGCGGCGGGGCGTACTGCGACAGGGCGCCGGTCTGGATGGTCTTGATGGTCCGGTAGCCCGGCGCGTCGGCGAAGCCCGGATAGACGTGCAGGCAGCGGTTGTAGAAATAGCTGACGTGTTCGGAATAGAGCCGCTCGGCCTCCTCATCCGTATCGGCCACCAGGATCGTCTGGGCGAAGCCGGCGCGGTAAGGGCTGTTGTCCGGCGCGCCGCGCTCCTCGACCCGGTTCCAGTAGCCGGTCATCAGCGCCTGGGCCCGCAGGTACCCGGAGAAGCTGAGGTAAGAGTAGGAGTAGGTGTTGTCGATGCAGAAGTCGTAGGTCTCCACCGACCCGCCGCCGGGGATGTGGATCGGCGGATGCGGCTGCTGAATCGGCCGGGGCCATATGTTGACGTGGCGCAGCTTGTTGTAGCGGCCGTTGAAGGCGAACGGCTCACGGGTGGTCCAGGCCTTGATGATCAGTTCGTGGGCCTCGGCGTACTTCTCCCGGGTGAGCGACGGGATCTGGCCGTAGCAGTAGTTGGTGTCCATGGAGGTGCCCACCGGGAAGCCCGCCACCAGCCGCCCGCCGGAGATGCAGTCCAGCATGGCGAACTCTTCGGCCACCCGGACCGGCGGGTTGTAGAGCGCGATGGAGTTGCCCAGCACTACCAGGGCGGTGTCCGTGGTGCGGCGCGCCAGGCCGGCGGCGATGATGTTGGGGCTGGGCATGATACCGTAGCCGTTCTGGTGATGCTCGTTCACCCCGATCCCGTCGAAGCCCACCGTCCCGGCGTACTCTAGGAGGTCCATGTAGGTGTTGTAGACCTCGTGGCTTCTGACCGGATCGAACAGTTCTTGGTCGATATCCACCCACACCGAGCGGTGCTTTTCCCGAAAGTCGTCCGGCAGGTCCGGCCACGGCATCAGGTTGAACCAGGTGAACTTCATGGCGCGCGTCCTCCGGAGGTCCGCCTCTGCCGGGCGGCTGCCTGAACAACGATAACCTCTCCTGCCCCGGCGCCAAGCGGCAGATGTTCCGGGAGCCGGCCGGATTCCCCCGCATTTGGCAGCAGTCCCGCATACTGAGTGCTAAACCACTGTATTTACGAGCTATTCATTTCGAATCGCACATACCGTTCGCTGGTTCTCGCCAATCGAGGTATCCCATGAAGGCCTCCCCGGAGTTCCGCAAGCAGCTGGAGGGCTACGGCCTGACCACGGCCGAAATCCTCTACCGGATGCCCGACCACCCGGCCCTGCTGCAGAGCTACATCTGGCAGGAGTACGACCTGTTTCCCGACTTCCCCGAGCTGAAGCGGTTTCTCGACTTCTGGACCCACGGCCTCGACGGGCCGCTGTTCAAGGTGACGGTCGGCCATTGCCAGCTGGTCAGGCCCGCCCAGCTCGCGGTCATCGACGCGGAGTTCCGGCTGCACTGAGCCACCTCGACAAGGGCCCTGTCCCCGTGGACTGATGGGGTCCCCGCGTCGCCACGAGGCCCAACGTTGAGCAAGCCGCTAGCCGTCCTCCTTAGCTGCGCGCTGGCGCTGGGCGCCTGCCAGGGCAAGGTCCAACGGCCGGCCTGCCCGACCGGCAAGGTCTGCCTGGAGTACGGCAACGAGCTGGATCCAGCGACCCTCGACCCACAGAAAGCCAACCTGACCCGGGAAGCCGCGATCATCTCCGACCTGATGATGGGCCTGACCACCGAGGCGCCGGATTCCAGCATCGTGCCGGGGATGGCGGAACGTTGGGAGACCAGCCCCGACGGGCTGACCTGGACCTTCCACCTGCGGCCAGCCACCTGGTCCGACGGCCACCCGTTCACCGCCGATGACTTCGTCTTCGCCCTGCGCCGAATCCTGGCCCCGGAGACCGCCTCGATCTACGCCTACCTAGTCTACATCCTGAAGAACGGTCAGCTGGTGAACGAGGGCAAGGCCGGACCGGACAGCCTGGGCGTCCGCGCGCTGGATCCCCAGACCCTTGAGCTGACCCTGGAGCATCCGGCGCCCTACCTGCCGCAACTCCTCGCGCACCAGAGTTTCTTCCCGGCGCCACGCCATGCGGTCGAGAAATGGGGCGACGACTGGGTTCAGCCGGGCCGCTACGTCTCCAACGGCGCCTACCAGCTAGTGAGCTGGCGCCTCGGCGACCATGTGCAGGTGACCAAGAACCCGCGCTTCTGGGACGCCGCAAATGTCTGCGTCGACCGGATCAACTACTACCCCACCAACGACGCGGTCAGCGCCGAACGCCGCATCCAGCGCGGTGAGCTGGACATCAACACCACCTTCCAGTCGAACCGGATCGGCCGCCTGCGCGAGACCATGCCGGACGCCGTGCGCACCCACCTGTCCCTGGCCACCGCCTATCTGTCGTTCAACACCCGCGACGTGGCCGCGTTCAAGGACGTGAGGGTCCGCCGGGCGCTTTCAGAGAGCATCGACCGCGACTTCATCTCCGAAAAGCTGCTTCGCGCCGGCCAGGTCCCGGCCTACGCCTTCGTGCCGCCGGGGACGGACAACTACGCGTCTGGCCCGAAGACGAAGTGGGCGCACCTGTCCTTCGTTCAGCGGCAGGCGGAGGCGCGGCGCCTCCTGGCCCAGGCCGGCTACACGCCGGAGCGGCCGCTGAGGATCACCATCAAGTCGGCGAACAGCAACGACACGCTCCTGCTGATGGAGGCTGTGCAGGCCGACTGGAGGTCCATTGGGGTGGATGTGTCGCTGACCCAGAACGAGAGCCAGATCGCCTTCGCCGCCTACCGCGAGCGGGATTTCCAAGTCGGGTCGATGAGTTGGTACGCCGACTTCAATGACCCCGTCACTTTCCTGCAGCTCATGCAGTCACAGACCGGTGGCCAGAACTATGGAGACTACGACAACCCGGCCTACGACGCCCTCCTGGCCGCCGCCGACCGGGAGCCGGATGCGAAAGCGCGGGCGACCCTCCTCTCGCGGGCCGAGCAGGTGATGCTCGACGATGAGGCGATCGCACCGCTCTTCTTCGTGGTGAACCGGGCCCTGGTCAGGCCCAACGTCACCGGATGGGTGGACAACTCAGAGAACTTCCACCGCGCGCGGTGGCTCTGCGTGAAGTCCCAGGCCTCTTAACGGTAGACCCACCGGCACTTCTTCTGAGCGTTCTTCTTGGCGACCTGATGACCGACCACCGCGCCGACGCCGGCGCCCAGCACTGTGCCCTCGGTCTTGACGCCCCTGGAGGCCACGGCGTTGCCAAGCAAGCCGCCGCCGACCGCGCCGATCAGGGTGCCGGTATTGGCCTTCTTCTTGACGTTGACGTTCTCGCAGACGCGATAGCGGCTCTGCGCTTCGGCGGCCACGGGAACGGCTGCCATGGACAGGGCCGAGCAGGCGAAGGCCGCAGTGATGAACTTGCGCACGGGATGGTCTCCTTAAGTCAGCGAGTCTACACGCGTGAGCCATAGAACCCCTGCGCGCCTCCAAGGTTGCCGAAGGCGCAAGCGCCCGTGTCCCGTCCCCGGCTGACCTAAGGCCTTGTTGCGGTCCCTTGTGAGGCGCTGGGCCTCAGGCAAAGGCGATCCAGCGGCCGGCGGCGGCGGCCGTCACCCACACCAGGATGGTGGCGTAGCCCACAGCCCGGGTCAGCGGTCCGCCCTGCGGCGTGCTCCCGGCGCGCAGAAGCTGAAGCAGCGCGGTCCCAGCGATCCAGACGGCGAACACCCAGGCGAACGCGATGTTCACGGGATTCAACCGGTCGTAGTCGTCCGGCTTGATCACGAAGTGGGTCGAGACGAAGTGGACCACGATCAGGGTCAGGAGGCCCGCCAGATAGGCCCAACGCAGCCGCCCCTGGGCCACGAACAGCACCACCAGGGCGCCCGCACTGATCAGGTGCCAGAGGCCCGGATTGATCAGGTCGGCGGTGGCAAAAATCCACAAGCCCAGCCCCCAAACCGCGGCGCCTAGGGCGAGGAACAGCTTCGAGCGCCGGCTCACCAGGCCATCGGCCTTGGCCACCGGCACGCTGACGCCGTAGGTGAAGATCACCCCGGCCACCAGCGCCAGGAGTTTCACGGTGAAGGCCTGGGAGTTGTACAGCCGCTCGGCGTTGGCCATGCCGATCAGCACGCCGGAGACCACGATGCCGATGACTCCCACGGCCAGCCAGGTGCGCAGGTTGCGGTGGATCTCTGACGGGGGCTCGGACGTCACACCGGCGCCGATCAGGCGCAGGTTGAGGATGATGGTCGTGCCGCCCAGCACTACCAGCGACAGGATGTGCAGCACCTGCCACTGGGCGAACTGCGGCTTGATGAAGGTGGCCGGCCAGACGTTCTCGAGATTGGCGACCCAGGGCGCCAGTTGCGGGAGCAGTTGCTCGATCGTCATTTCGGCGGCTCCGGCAGGGTGACGGCGCCCTTCTCCGAGGCCGCGCATGACTGGGCGGCGTTCATGAAGCCGGACAGCGGCTTGCCGCACTCGAACCAGTCGTAGGCGATGAAGCGGCCGGTCGCGATCACCGCGATCCAGGCGACGATGGAGATGGCGGCGGACGCCCGGGCGGCGAATGGCGGGCGCTCGGCCAAGTCCCAGGCCGCTTGGTTCCGCTGCACCCGCAGGTGGAAGATCATGATGTTGATAATCGCCAGCGCGATGAACATCAGCTTCACCCGGAACCAGATATTGTGGTAATAAACCAATGGCTTGGCATAGAACAAGCCAAGGCCGGTTATGACCATCAGGACCAAGCCGAACACGGTCAGCGGCAGCACCCGGTCGCTGATCACCGACACCGGCGTCTTGCGGAACGTGACCCCCAGCAGGCGCAGGTCCACCACGAAGATGGTGCCGGCGAACAGCATCAGGGCGAGGACGTGGGTGCCTTCCAGGAGGCCCCAGAAGTTCAGCGACCCCACCAGGGCCTCGCTCCAGGACTGGGCGAGCTCACCGCTCCCCTTGCCCAGCTCGGTCTGTAGCCAGACCAGGAATTCACGCAGCAACGGCCGTCTCCCCGTACCCGATCTTCTATTTCACGCCCGCGCGCTCACGCCTAGCCGCCACGCTTTGCCGCAATAGCTCATTCTTGCAACCGCGCAGCAATAACCGAGCGCGGACGGGCCTCAGCGGGCCCCAGGGAAGATGCGCAGGAAGTTCTCCGCATAGAACTTGTCGCGCATCGCGTCGCTGCGTTCGCCCATGGCCGCCTCGAACCGGCCGATGGGATTTCGCCCGCCCTCGATGTGCGGATAGTCGCTGGAGAACAGGTAGAGGTCCGGGTTCGACTGGTCGATCAGGTTCCCCACCTCTTCGAAGACGAAGGGGGTGAAGGCCAGTTGCTGGGTCATCTGCTCCGACGGCGTGCGGGTCCAGCCCTGCAGGTTGGCGTCGTTGCGGCTCCAGTGCTTCACGACCCAGTCCAGGCGGCGCAGCAGTTCCGGGACCCAGCCGGCGCCCAGTTCGACGCTGGCCCCGCGCAGGCTGGGGTGGCGCTCCAGCACCCCGTCCAGCACCAGCATGGTGAGGAACGCCTCCGGCCCCTCGTGCAACAGGGCGATGTCCTTGGTCCGCAGGTTTTCGCCGCCGCCCAGCCAGTCCTTGGTGGCCGCGCGGCCGTTGTTCATCCAGGCCCGGGCGAGTTGGAGAGGCGCGCCGCCCACATGCAGCAGGAACGGCGTTCCGGTCTCCGCCAGCCGCGCCCAGAACGGGTCCAGGTCCACATGGCCGGGGGAGCGGTCGCCGCAGGGCCGGTGGGGAATCCAGGCCGCCGCCAGGCCGCCCTCCAGGGCCAGCTCCAGCTCGGCCATGGCCAGGTCCGGATCGTCCAGGGGGATCACCGCCACCCCCATCAGCCTGTCGTCGTCGCGGCAGAAAGCCGCCATGTGCCGATTGTGCGCCCGGGCCGCCCCATAGCGCAGGCGGGGCTCCAGCTTGGAGCTGGCGGAGAACGGCATGGCCACGCTGTGGGTGGCGAAAACCAGCTGGCGGCGGAAGCCCAGCAGGTCCACGGCCTTGGACCGGTCGGCGCTGTTGAAGGCGCCCAGAGCCTGGATTTCCTTGGAAGACTCGATCAGCCGGTCGCCCAGCGCGATCTGGGCGGCGACGTGCTGAGCGCTGTGCCGGCCGCCCTGGCCGACGATCACCGCCACCTCCTCGTCGGTGACGATGGAGGCCGCATAGCTCACCTCCGGCAGTTCGTCGCGCAGGCCCGGGTCGGCATAGTCCTTCAGGAAGGACGGGAGCTCCATGATGTGGCTGTCCGCATCGTAATAGGCGCGGCTGGCGGGCGCATAGGCCATGGCATCCTCCCCACCGCCCGCGCTCTCGCCGCGCCGGTCAGGCGGGTGGCGCATGGCGTCCGGAAGAGTATGCGGCGCCGTCGGGCGGGAGTCACATTCCGGACGCGCCTAGTCGTCGAAACCGACGAACACGGTCGCTTCAGCCACTGACTTGCGTTCGGACACGACCGCATTCGCCGGGAAGCTTTCATCGGGCCAGCCCAGGGCGATACTTTTCATGATCACCTGATCGTCGGCGATCCCGGCATGCTCGCGCACCACCGGCGATTGCATGATGCCCTGGCTGTTGACCACGGCGCCCAGCCCGCGGGACCACGCGGCATTGACCAGGGCGGTGGTCACAGCGCCGCAGTCGAAGGGGGTGTCGTCGCTGCCGTCCAGTGCGCGGTCATAGGTCACGATTACGCAGACAGGCGCATCGAACTGGCGAAAGCCGCGCAGCACCCAGTCCTGGCGCATGTCCTTGTCCTCGCGCGCGATCCCCATGGC
>NZ_JBKJTG010000022.1:0-5042 GCF_046590535.1 Phenylobacterium sp. | reverse complement strand
GGGCGACGGCGCCGTCAGGAAGAACCTGAGCTGTCGTGTCGGGAAATGCTGCGTCACTGACTTGCGATCGCTTTCGAACCACTGCGCCGGATGCGATTAGGCGTCATGGCGGAGCCTGGCGCAAGACGCTTGAGCTAGAGCCCGGGATCGGGCGGCAGGACCGGCGCTTCGCGCAGCAGAACGATGGCGATCCGGCGGTTGCCGGGCAGGGCGGGATCGTCGGGATAGAGGGGTTCGGAGGTGGCCTTGCCGGACACCTGGTAGACCCGGTCGGCGTCGACGCCCGCGCCCTGCAGGACCCGCCGCGACGCATCCGCGCGGCCCGCCGACAGGGTCCAGTCGCCCTCGGCCTTGCCGCCGCCGACGTTGGCGTTGGTGTGGCCATAGACGCTGATCCGGTTGGGCAGCTGGTTGATGATCTTGGCGATCGCCCGCAGCAGCAGCTTGGCGCGGTCGTTGGGCTGGGCCGAACCCTGGTTGAACATCGAGCGGCCTTCCTGATCGACCAGCTGGATGCGCAGACCCTCGGGCGTCTGGTCGATAATGATGTTCTTCGAAAGCTCGGCCAGTTCTGGCATGTCCTGCAGCGCCTGGCGCAGGGACTGGGCGGCGGAGGCGAAAGCAGCGGCCTCGCGCTTGGCCCGGGCGGCAGCTTCCTCGGCGGACTCGGACTTCGACGCCTCAGTGCTCTTGCCCTGGTCGGGGTTGCGTGATTCGGGGGACAGCTCCTCGATCACCGCCATGGCGCCGTTGGACTTGGCGCCGTCGTCGCCGAGCGCTGTGCCGCCCAGGATGCCGCCGGAGCCGGAGGTGGTCTCCGAGACGCTGGCCGGGGCGAAATAGTCGGCGATGCCGCGCTTCTGCTCGGGCGAGGTGGTGTTGATCAGCCACATCAGGAGGAAGAAGGCCATCATCGCGGTCACGAAGTCGGCGTAGGCGACTTTCCACGCGCCGCCATGGTGGCCGGCGGCCACCTTCTTGATCCGCTTGATGACGATCGGCTGGTCGCCCACCGACATGGTTCACCCCGATTAAGCCTGTTACGGGGGGCAAGGTGCGCGACCTCTCGTTAAGATGCAGTTGCGGTCGGGGACTTCGGGAGAGTTGCGGCATGAAAGTGGCGTTCGCGGGCCTGGGCGTAATGGGTTTCCCCATGGCGGGACACCTGGCCCGCGCCGGCCATGCGGTGACGGTGTTCAACCGCAGTCCGGACAAGGCCAGCCGCTGGGTGGAGACCCATGGCGGGGCGATGGCCCGGACCGCCGCGCAGGTTGCGTCGGGCGCCGAACTGCTGGTCCTCTGCGTCGGCAATGACGATGACGTGCGCCAGGTGGTGGGCGAGGCCCTGGCCGGCCTGGCCCCCGGTGGGATCGTGGTTGACCACACCACCACCTCCGCGGTGGTGGCTCGGGAGATGGCGGAGCTGATGGCGGCCGGCGGCCGGGCCTTCGTCGATGCGCCGGTGTCCGGCGGCCAGGCCGGCGCGGAGGCGGGGCGCCTGACCATCATGTGCGGCGGCGATCCGGCGGCCTTCGTTCGCGCAGAGCCGGTGATCGGGGCCTACGCCAAGGCCACGCGGCTGATGGGCGGGCCAGGTTCGGGCCAACTCGCCAAGATGGTCAACCAGATCTGCATCGCCGGCGTGGTCCAGGGCCTGGCCGAGGGCCTGCACTTCGCCCGCCGTGCGGGGCTGGACCCCCAGGCGGTCTATGAGGCGGTCTCCAAGGGCGCGGCCCAGTCCTGGCAGATGGACAACCGCTGGGCGACGATGGCGCAGGGCAAGTTCGACTTCGGCTTCGCCGTGCACTGGATGCGCAAGGACCTTGGCCTGGTGCTGGACGAGGCGGGCCGCAATGGCGCAGCGCTCGACATGACCGCACTGGTGGACGGCTTCTACGCCGAGGTGCAGGCCATGGGCGGGCGGCGCTGGGACACCTCCAGCCTGGTGGCGCGCCTGGAGCGGCCGGCGTGAGCGGCCGTCCGATCCTGGAGACCGACCGGCTGGCCCTGCGTGAAGCCACCGAGAGCGACGCGCCCTTCGTGCTGGAGCTCCTCAACGAACGGGGCTTCATCGAGAACATCGCCGACCGCGGCGTCCGCACCCTGGGCCAGGCCCGCGCCTACATCGCCGAGCGGATCGTCGGCAGCTACGAGGCCAACGGCTTCGGCATGTGGCTGACCTGGGAGAAGGACACCGGCCAGCCGGTGGGACTGGCCGGGCTGGTCAGGCGCGAGGGCCTCGATGACCCGGACATCGGCTACGCTTTCGTCGAACGCGCCTGGGGCCGCGGTCTCGCCCAGGAAGCCGCCGCCGCCGTCCTGCGCCACGCCTGCGGGACCCTGGGAATCGAGAAGCTGACGGCCATCACCACCCCGGAGAACAGGGCCTCCATGGCGGTGCTGGAGAAGATAGGCATGAAGTTCGCGCGCATGATCCAACTGCCCGGTATCGAGGGCGAGAGCACCTACTTCACGACCTAGAAGCACATCCCTCCTCTTCAGGGGAGGGATGACGCCCCTAAGCCCCCAGCATCCGCGCCGCCCGGGGCGCGAAATAGGTGATCACGCCGGCGGCGCCGGCGCGCTTGAAGGCGCCCAGGCTCTCCAGTATCGCCCGCTCCTCGTCCAGCCAGCCGTTCTGGCCCGCCGCCATCAGCATGGCGTACTCACCAGACACCTGGAACGCGAAGGTCGGCATCGAGAAGGCGTCGACGACGCGGCGGACGATATCGAGGTAGGGCATGCCCGGCTTGACCATCACCATGTCGGCGCCCTCGGCGATATCCAGGGCCACTTCGCGCAGCGCCTCGTCGGAGTTGGCGGCGTCCATCTGGTAGGTCTTCTTGTCGGCGGGGTTGTCCACCGAGCCTGAGCCCAGCTTCCCCGAGCCGATGGCGTCGCGGTAGGGGCCGTAGAAGGCCGAGGCGTACTTGGCCGCGTAGGACATGATCATCACGTCGGTCAGGCCCTCAGCCTCCAGCGCCTGGCGCAGCGCCCCGCAGCGGCCGTCCATCATGTCGGACGGCGCGAGGATGTCGCAGCCCGCCTTCGCCTGCATCAGCCCCTGCGAGACCAGCTGCTCAATGGTGGCGTCGTTGAGGATGTGGCCGTTCTCGATCAGCCCGTCGTGGCCGTGGTCGGTGAACGGGTCGAGCGCCACGTCGCACATGATCCCCACCTCGGGCGCGGCGTCCTTCATGGCCTTCACCGCCGTGGCGATGAGGCCGTTGGGGTCGTGGGCCATGGAGCCCGCGGCGTCCTTCTTGGCGCCGTCGATGTGCGGGAAGACGGCGATGGCGGGGATGCCCAGGGCGCGGGCCTCCCTGGCCGCGGCCGCGGCGTCCTTCACCGACAGGCGGCTGACGCCGGGCATGGAGGCGACCGGGACCTGGCCTTCGCCCTCGTGCACCACCATCGACCAGATCAGGTCGGCCGGCGTCAGCACGGTCTCGCGGACCATGCGGCGGACCCAGTCGGCCTGGCGCAGGCGGCGCAGGCGCAGGGCAGGGTAGGCGGCGAGGGGCGGGTGGGTCATTGGCGGCGCTTTGAACCTTCGCGGTCGGCTGCGCAAGGCTAGCCGATTGACAGGCCGCCGCCACGGAGCCAGTTGCGAGCATGGACTTCAACCTCACCGACGACCAGCGCGCCATCGAGGACGCCGCCCGGGCGTTCGCCGCGGCGGAGTTGGCGCCCCACTCCGCCCGCTGGGACGAGGACAAGCACTTCCCGGTAGATGTGCTCCGCAAGGCCGCCCAACTGGGCTTCGCCGGTCTCTATGTGCGCGAGGACGTGGGCGGCTCGGCGCTGGGTCGTCTGGACGCCTCTATCGTCTTCGAGCAGCTCTCCTACGGTGACGTCTCCACCGCTGCCTTCATCTCGATCCACAACATGGCCTCGTGGATGATCGACCGGTTCGGCTCCGAGGATCTGCGCCAGCGCTACCTGCCGCGCCTGACCACCATGCAGCTGATCGCCAGCTACTGCCTCACCGAGCCGGGCTCCGGCTCCGACGCCGCGGCGCTGGTCACCTCCGCGAGGAAGGACGGCGACGCCTATGTCCTCAACGGGTCGAAGGCCTTCATCTCCGGCGCCGGGGTCTCGGACATCTATGTGGTGATGGCGCGGACCGGCGGGCCAGGTCCCAAGGGCATATCGGCCTTCGTGGTGGAAAAGGGGACGCCCGGTCTCTCCTTCGGGGCGCAGGAGCGGAAGATGGGCTGGAATTCCCAGCCTACCGCCCAGGTCAACCTCGACGACTGCCGTGCGCCGGCGGCCAACCGCATTGGCCAGGAGGGGGAGGGCTTCGGCTTCGCCATGGCCGGCCTCGATGGCGGCCGCATCAACATCGCGTCATGCTCCCTGGGTGGTGCGGGCCTGGCCCTGGACACCGCCAAGGCGCACCTGGAGACTCGCAAGCAGTTCGGCAATCCTCTGAAGGATTTCCAGGGCCTGCAGTGGCGCCTCGCCGACATGGCCACCGAGCTGGACGCCGCCCGGTTGATGGTGCGCCGCGCCGCCCACGCCCTGGATAACCGAGATCCGAAGGCCACCCAGTACTGCGCCATGGCCAAGCGGCTGGCCACCGACACCGGGTTCGAGGTCGCCAATCAGGCCCTGCAGCTGCACGGCGGCTACGGCTACCTGCGCGACTACCCGCTGGAGCGCATCGTCCGCGACCTGCGCGTCCACCAAATTCTGGAGGGCACCAACGAGATCATGCGGGTGATCACGGCACGCGAGCTGTTTCGGTAAGCCAAGTCGTGCTAATCTGACCACAATGGTCAGAATTGGAGTGGCGGCGTGCGCGAAGTCGGATTGCTGGAAGCCAAGACGCACCTCTCGGCTCTTGTCGCCGATGTTGAGCGCGGCGGAGAAACAATTGTCATAACGCGTCACGGCAAACCGGTGGCCGAGTTGAAGCCTTCGCGGGCGGTGGCGGGCGATCCGCAGAGGCGTCTCAGTGGTCCGGAGCTCGCCGGGCGGTTTCGCAAACTTCGGGAACGAATTTCGCGTGAGAGCCCGAAAACAGACAACCTGACGTG
>NZ_JBKJTG010000181.1:0-7292 GCF_046590535.1 Phenylobacterium sp. | reverse complement strand
TGAAAGTGTCCGGCGGCAGGATTTTGAGGCCTGATGTTCGTACTCCGCTGCGAGTTCCGACTCGGGGAGGAGAGCCAAAACTCTTTCAGATGGAACTGAAGCCCAACACACCGTCTGGCCATCGTGCCGCAGCAAGGGCCGTCAAGAAATACGTGCAAGCTACAGGTGTGAAGACACGGTCCATCTTCTATGATCCGAAGCCATTCATATGCCGCGCACGTCTTACACTAAGGCGATAGACGCCATCCTGCGCCCCCTTGGGTTTGAGCGTGAGAAGCGGCTGTGGACACGCATTCGCGGCGATATGGAAGAGAGGCTCGACCTCCAGAAGAGCTGGGTTGATGGCAGTGTGACTGTGAATGTTTGGGCGAGGGATCTTGAGACCGACATGATACTCGAGGCCATCGCCTTCGACGAGACAATGGGCATCATTCAGTCCGGCGTGCGGATCGGGGCCTTGATCGATGGGCGCGATCGATGGTGGAAAAACAATCCGAACGGACCGGCGGAGGTCGCCTAAGCGGTGCGCGTCTATGCGGTTCCTTGGTTCGATAGGGTTCAGAGCCTCGAAGACCAAGCGGCCAAATGGTTTGGGAGAGGTGCGACGAGGCAATGGAGCAGCCCGAACCTCACGGCCCTGGCGGTGACGCTTTACCGCCTTCGCGAGTTGGACGAAGCGCTGGCGCTCTTTGAGGAGCCCGTCCCGAAGACGGCGATTCCGTCACTCGTAGCCAGAGGTCGATGCGTGCAGCGCTGGCTTCAAAGCCAGATGCCCAATACCTGACTTCTACGTTGGCCGATCAAAAGCGGATCGGTCGTGCGTGCCCGTCAGCGTCTCGGCGCTGTCGCTGAACCTGCTGATGCTCGGCGTTGCGCGCGCGCCCAGCCCGGCGACCTCGTTGGCCGGGTTGGCGCCGTCAGTTCGAACGCCACTCTATTGACCCTCTCCGGCGCTCCGGCCGCCGGCGCCACGAGGTTGTTATTAGACCTCGGGGGAAATCGCCCCCGGGGGCTCGCTGTGGGCCGTCTGGCTGGTTATCATCGGGCGCCGCTCACTGGCGGATCGGCATGGCCTATGGACCGGCGGAGCGATGGATGCGTGAGCTCGTCATATTCGGCGCCGGCCAGATCGCTGAGGTCGCCCACTACTACTTCACGGCGGAGGGCGCGCGCCCGGTGGCGGCGTTCACCGTCGACGCCCAATTCCGCCAGGCCGGCGCCGTGCTGGGTGTTCCGGTGGTCGATTTCGAGCGGGTCCAGGATTTATACCCGCCGGACAGCTACGACATGTTCGTCGCCGTCAGCTTCCGGCAGGTGAACAAGTTCCGCATGCAGAAGGTGGCTGAAGCGGAGGCCAAGGGCTATGCGCTGGCCAGCCATGTGAGCCCGAAGGCCGCGGTCTGGAACGGCTTCGTGCTGCAGCCGAACACCATCATCATGGAGCACAATGTGATCCAGCCGTTCGTGACGGTCGGCCGCAACGTCACCATGTGGTCAGGCAACCACATCGGCCACCACAGCACGATCGGCGATCACTGCTTCATCGCCTCGCAGGCGGTGATTTCGGGCAGCTGCACGATCGGCGATGGATGCTTCATCGGCGTGAACGCCACCGTCCGCGACGGGATCAGCATAGGGGCGCACGCGGTCATCGGCGCCGGCGCCCTGGTGCTGGCCTCCGCCCCCGACGAGGCCGTGCTGATCGCCCAGGCGGCCACGATGAGCAAGGTTCCCAGTAGCCGACTAAGGTCGATCTGAAGGCGTGCGATGAGCTGGAAGCGAATGGGCCGGATCTTCAATCCGGCGGATCATACGTGGGCGAACTCACACGCCCAGGTCCCGACCCCGTTGCTGTACGACGACCGGGTGCGGATTTTTTACGCCGACCGCAATGAGGTCGGGAAGAGCTACACGACCTACGTCGACCTAGACCGCGGGGACCTGACCCGGGTCATCTACCAACACAAGGCGCCCATCCTGCCGTTCGGCGCCCCCGGCACGTTCGACGACGATGGGGTCATGCCCAGCTATGCCCTGCGCCGCGACGGTCAGGTCTGGCTCTACTACAGTGGCTGGAACCGCGGCATGACCGTACCCTACCGCAACTCGGTGGGCATCGCCGTGAGTGACGATGACGGCGCGACCTTCCGCCGGCTGTTCGAGGGGCCGGTGCTCGAGCGCACCCCGCAGGAGCCCTACATCGCCGTGACGCCGACGATCCTGCATGAGGAGGGCGTCTGGCGGATGTGGTACATCTCGGGCCTGCGCTGGACGCTGGTGGGGGAGACCTACGAGCCCGTCTATGTGATCAAGTACTGCCACTCCGTCGACGGCGTCCGCTGGGAGCGCCCCAACCAGGTATGCATCGCGCAAAGCCACGAACAGGAAGCGTTCTCGCACCCCTCGGTGGTCCGAATTCGGGGGCAGTATCTGATGTGGTACTGCTTTCGGTCCTCGGAAGACTACCGGGACGGCCGGGGCGCCTACCGGATCGGGTTCGCCGATTCCCCCGATGGTTTGACCTGGCAGCGCCGGGATGAACAGCACGGCCTGGATGTGGCTGGCGGCGGCTGGGACTCGACCATGACCTGCTATCCGTCGGTGATCGAGATCGACGGCCATATCATCATGTTTTACAACGGAAACGGCTTTGGCCAGAGCGGCTTCGGCTACGCCACCCTAGAGAATTTCGAATGACTGATCCGGCGCCCGTCGAGGTGACAACCGCCTTCGGCGAATCCTTCGATTTCCGGCGGCGGCTCCAGGAGCTGTTCGACAGAAGTCCCCTGGAGCCCGATGAACTGATGTTCAATCTGGGCCTCTATGTCCGCAGCTCGCTGCTGGTCAAATTCCTGGTCCTGGACGACCTCTACCGCCGATTCGTGTCGGTGCCGGGCGCGCTGATGGAATTCGGGACCTGGCGCGGCCAGAACCTCGTCCTGCTCGAGAACCTGCGGGCCATCCACGAGCCGTTCAACAAGCAGCGGACCATCGTCGGGTTCGACACCTTCACCGGCTATCCCGAAGCCTCCGGCATGGCCGATACGGCCCTGAAGGAACACGGGAGCTATCGGGCCACATCCGACTATCCGAGTTACCTTGCCGAGTTGCTCGAGGCGCACGAAGGCTCCAATGCGTTTGGCCACCTGAGGGGCAATCACCGACTGGTGGCCGGAGATGTCACCGAGACCGCGCCGCAGTACTTCGCCGACCATCCCGAAACCCTGGTGGCCTTCGCCTTCTTCGACATGGGCCCCTACGAGCCCACGGTCGCGGCGCTACGGGCCATCCAGCCGCACCTGGTGCCCGGGAGCGTGATCCTGTTCGACGAGCTCACCTGGAGCGGCGCGCCCGGTGAAGCCATCGCCTTCAAGGAAGTGTTTCGCGACATCCCCTACGCCATCGAAAAATGCAGCCTCTATCCCTCTAAATCCATCGTGACCGTCCTATGAAGATCGCGCTCGATCTGGCCGCCTATGCCGATCGGATGCACGAGCGGGGCTGGGTGATTTTTGAGGACGCAGTCGCGCCGTCCCTGGTGGCGCGCCTGCGGGAGGACTTAGAAGTGGCCTGGGAGATCTGCCGCGCCCACCAGGAACGCAACGGCGTGGCCACCGACGCGGACAGGACCGTGCACCACCTCGTGGGCCAGCGGCCGAGCTTCCTGGACTACATCGACGCCAGCGCGCCACTTACCCCCTACCTCGAGCACTACTTCGAGGGGAAATGCATCCTCAATTCCTTCGGCGGTGCGATCAACACGCGGGGGCACACGTCCTACGCGCAGCGGATACATCGCGACATCCGCTCGTTCTCGGGGGACATGCCGCTGCTCCTGAACACCCTGGTGATGCTCGATGAGTTCACGTCCGAGAACGGCGCCACCTACCTGCTGAGCGGGTCTCACAAGCGCGCCGAGAAGCCGGACGAGCCGACCTTCTACGAACGGGCCGAACAGGCGGTGGGCCCGGCCGGCAGCATCCTGATGTTCAACTCCAACGTCTGGCACGCCGGCGGCGAGAACCGGACCGACGCGCTGCGCCGATCGCTGACCCCGATGTACTGCCGGCCGTTCATCAAGCAGCAGTTCGACTATCCGCGGGCGGTGGGTTACGGCCGGGGCGCGGAGCTCAGCGCCGACACCCGCCAGATCCTGGGCTACAACGCCCGCGTGCCCGCCACCCTCGACGAGTGGTACCAGCCGCCCGAGCGGCGGATGTACAGGAGCGATCAGGGGTGAGCGGTCGGGTCCTCAACGAGGAGTTCGCCGAAACCGAGGCGCGCAAGTATGCCTACGATTTCGACTATCGCATGCATGACTACATGCTGCGGACGTTCCGGGACCTTCTGCCGCCCGGCCGGGCGCTCGAGCTGGGATGCTTCGAAGGCGAATTCACGAAGAAGCTGGCGGCGATATTCTCCGACCTGACCGTGGTTGAAGGCTCCAGCGACCTGATAGGTGTCGCCCGGACGAAGGCTCCCCCCCCCGTCGCGTTCGTGCTGAGCCGTTTCGAGGCCTTCCAGCCGGAACAGCGCTTCGACGCGGTCTTCCTGATTCATACGCTGGAGCACATGGACGCGCCGGTGGACCTGCTGAAGCGCATCGGGACCTGGCTGACCCCGCAGGGCCGCCTGTTCCTTGTGGTTCCGAACGCGCACGCTGCTTCGCGGCAGATCGCGGTGGAGATGGGGCTGATCGCCGAGCCCACCGCGGTCACCGAAGGCGAGTACCTCCACGGGCACCGCCGGACCTACAATGCGCAGACCCTGCTGGCCGACGTCCAGGCGGCGGGGCTCAGGCCGCTGGAGACCGGGGGCGTCTTCTTTAAGCCCTTCGCCAACTTCCAGTTCGACAAGCTGATGAAGACCGACATCGTCGGCGACGGCTATATGGAGGGGTGCTTCAAGCTGGGCCGGAAACACCCCGACCTCTGCGCGAGCATCTACGCCATCTGCGAGAGTACGGCCGGGACGGAACTGTAGAGATGAAGACCACGACGGCGGCCACCTCTAAGCCTGAACCTTCGGCGTCCCCGCGCGACCATTTCCTTGCAGAAGGCTTCGTCGTGGTTCGTGGCCTGCTGGACCCGGCCGAGCTGGACGAGATCAATCGCCAGATGGGCGAGCTGTTCGTCCTGCAGCTTCGCCGCCTGTGTCTGGCCATCGACCTGGGGGATTCCCGAGAGGCTTGGCAGGCTAACGCGGCCCGGCTCCTGGCGGCCGACCCCCAGCTCTACATCTCCACGGCGCGCCTCACCCAGATGCTCCCTTCGGCGAACCGGCTACTGCTGTCCGAGCCGATCCTGGCCCTTGTTCGCGAGCTTGGCGTCGAGGTGCCCGTGGTCTCCACGCGCGCCTCCAACCACATCATGTCCGACCTGCTGCGGATTCCCGGCGGCTATCACAAGTCGCCGCCGCACCAGGACTGGCGCAGCATGCAGGGTAGCCTCGACAGCCTAGTGCTCTGGATCCCGACCACGCCGGTCACCGAGCGGTCCCACGCCTTGGAAGTCGTGCCCCGGTCGCATCTCCTGGGCCTGCTGCCGACGGTCGACCACATCATGACGCCGACCGTGAGCGATCCCAGGATCACGGAGGATCAGTTCGTGCGGCTGCCGATGAACCCCGGCGACGTGGTCGCCTTCTCCTCGTTCATGGTGCACCGGACGGGCGAAGAGGGTGATGGCCTGGTCCGCATCGCCTTCAGCACCCGGTACAACAACGCCGCCGAAGAGACCTACGTGGCCCACGGCTATCCGACGCCCTACAAGTACTCCTACCAGACCGACCTGATCGTCGAGGGCTTCCCCACGATCCAGGATGTGTCGCGGACCTTCCCCGCGGCCGGACGCGCGGAATAGCTAGGCCTATGTGGGCTGAAGCGGCGTTCTGGCCGAGGCGCCCAGGCCCGCCTCCAGCTCCGGAATCGAGACCGTGTACATGGCGTGCTTACGGGGGGTCTCGTCGCCGCAACAGATGAACGTCACGCGATAGCCAAGCGCATCCATCCAGCCGCAGAACAGGCCCCAGTTGAAAATCCCTCGCTGGGAGAGGACGAAGAACTCCGTGCCCGGGGCGGAGAAAATGGCGTTCATCAGCGACGAGCCGTTGGAAGCCACCACGACCTGCGCCTCCTGGAAGATCCGGACCTGATCGGCGAAGGTGTGATCCTCCGGGTCCAGGATCTCGAACCCGCGGGCCGCCAGATAGGCGCAAATCTCATCCTCATTCCGCGGCCGGCGGCCGCCGCGCTTGCGCCGCGACAGGTAGATTTTGCGATCGGTGCGGTCGGGCGGCGGCAGCCGCGCCTGAACCCGGCGCGACATGAAGTGGAACGCCTCAACGGAAACCGGCCCCTGCCGCTCCGGGGGCACGGTGTGGCCTTGGTTCATGTGCACCGGGAAGAAGTAGGTGGGGGCCGCGACCACCAGCTCGCGGCATCGCAGCGCGCCGCCGGGCGGGAGCTGGATGATCGGATTTGAGGCCAGCAGCCGCAGGAACTCGAAGTGCTGCGGGGGCATGACGCTGTCGACGATGATCGGCAGCGTCTCGAATCGCGGGTGATGCCGCAAGAGGTTGAGCCGCGGCAGGTATTCCGAGATCCAGTGGCCGAAGTGCTCAGACACCGACCCCGACAGAAGCATCGCCGCATCGATTTCGTCGCCGGCCTGATATCGGCCGACGTCGAGCAGCAGCCGATCGCCGATCCGCTCGGCGATCCCCAGCTCGGACATGAAGTCGCCCAGGGCGTCGCCGTAGTCCTTGTCCGCCATGGAGTCGTGGAGAGCTGCCCCGTCGGGGGTGAGCACCAGACTCGACCTGGAGAAGATCGTCGCGTCGCGAATCGTGCAGACGTAGGGCCTGTAGCCCAGGTAGGTGCTGCGGTTTCGGGGGGCGTCCGGCTCGCCGGCGATGACCGGGTTCACCCAGGCGATGACTTCCGGCTCGCCGACCCAGTCCATCGTCACCCCGGCCATGGCCGCCCAGTCAGGAACCGACATCAGCGGCGCGGTGACGAAACCCGGCGGGAGTTCCGCCTCGGCGCCAGCGCGGAACAGCAGCCTCGCCCATGAGGCCGCGATCCTGCGGTCGGCGACCCGGGCGGAGATCCTCTGGAAGAGCGGCCGCGCCGGCTCAAGCCCCTGGGCGGTGACGGTTTCTTCAAGAAGCAGTACGGCGATGTCGGCCCGGTCTGGAAGCAGCTCATAGGCGCTCAGGAGCGCCCGTGCGGCCTCGGCATGGCGCCCGAGATTGCGGTTTGATGCCCCCAGCACGAAGGCCGCCGTTGGATT
>NZ_JBKJTG010000114.1:0-3876 GCF_046590535.1 Phenylobacterium sp. | reverse complement strand
GGTGGTCGGTTCCGCCGCCTTCGCTCAGGTCGCGACCGCGCCGTCGGACGCTGTGGTGCTGGCGCCGCTGTCCATCACGGCTAACGCCACTACGCTGAGCTTCGGTCGGATCATCCGCTCGTCGGTTGCGTCAACCACCAACACCATTTCGGTGGACACCGCCGGCGCCCGCACCATCACGGGCGCGGGCAACGGCGCCGCCGCGCCGGGTGGCACGGTTGGCCGGGCGATCTTCGCGGTCACCGGCACAGACAACAACGGCATCACTATCGCCGCGCCGAGCTTCAACCTCACCCGCGGCGGTGGCACCGAGACCCTCCCGGTCACGCCCTCCTTCACCGCCACGGCGAACCTGGTCAGCGGCACGGTCAACGTTCCGGTTGGTGGCTCGATCACCATTGCCGACACCACGGTGGCGGGCACCTATACGGGTACGCTCAGCGTCACCTTCGCCTACCAGTAACCACTCAACGCTCCTGGAGCTGAGCGCCCGGCTGGGCGTTCAGCTTCTTGCAACCAGGCTTCGCTAAGTCATGGCTATGAAGAGAGCGTTCCTCTCCGCCTCCGTCGGTATCGCCGCCCTCGCCTTTTGCGCGCAGGCGATCGCGGCTGTGGGGCGGGCGCCGTCTGACGCCACGGTCCTGGAGCCCGCGACCGTTGCGTTGGTGCGCGACCTGGTGCTGCCGCCGGTCACCGTCTCCTCCAGCGTGGTGCGGACCAATACCGCCTCGCAACTGACGCAGACCGCGCTCCCGACCACCTCGACGCTCTCGCAGAGCCAGGTGGCGACGACTTCCGCCATCCCCACTCCCCAGGCGGCGGCCGCCACGGCCTCGGGCTCGACGGCCAGCGCCACGACGTCTGCCCCTCCGGCGTCCATCGCGGGGAACGCCGCGTTAACCATTTACGGCCAGTCTGGCGACACTGTTTCCATGCAGGTGCCGGCGAGCTTCAAGGTCGTCCGCACGGGGGGGACCGAAGCCTTGACCTTGACCACCAACACCAATGTCGAACATGGCATCGCCGACCAGGGCAACGTCCTGGGCGGGACTGTCGCGGGTAGCGACACTATGAGCGTTAACGTGGGGGCCGCACTTGCGCTAGCATCGGCCGGCCCGCTGGTCGCCGGACCATACCAGGGCGTTCTCGTCCTTGTGGTTCAGTACAATTGACACGCTCAGCTCTTAGCGTCTCCGCAGCTCTCGTCCTTCTCAGCTTGGTTTCAACGGCTGAGACGCGCGCGCAGCCTGCCCCCGCGCCAGCAGCGCCCGCGGCGCCTGTGGTCACGACGACTACGGTCGGCGCCAACCTGAACATCTCGCCCAAGCGGGTCACCTTCGACCGTAACCGGCGGACCGCGACGGTCTATATCTACAACCAAGGTGGCGCGCCGGCGACGTTCGACATCGCCTTGATCGACCGCGCCATGCTGCCCGACGGACAGATTGTCACCGTGGAGGACGCCCAGAAAGACGCCGCCCAGAAGCCGGTGGCCGACAAGGTGATCTCCGCCCAGTCGATGCTGGCGATCTCGCCTCGCCGGGCGAACCTCGCGCCGGGCAAGGGCCAGACCATGCGCCTGCGGGTTTCGGGTGGGGACGCGACCGCTACAGGCGAATTCCGCACCCACCTGACCATTACCACCATTCCGCCGCCGGACACCGGCCTGACGGCCGAACAGGCCGCATCGACCGCGCCCGACGAACTGCGCTTCCAGATCAACTCGGTGTTCGGGGTCAGCATTCCGGCCATCATCCGCCTGGGCGACATCGACGTGCGCGCCGGCATCGAGAACATGCGGATTGATTACGCCGATGTCTCGCTGGACGGTGTCGCGCCGGCCAAGCGCACGGCGATCGTGGTGTTTGAGCTCGTCCGAACGGGGACGAATTCGCTCTTCGGCAACATCGACATTCGAGCCGCCGGCCGACGTGGGGAACCGTTGGGCATCGCCCGCGGTGTCGGCGTGTACACAGAAATCGGTCGGCGGACGCTTAGAATGCCGCTGAACCGAGCGCCTGGCAGTGGGGAGAAGCTGGAGATCACCTTCAGCGACGACGACACATCGCCGGGCAAGGTGCTTGCGAAATTCACGCAGCCTTAGACGCCTGGCCTGGGCCGCCAGCGCCGCGCTCGTAGCCTTTCAAGCCACCTCCGGAGCCGCCGCAGAGCCGGCGCCCGGGATGCCCGTTGCCGTCCCGCCCTCGGCGGCCTCCGCGAACACCGCCCAGGCCCCCGCCGCAGCGGCCGCGCCGGCGCTCCCGACGAACGCGGACGTGATCGACGAAGCCAACCTCTTGCTGTTCTCGGTGGAGCTGGACAGTCTCACGCTCAGTGAAAGCCTCACCGCCTACGGCGCGCCGGAGGATCCGCTGGTGCCGCTGGGCGAGCTCTCCCGGCTGATGGAACTGGACGTGGACGTCCAGCCTGCCGACCGCCGGGTGGTGGGCCGGATCGGCGAGTCGCGGCGCTCGATCGCGCTGGACCTGACCACCGGCGACGCCCGTAACGGCCCAGCGACTTTCAAGCTACAGCCAGGCGAGTTCGCCATCAGCCAGACGGAGGTCTATCTGCGCACCTCCGTGCTCAGCAAGCTGCTGCCGCTGAAGTTCGAGATCAACACCGAGGCCCTGGCCATGAAGATCGTCGCCACGGAGCAACTCCCGATCCAGGGTCGGCTGGAGCGGCTTGCACGCCTTCGCGACGGATCCAGCCGCGTGCAGGGCCGGGACGAGCTGCTCAGCGTCGCGTCTCCCTACCGGCTGTTCTCCCTGCCGGCTTTTGACGCGTCCCTTGGCGCCGGGATCGAGAGCGGCGCCGGCATGCGCTACCCGTTCCGGTACGATCTGCGTGTCGCGGGTGACTTCGGTTACATGGGGTACCAGGGCTACCTGGGCTCGGATGAAAGCGGCATCCCCAATTCTGCGCGGCTGACCTTTGATCGCCGCTCATTGGAGGGTCGTCTCCTGGGGCCGCTGAAGGTGCGCCAGATCAGTATTGGCGACACCTACACCCCAGGCCTGGCGATCGGCCCGCGTAGCGTCGGCGGCCGCGGCTTCGCGCTCTCCACGGTGCCGCTCGACCAGACCAACGTCTTCAACCGCGTTGACCTGCGCGGCGAGCTGCCAGTGGGCTACGACGTCGAGCTCTACGTCAACGACGTGCTGCGCAGCGGCCAGAACACGCCGACGCAGGGCCGCTACGAGTTCCTCAATGTCCCGTTGGCCCGCGGCGTCAACGTCATCCGCATCGTCAGCTACGGCCCGCGGGGCGAGCGCAGCGAGCAGACCAAGATCGTCAACGTCGGCGGCGGGCAGCTGGCGGTAGGCGAGATGACCCTGGAACTGGGCGCCGTGCAGCAGGAGACCCCCCTGCTCCGGGTCCGCGCCATGACGGCGCAGGATCAGCTCTCCCAGGGGGAAGGCGGCATCCGCGCCGTCGCCTCAATCAACTATGGCCTCACCCAGTACCTGACCGTGAACGCCGGCGCGGCCTACTACCCGCCCAACTCCCGCCTCGAGCGGCAGGTCTACACCTTGGGCGCGCGGACCTCAGTCTTCGGGGTGGCGACCCAACTTGACACCGCCATCGACACGCTCGGCGGCCAGGCAGGTTCGCTGAGCCTCGCTGCGACCATCTATGGGGCCTCCCTCGTCGGGCGGCATGCGGAGTTCCTTGGCGGATTCTTCGACGAGAACGGACCCTCCGCCGAGCTCACCCGGCCGATCGCCAGGCGCAGCGAGCTGACGCTGGACTTGAGCATCCCGCTCGCCAACCGGATCGTGCCCACCACCCTGCGTGGCCTGCGCACCGAGTATGTCGACGGCGTGGTGGACATCACCGCCTCGGCGCGGGTGTCGACGACCCTGGCCAACA
>NZ_JBKJTG010000190.1:0-3015 GCF_046590535.1 Phenylobacterium sp. | reverse complement strand
ATCAAGATCACCCCCGAAGACGGCGGCGAGGCGGTCGAGTTCCTGATCCCCAAGGGCAAGCATATCGCCGTCCACGATGGCGACGTGATCCGCAAGGGCGAGTACATCATCGACGGCAACCCCGACCCGCACGATATCCTGCGGATTCTGGGCATCGAGGCGCTGGCCGAATTCCTGGTCAACGAAATCCAGGAGGTCTATCGCCTCCAGGGCGTGCCGATCAACGACAAGCACATTGAGACCATCGTGCGTCAGATGCTGCAGAAGGTGGAAATCCTGGAGCCGGGCGACACCGGCCTGCTCAAGGGCGACCACCTCGACAAGATCGAAGTGGACGAGGAGATCGCCAAGACGGAAGCCCGTGGCGGCCGTCCGGCGCTCACCCAGCCGGTGCTGCTAGGCATCACTAAGGCGTCGCTGCAGACCCGCAGCTTCATCTCGGCGGCGTCCTTCCAAGAAACCACCCGCGTGCTCACCGAGGCGTCCGTCCAGGGCAAGGTCGACACCCTGGAGGGCCTCAAGGAGAACGTGATCGTGGGCCGCCTGATCCCGGCGGGCACTGGCTCTTACCTGCGCAACCTGCAGCGCATCGCCGCCAAGCGCGACGAAGTGCTCACGGCCAGCCGCGAGGAAGCCATGGAGCCCTTGCCGGAAGTCATCGCCGTCGAGGCGGAGGCCGAGAAGGTCTAGCCTTCGCGATCCAGCGCGCAAGCCTAACGAACGGCCCGGGAGCAGTCCCGGGCCGTTTCGCTTTGGGCGCGGCGGTCCTAGATGGTCTGGCCAACGCGCTGCGGGGGATCTAGCTAGCTCGAGGCGAGATGGAAGAGATCCTGGGTGACGCGCGTCAGGACCAGGCCGGCCAGCTGCAGGATCGCCAGCGCTTCGACAGCGAGGTGAAGGACTTCCACCGCGATCCCGACGCCTGGCGGACCCGCCATCCCTACGACGACCACCAGAAGAAGCACCGATACGACCCCTACAACTGCCGGAAGAAGGCGGGCTTCGAGATCTTTGATGTCTTTGACTGAGCCGCCGACACCCTCAGAAGGGGACCGTCAGGGCCGGTCGATCGTTGCCCAGTGACTGGCCCAGGCTCTCGGCGCTCTGTCCGGGCCCCGCGGTGGTGAAGCCGGGGGGCACGGGCGCGCGCATGTACTTGTAGTCTGCTTCCTTGCGCGCCGCGGCGCGGGCCAAGGCGGAGTTCTTGTCCGCATCCAGCCCCAGGCCCGGGAACTCCGCCTGCCGGACTCCCTTGGCCAACTCATCCTCGCAGGCTTCGAGCTGCGCCCGGGTCAGGCCCAACAGGCCGGCGCTCATGCAGCCCAGCTTTCCCCGCAACGCCGCGCTAGCGTTCTGCGCCATCGGGTCTGGCGGCGCCGCGACTGTGACGGGCCCGGTGACGGCAGGGGCCGGGGAGGGCGTCGCCAGGGGCGCGATCAGCGGCGCCACCGGCAGCTCCTCGGTGGGCGCCCGCGGTGGCCGGCGGTGCAGGCGCACCGGGGTCGGCGGGCCGGCCGTTCCCGGCGGAGGCGGGGTGCGCGGCAATATTAGGAGCGGGATGATCGCCTCGGGCGGGCCGGGGTCGGTCTCGGGCGACAGGCGCAGGAGCGGCGTGTGGGCGGCCAGCACGGCCAGTACGGCGGCATGAGCCGCGGCGGACAAGGCCACGGCCGCGGTACGCCCACGGCGCCTGATCGGCTGCATGCCCCAGCGACTCCCTCGAAGCTTCACCCTAGGAAGAGCGGCGCCCCGCGGCGATTTCGTGGCCGAAACCGTCGCGACCGCGCAAGGGCGTGGGCTCCCCTGCCAAACATTGACGGGCCAGCCCGATCCGACTATGTAGCGCGCTCTTTCGAGACCGGGATTCTTCCCTGTCCCGATGAACCTCTCCCGCCGGAATGCTCAAGCAAGGCGTCCCGGCGAGTTTTTGCGTTCGGCGGGCGGCCTTGAAGGTCAAGACGACAACAGGATCCACAGAGGCGCTTCGGCCCAACGGCACACGCCTCCACGCAGCAGAGATTAGATGCCGACAGTCAACCAGCTCATCCGCAAGCCGCGGCACGACAAGCCCTCGCGCAACAAGGTGCCGGCCCTCAAGGGCTGCCCGCAGCGCCGCGGCGTCTGCACTCGGGTCTACACGACCACGCCGAAGAAGCCGAACTCGGCTCTGCGTAAGGTCGCCAAGGTCCGCCTGACCACCGGCATCGAAGCGGTGTGCTACATCCCCGGCGAAGGCCACAACCTGCAGGAACACTCCGTGGTACTGATCCGCGGCGGCCGCGTGAAGGACCTTCCCGGCGTGCGCTATCACATCCTGCGCGGCGTGCTCGACACCCAAGGGGTGAAGGACCGCAAGCAGCGTCGTTCGCTCTACGGCGCCAAGCGTCCTAAGTAAGGAAGAAGAACAATGTCCCGCCGCCGTCGCGCTGAGAAACGCGAAGTCCTTCCGGACCCGAAGTTCGGGGACCTCGTCGTCACCAAGTTCATGAATTACGTGATGTACGAAGGTAAGAAAGCCGTCGCCGAGAACATCATCTATGGCGCGTTCGACATCCTGGAGTCCAAACGCAAGGACCAGGGCCCGCTGGAGACCTTCCACTCGGCCCTGGAAAATGTCGCTCCGGCCATCGAGGTCCGCTCCCGCCGGGTTGGCGGCGCGACCTATCAGGTGCCCGTGGAAGTCCGTCCCGAGCGTCGCAAGGCGCTGGCCATCCGCTGGCTGGTGACCGCGGCGCGCAAGCGTGGCGAAAACACCATGACCGAGAAGTTGGCCGGCGAACTGCTGGACGCTTCGACCAACCGCGGCGCCGCGGTGAAGAAGCGCGAAGACACCCACAAGATGGCCGAAGCCAACCGGGCCTTCTCGCACTACCGCTGGTAAGACCCTATATCCTGAACTTTCCGGCGCGGGCGGTTTGAGCTAGACCGCCCGCGCTGTCCGTTCAGCCGCCCTCGAACAGCTATTTTCGCAAAGCTATCGCTATGCCCTGCATTCATAAAATCGACGACTAGCGC
>NZ_JBKJTG010000050.1:0-5480 GCF_046590535.1 Phenylobacterium sp. | reverse complement strand
CGTTGGCGAAGCCATGGTTGACGTCGCGGTGGTGAGCCTCGTCGGCGCGGACCACCAGCACCACGTCGCGCAGGGTGGCGGTGGCGGGCAGGTCCCAGTAGCGGATGGCGATGGCCGGCGCCGCCACGTTGGGCGAGCGGCCCTCATCGATCTCGGCGAGGTAGTGGGTGTAGCTGATCACCGCCTCTTCCTCGAAGTAGCCGACCACCCGGTGCGCGGTGCGCGACGAAACCAGGTAGAGCAGGAAGAAGGCGAGATAGAACACCCACTGCGCGAGGATGATGACCAGCCGCTCGAAGCCGGTGGGCTTGGCGATCTCGACGAAGGTCATCAGGTGCATCCGCTCGTTCTCGGCCTCCTCCAACAGGGTGCGAATCCAGCCCTCGTCATTGACCATGTGGCGCAGGCACTTCAGGTGCGTGATCGTGGCGCCGACCATCCCCGGCACCGCCGCCACGGTTTCGAGCACGATCGCGCGGTGGCCGTAGCGCTTGGCGAAAAAGGTGTCGGCGCAGAATCGCAGCAGCTTGGTGAACCCCAGCGCGAAACGGTCGGAAAATCCCTTGGGTTCGTGATGGATCTGCGGCTGGGCGTCCCGTTCTTCGGCGCGAGCGCGCGCGTCGGGAGCCAGGATGGTGTTGACCATGGTGCGTGAGACTTTCGGGGGTACGGCGGCGAGCGCCGTTTCGATCACCCCGCGCCCGCGCGGCGGAGAAGTCAAAGCAAGCTTGCGGCGCCGACTGCTATGCGCCGCCGTGCTTGCGCAGCGACCTGGGCGAGGTGGTTGCGGTGTCGCCGGTTTCATCGGCCATCTGCCGCACCGCCCCAAGCCGTTCACCCGCTCGCAGCAGCCCCCAAGGCGGCCCGTTATCAAGCCGGGGACCGGCCACCGCCCGCCGGCCCTGCGGGCGCCCCGGGGCGAAACCCCTTGCGGGTCATCTCGCCCCAGTCGTCCCGACCCCTCAGGTACTGCCAAAGGCCCCGCAGGCGCCACAGGTTGTGCAGCTGGCGATAGCCGAAGTTCTCCAGCACAGCGGCGCCGGCCAGGATCATCAGGTGGTGCAGTTTGGGATAGCGCCGCAGCTCCAGTTCCTCCAGCAGCACGGCGCCCAGGCTGACGACGATCCCGAATACGAAGGTGAGCAGCAGATAGGCGAGGAAAAACTCCGTGGAGAGCAGGCCGGCGAACCAGAACACCGGGGCCAGGACGTAGCCCAGCACCTCGATCACCGGGGCGACGATATCCAGCAGCCACAGGTGCGCAAATCCGATCAGGCCGATCCGGCCATAGCGGGGATTGAGCGTCATAGAACGGTGGCAGACGGTGGTCTCGATCAGGCCGCGCTGCCAGCGCGCCCGCTGGTTGGCCAGGGCGCGAAGGGTCTCCGGCGCCTCGGTCCAGCAGACCGGTTCTGGGACGAACACCATGCGGTAGTCGCGCTTCTCCCGCCGCAGGTGCTTGTGGAGCTTTATGACCAGTTCGAAGTCCTCGCCTACGGTGTCGGTGCGCCAGCCGCCCACGGCCACCAGGTCGGTGCGCGAGAACAGGCCGAAGGCGCCCGAGATCAGCGTCAGCACCCCCATGCGCGACCAGCCGACCCGGCCCATCAGGAAGGCGCGCAGGTACTCCACGGTCTGGAAGAGGGCCAGCGGGTTGCGGGACAGGCCGGTTTCCTGGACCCGGCCATGGGACACCCGGCAGCCGTTGGCGATTCTCACCGCCCCGCCCACCGCCACCATCCGCTCCGGGTCCTCGATGAATGGCCGGGTGGCCCGCAGCAGGGCGTCACGCTCCAACAGGCTGTCGCTGTCGATAGCGCAGACGACGGGCGAGCGGGCGAGGTTGAGGCCGGCGTTGAGCGCGTCGCCCTTGCCGCCGTTCTCCTTGTCGATGATCAGGAGCTTGGGCTGGGAGGGACTGCTCCACAGGCCGATGATTGGGGCGTGGGTGACCGCCGCGTCGTAGCCCCGCGCGATCGGCTCCAGCTCGAAGGCCTCCACCAACCGCGCCAGGGTCTCATCGGTGGAGCCGTCGTTGATCACCACGACTTCGAAATCGGCGTACTGCAACGCCAACAGCGAACGGACGCTTTCAACGATCGTGGGGGCTTCGTTGTAAGCCGGCGCCAGAATGCTCACCGGCGGCGCGATCGATCCGTAGCGGCGCCAGAGCTGGGGGCTGGTGGGCGCCGGCGGGTCGGTGACGAACCCCTGCAGGGCGACGCCGTAGAGCACCAGGTAGACAGCGTTCTGCGTTAGTCCGAACACGATGACGATCAGGATGACCGGTTCCGCCAGGTGCAGGAGCAGGAAGGCCGCAGCCTCGGCTACCACGACGGCGTGTCTTGGATCGCCAGCTCGATTTCGCGCCGGCGCTCGTCGTCGACCGCTGCAAGCACTTCGCGCAATGTCGCCTGACCAGGCTCGCCCAGGTCCGCCAGCGCCTGGGCAGCCACCTGCCGCACGCCCCACACGCGGTCATTCAGCCGCCGGCCCAGGGCGGGCGCCAGCTCATGCAGTCCAGCACGGTGCGCGGCGACCACGGCGTCGCGACGGACCCCTGAATTTCGATCCTCCAGCGCCCGGCTGATCTTCTGTGACACCACCGGGTGCGCCAGCCGGCCCATTGCGCGCACGGCGGCGGCGCGGACCTTGGGATCGGGGTCGTCGGCCTGGGCGGCCACGGTGGGCAGGACCTCGAAGTCGCCGGCCCCGCCGACCGCCTCCAGCAGCATGACCTGCACGGGCGCGGGCAGGTCATCGCGGTCGATCTCCGCCGCCAGTTCGGTCTGGTTCTCGCGACCCAACCTGCGCAACAGCTCAGTGACCAGCAGGGACCGGCTCCAGGGACCGGAACGGACGGTCTCAAGAATCTCCGGAATGGTCGGCGCCTCCCCCAGGTCGAGCAGGGAGAAGAGGGCCGATAGCCTCACTTCGGCCGAACGATCCCCACGCGCCCGGTTCAGGGCCTCGACGGCGCCGGCCGTGGGCACCAGCGCCAACGCTTCTGCCGCCACCATGCGCTGGCGCTTGCGGCCGCGCGTCAGGCGCCTGATGAGGCTGGGGCCCAGGCCATAGCTCACCAGCGCTGCCTGCATCCGCTCCAGTTCCGGCCCGCGTACGAGGTCGGCCATGTTCAACGCCGTCTCGGCGACCAGCAGGTCCTTGCCGGCATGACGCCGCAGCGCGCCGGAGCCGTCCTCCCGGACGGTGGCCAGGAGGGCCTTGGAGATCATGGCGCGCTGGCGGTCGCGCCGCGCCATCAGGCGGTCGCGCACCACGCGGGCGACGACCAGGCCCAGCAGCAGCAGGACCGCGAAAAGCACCAGCACGGCGATCAGGATCCATAGGGCTTCGAGCGACACAGTCAGAACCTCAAGGTGGTGCTGAGCGTGAACTCGTTGCGGTCATAGGTCCCGCGGTCCTCGCGCAAATAGACGAGACCCATCGCACGACCGCGCGGCAGCTCGTAGCGCAGGCTGGCGGACGCTGCGCGGACGTTCACCGCCCGCCCGTCGGAGCTCTCGGGCGCGTCGCTGAACCCCAGCGACAGCTGGGCTTTCGGCAACAGCGCAACATCGCCCTTGACCGCGTAGCCGGTGAGGCTGCGGCCGTCGTCGGTCCAGACGTTGATCAGGCTGCCTGCCACCGCCAGCCGGTCGCCGAACACGCGCTGCCGCAGCGTCGCGCGCAACGCGGTGGTCTGCTCCGCCGTGAACTCGGCCCACGCCAGATCGACACCGGCGGAAAGGCCGGCGCCATTGAGCGGGGCTGAAAAACCGGCCCTCAGTTGGACCTTCGGCCGGAAGTCGGCGTCGGGGGTCCCGCCCACGGCCACATAGGCCTCGCCCTCAGCCCCGACAGTGCGGCCGTAGAGGCCTTCCAGATAGACGTCCGTGCGTCCGAAGCGGTCGGCGGCGTGGACCGTCCCGGCCAGGTAGCTGCGGCGATCGCTTAAGGGGCGGGAAAGGCCAATGCTGACTTCGCGCCACGGGTCGAGGCCGCCGGTGAGGTCGCTGTAGGATACGACGAGGTCGACCCGCCAGGGCGACACCTGCGCTGCCCGCGCCGTGGCGATCTGATCGCGCAGGAGGGCGGCTTCGGCCACTGCGGGTTGGGCCGCCAGGGCCGGCGCCAGGCGCCGCTCGGCCTCGGCCAGGTCGCCGCGCCAGTAGGCGATGCGAGCCAGGCCCACGTGGGCGTCCCAATAGTTCGGCGCCTGCGCCAGGACTTGCCTGAGTTCCGCCTCGGCCTCCTCGCGCCGGTCCGCCGCCGAAAGGGCCAGGCCCAGCCGCAGGCGCGTGTCGACGTCCTCCGGCGACTGGCGGACCTGCGCCGCCAGCGCGGCGACGTCGCCCGGTTGCGCAGCGGCTGGCGACGCGCAGCTGAGCACGGCGCACAAGACGAGATGATACCCCCGAAGACGCATTGAGCTCAGAGCCCGCTCTGACTGTCGACCGGCGCAAGGCGCTGGACGCGCGCCACCAGGTCATCGGGCAGGAACGGCTTGGTCAGGAAATCCACGGCGCCCAACTTGAAGGCGGTGACCGCATGGGTGTCGGTGTGGATTCCGGTGAGCATCACCACCGGAATTTGGGCAAGCTCCGGATCCTGGTTCAGCCGCCGCAGCACCTCGAACCCATCTGCGATGGGCATCAGGCTGTCGAGCACGATGACGTCAGGCTTGTGTATGGCCGCGAGGTCGAGGGCCGCCCCGCCGTCGCGGGCTGTGACCACCCGGTAGCCTTCAAGCTCCAGACGGTGTTCGAGTAGCTCGATGAGCAGCGGCTCGTCGTCCACCAGCAACACCAATGGCGCTACGGCGGACATGCTGACATCGTTCGAGGGAGCCGCCTCGTCGAGTATAGACATGAAGCTAACCAGGATTTTGCCACGCGCCCTTTGAGGGCTTGGTAAGTGTACACCTAAGTCACGAAACTCATTGAATTTCCAGACTCGTGACAGAAATAGGCAGTAGAAACACGCGCCGAGGTCGATCTGAAGAGCACGACGCGCCCTACGCGGGTATTTCCGGGTGGAGAGTCAGACTACCACCCGCTAAATACTCCTTAGGTTGTATTTTTATTTAGTTTCCATTCCTTGACACGACAGGCCGCGACAACCGTCGCGCTAGGTGCGGTGAGCAGGATCGCGGCGCCGAAGCTGGCCAGGATCTCCGACCATGAACGCGGGGTGAACCGTATCTTCGCGTTGAGGCCCGCGCCTGGCGCAAGGCGTCGGATGGGGCCCTCGACCAGCCCTATCACCTGATCCTCAACCTGGCGGTGGGCGGAGGATGGCCCGAACGGGTGGGCTCCAGCGGCGTGGATTCGGCATCCCTGGTGGTCGACTGGGTGCGGGTCTATCAGGCGCCCGCAAGGTGGCCCCGGCGATAGTTTGCATTCCCTGGCGGAACGATGGTGTGCTGCGGTCAGAAGGCGCCGTGAGCGCGCCCGGGAGGTTTGCAATGCAGGGTCGCA
>NZ_JBKJTG010000102.1:0-23994 GCF_046590535.1 Phenylobacterium sp. | reverse complement strand
AAGCAGAACAGCCGGGCGCTCTCGAAGGACTGCTTCTTATCCAGCGTGTAGCGCAGTCCTGCGGTTATCTTCCAGGCTTCGGTCAACTTGTAGTCAATCTGGCCGTAGGCGGCGTAGGACTCGTTGACGTTCTCCGACGAGCCCAGGGCGTAACGGCGCAGCGGGTTAGGCGCCGCCGGCGTCTGGGTAAGCGGGTTGAACGGAGTCTCGAAGCGCGGATCGTCAGGATAGCGGGCGTCCGACAGGGTGTAGTTGGAGCCTTCGCGGTACTGGTAGACGCCGAACAGCCACTGGGCCGGGCCGTCGGTGGTCGACGCGAAGTTGATCTCGTTCGAGAACCACCAGACCTCTTCGTGGTATTGGTTGTGCTGGCGGGGCGAGATGAAGATGCCCTCGGCGGGGATGTTGGTGGTGCCCAGACCGAGCGGGTTGGTCGCCGTGGCTGGCAGCACGTTCGGCGTCGTGCGGGTGACCAGGAAGCTGGTGGTCCGCGCGGTGCCGTCCAGGTCGGTCTGCAAGCGGTAGTCGTAGTAGTTGTGGCCGCCCGTGTACTTCACGTCGAAGCCTTCGAGGTGCAGCACGGTGTTCAGCGTGAAGGAGACGTTCTCCAGGCTGATGTAGTTGCCGTCGTTGGTGCTGAAGCAGCGCGAGCAATCGTTGCCGGGCAGCGGGTCGGTGAAGCCGAAGTTCGAGCTGGGCGTCAGGCCAGTGGCGAACAGCAGGCCGTTCTCGCGCACGCCGATGGTGCGACCGCTACGGCCGCCGGGGCCGCGGCCGACGTTGTGCCACTCCGCCGTATTGCCCTTGAACCACCACTCGAACTTGCCGTCGTCAGTTTCGCCGTCGATCTGGTACTCGATCTGCCACTCGTCGCCGCGGCCGCCTTCGTCCTCGCCGCCGGAGAGGTTCTTGAAGTAGCCCTTGTCCTGGCTCGAGTAGGAGCCGGCGACGCGGCCGCGGACATTGCCCCACTGCAGCAGCGGGCCGGAGACCGTGGCTTCGTAGGTCTGGTAGTCGAAGTTCTGGAAAGTGGCGCGCACCTCGCCCTCGAACTCGTCCGTGGGGCGCTTGGTGATGATGTTGAGCGCGCCGCCGATGGAGTTGCGGCCGTAGAGTGTGCCCTGGGGCCCGCGCAGCACCTCGGTGCGCTCGATGAACAGGGTGGACCTGGCAAACGAGGTCACCGACGAGGTGTAAAACCCATCGGAGTACATGGCCACGCCGCCCTCGGTGGAGCGGTTGTTGGTGAAGCGGCCGATGCCGCGAAGCGCAATGCGGTCATTGTTGGTGGAGTAGGATAGGCCCGGGGTGAAGTTGGTCAGGTCCTGCACCGAGTTGATGCCGACCACTTCGCGGCGCTCATCGGAGAAGGCCGAAACCGCGACCGGCACGTCCTGCAGGGACTGCTCGCGCTTTTCGGCGGTGACCACCAGCTCTTCAATCTGGTTGCCCCGCGCGTCCTGCGCCTGTGCGGCGCCGGCTAGCATGGCGGCGGCGATTGCAGCAGACAGCAGCAGTCGATGTTTGTAGTCCATGACGTTTCCCCCAAGCCCTTAAGGCAGCCCTTTTTATGGGTTGTAACCTCGGTCATGCGACGGGGGCCGTCAATCACCTTGCGCGTAACAATGTATCACCAATCGCAAGGTGTTGTTTTCAAATGACGGTTGGGCCCCGGTTTTCGAGATTACGGTACGGGGCGCGTGTCGCGCTGGTTGTGATTCGACAGGCTCTAGCTTGAGGCGGGCGGCCTTCCGCCTCGGCGCGGCAACCGAGAACCGCAGGTTCCCCAAACCAGCCGAACTACGGCCTCCAAACGCGCTTGGGCGGTTCTTCGCGCCAGCAGGGGCTAGAGCCCCAGCGCGCGCGCAACCCAAGCCCGCCTATTTCGCCCGGTCGGTGAGCGCCTGGTAGACGACTCTGGGTGTGATCCCGCGCACGTCGGGGGTGCCGCCGCCGGGGACCGAGCCGCGCAGGTTCTGGATCATGCCCACAAACACCAAGTCGTTGGTGGGATCGATCCAGAACCAGGTCCCGAACGCCCCGCCCCACCAGTAGCTGTCGATCCCCTGCGGGCTCTTGGCCGCCGCCGGGTCACGCAGCACGGCGAAGTCCATGCCGAAGCCGACCCCTTGCTGCACCGGGCCATAGAGGTCTACCCCGACCCCGGGGCGCAGTACGTCGCGGCGCATCAGCTTAACGGTCTCGGGCTTGAGAATGCGGCCGCCCTCCAGCTCGCCGCCATTCAGCAGGGCCTGGGCGAAGCGCCAATAGTCCTCGGCGGTGGAATAGAGCCCGCCGGAGCCCGCCAGGAAGCGCGGCGGGGTGGTCTGTACCCGGCCGGGGGGGTTCGCCAGCACGATCTTGCCGGCGGGGTCATAGGTGTGCACCGAGGAGATCCGTGCCGCCTTCGAGGGGTCGGCCCAGAACTGGGTGTCCTTCATGCCCAGGCGCGTGAAGATGTGGTCCTGGAAGTAGCGGTCCAGGGACTTCCCCGAGAGCTTCTCGACGATGTAGCCCTGGATATTGACCACCGGTCCATAGGCCCAGTCCGTGCCCGGCTGAGTGGCCAGGGGCAGTTTGGCAAGCTTGTCGACCATGCCCTGCAGGTCGGTCTCCGACAGGTTGGCGCCCGCATAGCCGGCGCTGACGTCGAAGCCTGCGGTGTGGCTCATCAACTGGGCCATGGTCATCGGCTGGTCCTGGGCGACCGCCGCGCCGCCGGCTGCCTTCACCTTCAGCCCGGCGAAGGCCGGGATGTGCTTGGACACCGGGTCGTCCAGCTTCCACTTGCCCTGCTCATAAAGCTGCATCATCGCCACGCCGGTGATCGGCTTGGTCATTGAGGCGATGCGGAAGATGGTGCCGGTCGTGACCGGAGCCTTGCTGACCGCGTCCTGGGCGCCATAGGCGTCGAAGTGCACCACCTTGCCGTGGCGGGCGACCAGGGTGACCACGCCGGCTAGCTTCTGCTGGTCCACCAGGGCATGCATCTCGCCGTCCAGCGCCTTGAGGCCGGAGGCCGAGAAGCCGACGCTCTCGGGCGGGGCGAGCTTGACCTGGGCGAAGGCGGGGGCGGCGATCAGCGCGACGGCCCCGGCCAGCAACAGGCGCTGGGTGATGGACATGGTGGTTTTTCCCTAATGATTCTTGGCCCGTGCGGCGGGCGACTATGGCCGCCAGCATTCCGCAGCTTCGAAATTTCGGCCACAGGTTTTTCTGCGTAGGTTCGCGCGCAACGGGCCTGACGCCCATCAGGGGGAAACTTGGCGACCATCAGCAAGACGGCGGAGCCCGCGGCCCGGGCCAGGGGCCTGCACCGGCAGCTCTATGTGCAGGTGCTGGTGGCCATCACGCTCGGCGCCGTGATCGGGCATTTCTGGCCGGCTACCGGCGAGAGCCTCAAGCCCCTGGGCGACGCCTTCATCAAATTGGTGAAGATGATCATCGCCCCGCTGATCTTCCTGACCGTGGTCACCGGCATCGCCGGCATGCGCGACCTAGACAAGGTGGGTGGCGTGGCCCTGAAGGCCTTCGCCTATTTCATCACCGTCTCGACCTTTGCCCTGGTGGTGGGCCTGATCGTGGCCAATGTGGTGCAGCCCGGGGCGGGGATGAACATCGACCCCGCCACCCTCGACGCCGGGGCCGTCACCGATTACGCGGCCAAGGCCCAAGACACCACCATCACCGGCTTCCTGATGGAAATCATCCCGGCCACGGTGGCCGGAGCCTTCGTGGACGGCAACATCCTGCAGGTGCTGTTCTTCTCGATCCCGTTCGGCCTGGCCCTGGCGATGATCGGCGACCGAGGCCAGCCGGTGCTGGATGTGCTGAACGCCACGGCGGAGGCCTTCTTCAAGCTGGTGGCGATGTTCATGCGCGCGGCGCCCATCGGGGCGTTCGGGGCCTTCGCCTTCACTATCGGCAAATATGGCATTGCTTCCATCGCCAACCTGGCGGCGCTGGTGGCCACCTTCTACCTGACCGCCATCATCTTTGTGGTGGTGGTGCTGGGGCTGATCGCCCGGCTGAACGGCTTCTCGATCTTCAAGCTGATCCGCTATCTGAAGGAGGAGCTGCTGCTGGTGCTGGGGACCAGTTCCTCGGAAGCCGCCCTGCCGTCATTGCTCGAGAAGATGGAGCGGGCAGGGTGCGCCAAGTCCATCGTCGGGCTCGTCGTGCCCACCGGCTACAGCTTCAATCTCGACGGCACCAACATCTACATGACGCTCGCGGCGCTGTTCATCGCCCAGGCGCTGGGGATCGAGCTCAGCCTGTCGGACCAATTGCTGCTGCTGGGGGTGGCCATGCTCAGCTCCAAGGGCGCGGCGGGGGTGACCGGGGCGGGCTTCATCACCCTGGCCGCCACGCTATCGGTGGTGCCCAGCGTGCCGGTGGCGGGGCTGGCGCTGATCCTGGGCGTCGACCGGTTCATGAGCGAGTGCCGGGCGCTGACCAACTTCGTGGGCAATGCGGTGGCGACCATCGTGGTGTCGCGCTGGGAAGGCGGCCTTGACCGGGAACAGCTGGACGCGGCGCTGGCCGGTTCGCCTCCGCTGGCGGCGCAGCCGGTCGAAGCGGACGTGGATTAGCCCGCGCGGCTCAGGGGCTGGCGGGCTTCGCCGGGGCCGGCGGCGCGCTGGATGGAGGCGATCAGGCCCGACACCAGGATGGGCTTGGAGACGAAGTCGTTGAAGCCCAGGGCGGTATACTCCTGGGGCCGGCGGGAGATCACGTCGGCGGTCAGCGCGATCACCGGCGTGTTGCGTTCGGGCCCCACCGAGGCGCGCAGCTTTTCCACCACCTCGATGCCGGTCATTCCCGGCATGTGGATGTCCATCAGCACCACGTCGAAGGTCTGGCGGCCGAGATGCTCCAGGGCTTCCGCGCCGCTGGACGCCATCACCGCGGCGTGGCCGAAGGCGGTGAGTATCTCCTGAACCACGCGCAGGTTCATCGGATCGTCGTCCACGTGCAGCACCGAAAGCGGTCTGCCGGGCATGGCCTTCAACTCGGACACCTTAACGCTCCATGGCGCCGGGCGTGGCGAGATATGGCCCGGATTACGGCGGAACCTTGGCATGAAGAAGCTAAGGTAAGGCTTACGGCTTTGGCTAATCGCCGTTAAGCAAGCTGAACAACAGTGCTGTTCTGGCACGCTACAGACGAACCCCAGATGTGGCCGGTCTGGTGGGCGCGGATTCCCAAGATCTCCGCAAGACGGCTACGGTTAAGCTCAAGCCGTCCGGCCTGGGTCTGCTTGGTTGGGCGGGGGCCCTGCAGCCTGCGTGCACTGAGCGCTTTGCGGTGTCCGGGCCGGGCGCTAGACAGCCCCTCGCGCGGGCGGCGTCGGGACTTCGGATTTCCAGTGGCGGCAGGGTGGATGATCGGCGTGATGGTGGAGCCGCCGGGGGAGCCCGCGGCCTTGCGCCACTACTATGCGGTGGGCTTCGAGGACCGCGCAAAGGCGGAATGGACTGCTGTGGACCGGGCGCTGACCGCCGGCCGGGTAGCCGCCAGCCCGGTGAAGGGCCTGGAGCCGGTGCAGGCGCTGGCCGAACTCACCGCGCATCGCATGAAGATGCTGGGCCTGGCGGCGGGCGAGGTGCGCGAACTGGGCTGGAAGTATCCGCGGCGCTGGCTGGGCTGAGGTGTCAGGCTGGGCCAAGTCCGGCAGCAACCAGCGCCGCGACCGACGCGGCGAGCGCCAGGACCTCCACCAGCCGCACCCAGCGGACGGCGTAGCGCGGCCTCATCGTCCTGTGGAGGACATCGTGGCGGCCTGGCGTTGGTTCCACGCAACCTATCCCGGCGAGCCGGTGGTGGCCCTGGCGGAATCGGCGGGCGCGGCGGTGCTCCTGTCCGCCCTTCAGCAGGCCCGCGACCGGGGTCTGCCCGCGCCAGCCGGGGTGGTGCTGCTGTCGCCCTGGGTGGATCTTTCGCTGCAGAGCTGGTCGGTGACGGCGGCGTCACTGATGGGGACGACGCCCTACACCATGGAGAGCCTTGCCCTGGTGGCGCGGTTTTACCTCGACGGCCGCTCGGCGACGGACCCGGTGGCTTCGCCGCTGTTCGGCTCCTTCGAGGGGTTCCCGCCCATGCTGATCCACGCCAGCCGCGGGGACATCCTTTATGACGACGCGGTGCGGCTGGCCGACAAGGTGCGCGAGGTGGGCGGCGACCTGACCGTGCGCCTTTGGGCCGAGGAGACCCATGTGTGGGAGAGGATGCACACCGCCAAGGCGAAGCAGTCGATCCTGCTGGCCGCTGACTTCATCCGCCGCCGGCTCGACGCCAGGGTGATGGCCTAGACCACGCGTAGCGAACGCGTCATCCGGGCGCGCCGTATGGGTCGGAGGGAACGGCGTCGCGGGACCTGGGCAAGGCCTGCGCGGCTGCACGGGTGACGAGAATTTCCGAAGGCGGATCGAACGGACGCCTGCCGCGCACTGTCTCCTCAGCGCGCGGCAGGGTCCTCTCGGGCTCAGCAGGCGTAGCGGCGTTGCACCACCACGCGGCGGCCGGAGTAGGGGTCACGAACCCGCTCGCGGCTCACGCAGGTGCGGCCGGAGTAGGAGTCGCCGTAGCTGTTCCCGTAGCCCGGGCTGTAGCCGTTGCCGTAGCTGTTCCCGTAGCCCGGGCTGTAGCCGTTACCGTAGCTGTTCCCGTAGCCCGGGCTGTAGCCGTAGCCCGAGCTGTAGCCGTTGCCATAGCCGTTGCCGTAGCCCGAGCTGTAGCCGTTGCCGTAAGAGTTGGAGCCGTAGCGCGGGTCTTGGTAGCCGTTGTTGTAGTAGCCGGTGTTGCGGTTCCTGTTGGAGCTGGCGAGAGCGGCCCCGATGGCGAGGCTAGCGATGCCGGCAATCACCGCCGCGCCGCTGCTGCGGCTGCGGTTGTAGTCATCGTAATAGTTCTGCGCCTGAGCAGGCAGGGCGGTGGCGGCGACAGCGGCGCCGACGGTGACGGCCGCTATGGCGGCGGAGAGAGACTTGCGCATGAAAGAGCCTCCTTTAGGCTTGAGGCTCAATGACTTAGCGATCATGTGCTGAACGCTGGCTGAATGACGCCTTCAGCTATCAGCGCCTTTCAGATGCGCTCGTGGCCCGGATTGGCTTGAACTCTGAGCCGGGGTTCCAGTCCGGCCAGGCCCGGGAGTTGGCCAGCTCCAGGCCCGCCTCATAGACTAGGGCCACGTCCTGGGCGGCGCCGCGGTAGTCCTGGTCGGGGCTCCAGCGGTCGCACGGCTGGTGGTAACAGTTGGCGGTGTAGTCGCTGACCCACTTGTCCCCCGCGGGCCGGCCGCCGACCACCAGGTCCGGGCCGCCGCCGATGCCCATCAGCAGGAGGGTGGGCACGCCGCGCTTGGCCACCGAGAAGTGATCGGCGCGGTAGAAGAGCGCGCGCTCGGGCCTGGCGTCGGGGGTGACGATGCGCCCCTGGCGGACGGCGGCGCGGGCCAGGTACTGCTCCAGCTCGTTCTGGCCGGCCCCCACCAGCACCACGTCACGGGACGGCCCGGCGGTCTGCAGCACGTCGAGGGTGAAGTTGGCTACCGAGGAGGCCAGCGGGAAGGCGGGCTTCACCGCATAGTGCTCCGAGCCCAGCAGGCCGCGCTCTTCCGCCGTCCAGACGCCGAACGCGATGGTTCGCTCGGGCCTCGGCCCCGCGGCGAAGGCGCGGGCGATCTCGATGACGCCCGCCACCCCCACCGCGTCGTCCGCTGCGCCGCGCCGGATGGTGTCGCCCGAGGCGTCGGCCGGCCCGATCCCGAAGGCGTCCCAGTGGGCCGCGTACATGATGCTCTCGTGCGGGTGTTTCGTCCCCGGCAGGGCGGCCAGGACATTGGCGCTCTTCAGCCGCTCGACGGTGAGCCGATAGTCGGCGGAGAAGGTGGCGCCCTTCAGCGCCACCGGGTGAAAGCCTGCCGTGCGGGCGCGGACCTTCTCGGCCTCGAAGTCGAGGCCGGACTGGCGGAACAGGTCCACGGCCAGGTCGCGCTGGATCCAGCCCTGGATGAGCAGCTTCTCGCGGGCGGGATCGGCGCGCACCACGTCGAAGCTCTCGCCGTTGGAGGCCAGCACCGTGCTCCAGCCATAGGCCGCGCCGGCGGTCTCGTGGACAATCAGCACGCCGGTGGCGCCGCGGCGCACGGCCTCCTCGTACTTGTAGACCCAGCGGCCGTAGAAGGTGGCGGCCTGACCGCCGAACTTGCCGGCCACGGGGTCGGTGGACAGGGCCTCAAAATCGGGATCGTTGATCAGGACGACGGCGATCTGGCCCTTCAGGTCCTGGCCCTTGAAGTCGTCCCAGCCGCGCTCGGCGGCGGCGACGCCATAGCCCACGAAGACCAGCGGCGCGGCCTTGATTCTGACCCGTTCGATGGGCCGTTGGGTTCCGACCATCAGGTCCTTGCCCTGGGCCAGCGTGCGGCTGCGGCCGCCAGCGGTCAGGCTGAAGGCCGAGCCCGGCTGCACCTGGAAGCGGTAGAGCGGCACGTCCTGGGTCCAGCCGCCACCGTCGCCCGCGGGCTGCAGGCCAAGCGCTTTGAACTGGCCGACCAGGTAGTCGATGGTCCTGGCCTCCCCCGGCCCACCCGGCGCGCGGCCGGCGAAGGGGTCGCTAGCCAGGGTGCGGGTGATCTCGGAGAGGCGGGCAGGCGAGATGGGCGCGGAGTCCTGGGCGGCGGAGGGCTGGGCCAGGAGGGCGCTGGCGGCCAGGCCGGCGAGCAGGCGGACAGGGGTCATAGGGGGCCTCGACGCCGGAAACGGGCGCTAACCCTAGGGCTGGCGCCGGGGCGCGCCAAGTCGCGTAGGACCAACACTTACGGGTGGAAGCTTTTTTGCTGGCCCACGGCGCGACCGAAACCCGGTCATGGGCGTTAGGCAGCCAAGGCGCGCGGCCGCTCGGTTGGCCGCGCTTCATCGCCTGCAACCTGAAACGCGGCTTCTCGGAGGAAGACATGAGCACTATCGATCCCACGGACGGCCTTGGGACCACCGGCGCCTCCAGCGGCGCGGACACCAAGACCCAGGCCAAGGAGCTGATCGGCCAAGCCGGCCAGACCCTTAAGCACGAGGCCCAGACCTTCGCCGCGGCGGCGCAGGACAAGGCTCGCGACGAGGTCCAGAAACACACCCAGACGGCCACCAAGACCCTGGGCGACTTCGCCACCGCAGTGCGCCGCGCCGGCGACGACCTGGCGCAACACGACCAGAGCCTGGCCGGCCGGCTGGTGGGCCGGGCCGCCGATGGCCTGGAGACCCTGTCACGCAATCTCGCCGACAAGCAGCCGGAAGACCTGCTGGCCGCGGTCCGCGATTTTGGCCGCAAGAACCCGATGGCCTTCATCGGCGGCTCGGTCCTGGTGGGCCTGGCGCTGGGCCGCTTCGTGCGCGCCTCGGGCCAGCATCGGCAGGCCAACACGGTGTCCGGCGGCAGCCCCTGGCCGGCCGCGGAGAGCACCGCCTACGGCGCCGAGGGAGACATCACCGCCTTCTCCGACGAGGCGCTCTATGACGACGACGCCGAGTTCGATGGCGCGGAATCGAGCGCGACCAGCGCCCTGAAGGCGCCCCTCGCCGACGACCTGGGCGGCCTGGAAGCGACGGACGCGGACGACACCGTCAACGGCCCGGGCGGCGCCTCGCGCGGCCGCTTCGATCCGGGCGTCTAGGGTCATGGACGGGAGCCCACATACCCCCGACGCCAGGACCCTGCCTGAACTGGTCCAGGCGCTCACCGGCGACTTGGCGAACCTGGTTCGCAAGGAGTCCGAACTGGTCCGAGCCGAAGTGACCGAGAAGTTCTCGGCCACCGGCAAGGCTCTGGGTGAGGTCGCGGCCGGCGGCGTGCTGCTGCTGGCGGCGCTGCTGGTCCTGCTGCAGGCCCTGGTGATCGCGCTCTCCAAGGTGATGGACCCCGTGTGGGCCTCGCTCTTGGTCGGCGTCTCGGTGGCCGCCGCCGGCTACATGCTGATCAAGGCCGGCGTGAAGATGATGAAACCGACGAACCTGACGCCTGATCGCTCGGCGCGGCAGCTGTCGAAGGACGTCCAACTCGTGAAGGAACAGGTGACATGACGAAATCTTCCGAAGAGATCGAACGCGAAGTGGAAGCCACCCGCGGCGACCTGGACCGAACGGTCGAGGCCCTGAAAGAGAAGATGAGCCCCGGCCCGCTGTTCGACGAGGCGACCCGGGCGATGGGCGGCGCCAGTAACCAGCTCTTGACCAAGGTCGTGGAGCAGGCCCGCGAGAACCCGGTGCCGATCGCCCTGATCGGCTTCGGCCTGGCCTGGCTGGCGTTGAGCCAGAAGAAGTCGCAAAGCCGGCGCTATGCCGACGGCTATGAGCGCCGGGCCTTCACCGATGGCGGCGGCTACCAGACCTATGAGGGCTACCAGGAGACCGACGGCGCGGGGACGCGCCTGAAGGCCAAGGTGGACCATGCGGTGGACGCCGCGAAGGACGGCATCGCGGGCGCCAAGGACAAGCTCTCTGGTGCGGTGGCCTCGGCCCGTGACGGCTTGGCCCACGCTCGCCACGACGCGGCGGACGGCGCAAGCGGGGCCAAGGCCAAGATCAACGCCATGGCGCATTCCGCCTCCGACCGGGCTGGTCGGGTTAAGGTGCAGGCCGAGCAGCGCTTCCACGACACCCTGGACAGCGAGCCGCTCATCCTGGCCGCCATCGGCGTGGCGGTGGGCGCGGCCGTGGGCGCCGCCCTGCCGTCGACCCCGGCGGAGAACCGCTACGTCGGGCCGACCCGCGACAAGCTGGTGGGCAAGGGCAAGGACGTGGCGCAGGCCTCGCTGGAAGACGCCAAGGGCATCGCCGAGCGCGCCTACGGCCAGGTGAAGGAAGAACTGCACCGCCAGACCGGGCCCGAGGGCGAAGGCTCGACCCTGAAGGAAAAGGCCCAGGCGATCGCTACCGCCGGCGCCACCACCGTGCAAGACGAACTGCACGGCCGTCTGCCGAACTGAGGACCTGACCCCGGCGTGCGATGCACGCCGGGGTCGCCCTTAGAGCCTCAGACCCAGCCTTGGCCCCAAGAGGGTCATGGCGAGGTAAAGCCCGACGGTGAGCGCGCAGCCGGCCGCCAGCGCTGGCCAGAACCCGACGCCGCGCCGCAGCAGTGCCGGGACCAGCAGGAACATCGGCAGGGACGGCAACACGTACCAAAAGGTCGCCTGGGCGTGGGTGGCGAGCCGCGCCGGGTCCGCGGTGTCGCGCCACAGCCAGATCATCCCCAGGATCGAGACCAGCGGCAGCGAGACGATCAGGGCGCCGGCCCCTGGGCTGCGCTTGGCGACCTCGGAGACCACCGCGATGATCAGGCCCGACAGCAGCGCCTTGACGACCAGATAGATCATCCGCCGGCTCCGGGGCGCGAAGGCAGCGCCTGGGCCGCCGGCACGTTGGCGACGATGCCGGCCTCGTTGCCTGGCTGGCCCGCAGGGATCAACTCGTAGAATCCGGCGATCCGTACACGGACCACAACCGGCTTGACGGTGGAATTCTGGAAGAACCAGCCCTGAATGCCGTCGAAGGGGGCGGTGAGTGCGCCCTGCTGAGCCTGGCTGTTGGCCTGCTTGTAGGTGGCCACCGTCATCGACTGGCCGGGCTTCGCCACCAGGGTGTGGCCGTGGAAGTCGTAGTAGAGGTCGGAGGCGTTGACCACGCCGAGCGCCTGCCACTGGTAGATCAGGGTGGCGTCCTTCGCCATGCGCACCTTGTACTCCAGCTCATAGGCCGACCGGGCGCCGGTGGCGGCGGCTAGCGGGATCTCGATCACGTCGGTGCGCCAGGCGGTGGCGTACTCCCGCGCTCGCGCTACGCCCGAGGCGCTGGGGTCGATGGGGATTTCCTTCGGCGCCCAGATGCGCGCCAGGCCGGTGGCCTTCCCAAGGCCCAGGGGATCGCGGCCGTACTCCGCGGGCAGGATGGCGGCGAACAAGATCAGGAAGGCCACGGCGGCGGCGCCTGCCGTAGCGACGATGAGCCGGCCGCGGGAGAACCGGGCGGCGGGCGAGAGCTCGGTCATCAGCTTGCGCCTCCCAGCGCATATCCGGCCAGTTGGTAGCCCATCAGCAAGAATCCCACGGCCATCAGGGCGACGTTGGCCGCGGCGGCCAGCCGGCCGAAGCTGACGGTGCGGCGCCAAAGCGTCATGGCCGCCAGGATGACGCTCAGCGCCAGCAACTGGCCCAGCTCGACGCCCACATTGAACGACACCAGGTTGACCGCCAGGCCGTCCGAACTGAGTTCAAGCGCCTGCAGCTTGGTGGCCAGGCCCAGGCCGTGGATCAGGCCGAAGCCCGCCACCATGGCGCGAGGGTCGGGCCGCCGGCCGGCGAGCGTGCGGAAGCCGTCGAGGTTGTCGAAGGCCTTGTAGACCACCGACAGGCCGATCAGGGCGTCCACCAGGAAGGCGTCGGCCTGGAGGCTGAGCAACACGCCCGCCAGCAGGGTGATGGAGTGGCCGATGGAGAACAGGGTGACGTAGAGCGCCACCTGCCTCAGCCGGTGCAGGAAGAACACCACCCCCACTAGGAAGGCCAGGTGGTCGTAGCCAGTGACCATGTGCTTCGCGCCCAAGTAGAGGAACGCCAACACCTGCGGCCCCGGGTGGGCCTGGATGAAGGCCGCGTCCTTGTCGGCCACCCCGTGCGCCAGGGCCGCACCCGCCATCAGCGCCCATGCGAGACCCGCGAGGGCGAGGACAGGGGTCGAGCGCAGGGGCGGCATGGCCGCCTTAGTGCAGCTTCAGCCGCACGAAGGCCATAGCCGGCGTGGCGGTGCGCCCGCGACCGCACATCATCGCCAATGCCGCAAGGCCGCGCTCAGGGGTCGCGGCCCACATGCAGCAGCCGCGCGGCGCGCCAGCCCAGCCAGGCGGCGGGGATCAGGCCGAGCGCCGAGAACACGATCGGCGCGGACGGCCCCACCGAGGAGAACAGCACGCCGGCGATGATGGGACCGGCCACCCGGGCCAGGGACCCCACCGCGGTGCTGGCGCCCAGCGTCGCGCCCTGGCGATCCGGCGTTGCCGAGCGAGAGACCAGGGAGGTCACCGCCGGCTGAGTGCTGGCGTGGCCCGCCACCCCCAGGACCATGCAGACCACCACCAGCCACGGCCAGGGACTGATCGCCTGGATCATCAGGCAGATGGCGGTGAGGCTGAGGCCCAGCGCGATGGTCACCCCCGGCCCGATGCGGCGCACGAAGATGCCGGACAACACGCCCTGGCTCAACGCGGCGGCCACCCCCGTCAAGGCCATCACCAGGCCGATGTCGCGCGGCCCCCAACCGAAGCGGACCTCGCCCCACAGCCCCAGCACCGCCCACATGGCGGAGAACGCTGCGAAGGAGACGAAGGTGCAGCCCAGCAGGGTGGCCAGCACGGGATGGCCCAGGGACTCGGTGATGGCCGCCAGGGGGTTGCGGCGGATGCCGGGGGGCCGCGGCCCCAGCCGGCTCTCGCGCACGAAGACCAGCACGCCGATACCGGCCAGGACGCAGAGGCCGGCGGCCAGCTCCAGGGGCGGGCGGAACCCGGCGGCGCCCAGCTCCGGCCGGGCCAGCAGGCCGCCGATGGCCGGACCCACCACGAAGCCCACCCCGAACGCCGAGCCGATCAGGCCCAGGCGCCCAGCTAGCCGCTCCGGCGGGGTGACGTCGACCACATAGCCCTGGATGGTCGACATGTTGCCGGAGAAGAAGCCGGCCGCGCCGCGGGCGGCGATGGCGATCCAGATGTTGGGCGAGAAGGCCAGGGCCAGGTAGCCCAGGGCCGAGGCGAAGATGGTGATCAGCAACACGGGCCTGCGGCCGATGCGGTCCGACAGCCGGCCCCAGAACAACTCCCCCAGGAACTGGCCGGCCGAGAAGGTCGCGAACAGCAGCGTCACCTGCCACGCCTCGGCTTCGAACACCGTGGCGAAGAACGGCAGGAGCGGGATCACCACGCCGAAGCCGATCAGGCTCAGGAAGACGATCAGCAGCAGCACCGGGACCGCGCCCGGCGCATCGCGCGGATCTCTCGAACGGGCCGGGGCGGCGGTCATGGGCCGGGCTTAGCCCCGGCCGGCGCCACACTCCAGTCGGAACACGGCCGGGCGCGCATCTTTAAGATCCTCCCCCAGGGCGAAAGCCCGGTTGAGGGGGAGGAACTATGGCGGCTCAGCCCATCTGCAGCTTGCGGACCTCGTCCAGGTGCATCTGGACCTTGGGCATGGCCTTCATGGCGCCGGCCTTGAGGTCTGCGTTCTGGCCGCCATCGCCATACGTCTTCATCAGGGTCAGAGCCTCTTCGTGGGCGGCCACCTGCTGGGCCAGATAGACCCGGTCGAAGTCGGCGCCGTTGGCGGCGGTGAGGTTGTCGAGCATCCCCTTGCGGCGCTGGTCCAGTTCGGTGGGCGGGGCCTCGCCGGCGGCCATCACCATCGGCTTCATCCCGTTCATCATGGCCGTGTGGTGCTCGACCATCTTCTTGCCGAAGGCCTTGACGACGGCCGACTGGCCCTTGGCCTGAGCCATCTTGCCGGCCGCGATCTCGTACATGTCGCTCATGGCCGCGGCGTTGACGAAGCCGCCAGTGGTGGCGCCCATGGTGGCGGCCGAGGTTTCGCCGACAACCGCGCCGATGGCGTCCTGGGCGGCGTTCACGGGGGCGGTCTGGCCCGGATTGGCGTCGTTGGTGGCCGCTTCCTGGCGCTGGCAGGCGGAGAGCGCCAGAGCCGAGGCGGCGGCGCAAATGATCAGGGCGTGTTTCATGGTGGGCAGCTCCCGTTGGAATCCTGGCCACTGAACCCTTGCTGCCGGGCTTGGTTCCGCTCAGCGGCCCCGGGCGCCGGGGGTCAGGAACAGGCGGCCGCCGCGCAGGTCCAGCGCCATCTCGAAGGTCTCCAGGGCGCCCACGCCCAGCAGCCCCTGCGGAATCGGGCCGCGCACGCTGGGGGCGTAGATCTGCACCTGCACATCGGCCAGCTCGCGGCCGGCGAAGCGAACCTGGCTGGCGGTGACCAGGGCGTCCAGGCTTACGCCCCCCAGGCTCACTGACCGGGCCTGCGTGCGCGGCCGCCCGTCCAGCAGGCCCGCCGCCTGGGCCGCCTCCCGCGACAGGGCCAGCACACCGGTAGCGCCGGTGTCGATCATCACCTCCAGGGCCGGCGCGTCCTCCACCTGGACGGTGGTCATCGGCGCGCCACCCGCCAGCCTGAGGGGAACGGCGAAGGCGGCCGGGTCGGGGGCGAAGGCTTCCCGCGCCTGCAGGGCCACCCGGCGGCGGGGAAAATCAGCCAGCACCACCAGCTCGCGCAGCACGTCGCGGCCGACCAGCAGCTGGAAGTCCCGCCCGGTGACCGCCGAGAGGCTGCCGATCTCCAGCACCGCGGCGCGGACGCCACCGACCCTCAACTGGCCCATGTGGAGGTCGAGACCGACCGTATGGGTCAGGCTGGGGCCGCCGGAGACCCCGAACGCCAGCAAGGGCAGGGCCGTGGCCTTGGGCAGGGCCAGGCGCTCGGCGAGGCCCCGGTCGATGGCGGAGAACTGGGCGCCGGAATCGATCACCGCGCGGATCGGGACGCCGCCGACTCTGGCCGGGACTTCCAGGAGACCGCCGCGGCGGGGCAGGTCGATCCAGTCCGTGCGGGTAAGCCCTTCGGCGAAGACGACGCGCGGGGCCGGCGGGAATACCCGTTCGCGCAGCACCAGGGCGCCCGCGCCGGCCAAGCCCAGCAGGCCGAGATTGGGGATGAGGCCGCGGCGGGAGATCACGCTGTGGTCCTGGGGGTCGGGGCGGCGGAAGTTTGGCAGGGCGGGTGCGGCTCGCTCGTGGTGAGAATCTGACGGATGGTCCCCATCCGACAAGCGGACTCTCCCGAGGTCAAGGGCCAGTCCGCAGGCTCCGCCTTAAGCCATTCTCTCTATGTTGGTGCTTTGAGCCAGCGTGTCAGTCCGCGCGTGCGACGGTCGTGTCGGAGTGGCGTAGTCAAGCAGATTTCTAGTCAAAGAGGCGAAGTAGGCAGTTAGCCGATAACTGACTTCACCTGGGATCCTTTCGTTCATCATCGGTGTCTTTCGCACCAGCCAACTCCGGCACGTAAAGGCCCGTGGCGAAGCCGGCGATTATACCAGCTGGACTGAAACGTGGTCCAAACCGTTGGCACGGATCGGGCGTGGCGATAGGCCGAGGTTTCCTGCTGGTCGGCGAAAACGCATCACCCACCGCATCGCCGAACGGCTCCGCGAGTTGCAGGGCGTCGCCGACCCGGGAGAGTGATGGGGAGTCGGTTCCGACCACGGTAGCGTTTCGCGCCCAGATGATGGCGGCGATCTGGGCCGCGTCCGGGCCGATCAGTTCAGCTTCAGCGGCCAAGCCCCCAGTCGCGCCCGGTATCCTGACGCCGATGGGGCCGGGAATAAAATAGCTCGCCGTGGCCGACGCCAGTGAACCTGCCTGACCCGTGGCGTTGATGCGGACAACGGCCGCGCGTATGGTCGCCGCGTCAGGGGCGGCATCCGAGATCACGGTGAAGCGCTCGCTCACCTCATAGCAAATCTGGCGATCAACTTCGCGAAGCACGCGCGCGCGATCGGCTGCCGACACGGCCTCGCCAACTCCGGCCATGAGCACGCTGGGCGCGATAAAGACGCGCTCGATACCGGCGGCTGCTTCGTCGTCGCGCCTTTGAAGGACCGAGGCGCGCAGGCTTTGCCCTGGGGCCGCCAATCCCTCGTAAGATCCTAGAAACCCCGTTTGCGTTTCGGGAGCCGTCTGGCAGGCGCCGAGGGCCAACACGGCTGATACAGCTGCGATCGAGAGTGTCCGGGTGATCATGGCGATGAGTCCGTTGAATCAAATTTTCGCCGCGTTGAGGCGACCAGGGTCGACATTGACCGGCCGCCCTATCGCTCCCGCGGTCCTAGCAGGAGTCCGCAGTCTTGTTGATCCGCTCCATTGCCTGGAACACGCCGCACTGGCGTTTTCCAGCCTAGGTCAGGGTGACGGAAGGGGGCTGACGCAGCCGTTGGCGAGCTGCCTGGAAGCGAATCCTGAGACACCAACCTGAACTGACATGTCGCCTTTTCGGATAGGTGGCCATGTCTGCTAGTGGCGCCCTAATGGCGTTGCACCGATAATCGCTCCACGTCCGCAACGGGTCGCGAACCGAAATAGGGGTCGCGCCAGGAAGCGGACCTTCGTCGGGCTCCTATGTCGGCGTCGATCCGTTAGCGTGAGGCCCGGAGGCTCCCGATGCTGAAGCTTACCTTCGCGCTGATCCGCCAGCCGCACCTGACCCGCGAGGCGTTCCAGGCCTACTGGCATGGCCATCACGCCCCGCTGGTGGCCAGCGTCCGCGAGGTGCTGGGCATCCGCCGCTATGTGCAGATGCACAGCTTGCCGCAGGAGATGTCGGCGGGCCTGCGCGACAGCCGCGGCGCGCCCGCCGACTACGACGGGGTGGCGCTGCTCTGGTACGATGGGTTGGACGATCTCGCCCGCCGCATGGACGACCCCGCCGCCCGCGACGCCGCCCGGATGCTGCTGGAGGACGAGAAGCTGTTCATCGACCACGCGGGCTCTCCGCTGTGGTGGGGCGAGGAGAAGCTCATCTTCTAGGTCTACTGGGTCTGCAGTTCCTCGCCGGTGATGGCGTAGCCGCCGCCCAGCCAATCGATGATTTCCCGCGCCGCGGGGTGGTCGAAGGCGGCGAAGCGGGTGCGGAGCGCTTCGCGGCGCGCGTCGTCGAAGCCGCCCAGGCCCACGTCCTGCAGCCAGCCGAGGTTGGTCTCCACCGCGTGGGCGAAGTCCGCACCCAGCACCTCGATCGCCGCGGCGCGAAAAGCGGCGGCGTATCCATAGGCCTCGCCCGCGCGGTAGCTCTCAGCCAGCGTCAGGCAGGGGACGCGGCTGAGCACCGCCTGGGAGGCGGTGTTGACCGCGTGGCCGGCTAGGTGGTCGCCGATCGCCGCCGGCCGGCCGGTGAAGGCCCGCAAGTGCAGGCGCAGGCTCATCCGCGGCCCGTCGTTGACGGGGTAGTTGTCCCACAGGAACGGCTTGCGGCGCAGGATCCCGGCGACGCGCGCCAGGTGGCCGGGGGAATACTCCCGCGAACAGACCTCCTCGCCGGTCCACATGATCTGAATGGCCGGATCGAGGCCGGCGCCCAGGTCGTCGAGGTAGCCGTCAGGCCGGGCGCCGAACACCCGGTCCAGAACCGGATCGTCGGTGTAGTAGCTGGGGGCGACGATCAGCCGGCTGGCGGCGCTGCGCTCGGCGATCCAGTGGACGATCTCGACCTGGCGCGCCGCCAAGTCGGGGAGGTCGCCCTTCATGTCGTCGAAGAACACGCCCAGGTCATCGAGGCCAAGGGCATCAAAGGCGGCGAGCTTCTCGCCCAGGGCGTCCTTCGCGGCCCCGTCGAAGTCAAGGAACAGCTCATAGGGGCTGAGGCCCACGCCGAAGCGCACACCGGCCCCGCGGCAAACGCCGGCGAACTGGGCCAGGGCGGCCATCTCTTCGGACGGATGCGGCTCGCGCCAGCGGCGGCGTAGATAGGCGTCCGCCTTGGGCGCGTAGAGGTAGAAGCCGTAGCCGGCGGGGGCCAGCGCCCGGACCATACCGGCGCGCTCCTCCCAGCTATAGGGTCGGCCGAAGAAGCCCTCGATGATCCCCAGCTCGACGCCCACATGGTCCTCCCGACTCCCCGCCAGCTTAGCGCGCTGCGGGTTGTGATAACGATGTAAATTCGTCAAGGTCGCCGCCGCAGCGAGAGACTGGAGGGGGACTACCGCCATGAACCCGAACGCCGAGTTCGACATCATCGTCTATGGCGCCACCGGCTACACTGGGCGGCTGGTGGCCGAGCACCTGGCTGGGCGCTATGGCGTCGGCGGCGAGATCAAGTGGGCCATGGCCGGGCGCTCGGCGCAAAAGCTGGCCCAGGTGCGCGACGAGATCGGCGCGCCCAAGGACACCCCGCTGGTGGTGGCCGACGCGGCCGACCCGGGCAGTGTGCGGGCCATGGTCGCTCGGGCCAAGGCGGTCGTCACCACGGTGGGGCCCTATCAGCTCTACGGCTCCGACCTGGTGGCGGCGTGCGCCGAGGCGGGGACCGACTACCTGGACCTGTCGGGCGAGCCAACCTGGATGCGCCAGATGATCGACGCCCACGAGGCCGCCGCCAAGGCCAGCGGGGCGCGAATCCTGTTCTCCTGCGGCTTCGATTCCATCCCCTTCGAGCTGGGCGTGTTCTTCGCCCAGGAGACGGCGAAGGCGAAGCTGGGCGGGCCCGCACCCCATGTGAAGGGCCGGGTGCGCGCCATCCAGGGCGGCCTTTCCGGCGGCACGGCGGCCAGCGGCCGGGTGACCATGGAGGCGATGACCAAGGACCCCAGCCTGTTCCCGCTGATGATGAGTCCGTTCGCCTTGACCCCCGGGTTCGAGGGGCCAGAGCAGCCGCGTGGCGACAAGCCGGAGACCGACCCCGACGTGGGCCCCGTGGCGCCCTTCATGATGGCGATCATCAACACCAAGAACGTACACCGCTCCAACGCCCTGATGGGCCGGCCCTGGGGCGACGACTTCGTCTATGACGAGATGGTGGTGGGGGGACCGGCCGAGGCGCCGGCCTTCACCGACCTGGGCGGCGCGGCGGGCCCCCAGCCCGGCGAGGGGCCCACCAAGGCCGAGCGCGAGGCGGGCTTCTACGACATCGCCTTTATCGGCGTGGCCGCCGATGGCCGCCGCGTGAAGGTAGCGGTGAAGGGCGACCGCGACCCGGGCTATGGCTCCACCTCCAAGATGATCGCCGAGACCGCCATCTGCCTGGTCAAGGAAGCCCCTGAGGTTCCAGGCGGCGTCTGGACGCCGGGGGCGGCGCTACAGGGCCGGCTGATCGCGCGGCTGCGCAATCACGCGGGCCTGAGCTTTGAGGTCGAGTCGGCTTAGCGGCGGCGCCATGCGCGTCGTCGCCCTGGGCGAAGTCATGGTCGAACTGAGCCTGGCCGAGGCCGGCCGGGCGGCGGTGGGCTATGCCGGCGACACCTTCAACACCGCGGTCTATCTGCGGCGCCTTGGGCTGGACGTGGCCTACGCCACGGCGATCGGGGCCGGCGATCCGTTCAGCACGGGAATCCTGGCGGTGATGACTGATGAGGGCCTGGACACCTCCCTGGTGACCCGGGCGCCGGGCCGCCTGCCGGGGCTCTACGCGATCCAGCGCGACGCGGCCGGTGAGCGGCGCTTCTTCTACTGGCGCAGCGAGGCTGCGGTGCGGTCGCTGTTCGAGATCGCCGACCTGGCGGCGCTGGGCCGGGCGCTGGCGTCAGCGGACCTGGTCTATCTCTCGGCCATAACCCTGGCCGTGGTCGGCGAGGCGGGCCGGCGCACCCTGCAGGGCCTGCTGGCCGAGGCCGCCGTTCCAGTTGCGCTAGATACAAATTATCGTGCCAGGTTGTGGGACAGCCCGCGCGCGGCCCTGGCCGCCATCGAGGCCGTCGCCCCCTTCTGTCGCTACATCTCGACCAGCGCTGACGACACTCTGGCTTTGGATATGTCGCACGCCCCTGGGCGTTGGGCGGCAAGCGGCTGCGAAGTTGTGGCGCGCGGCGCGGATCATAGCCTGACGGTGCATGGGCCCCAGCCGGTGGTCTTCCCCGCGCCGCCGGCCCTGGCGGCCGTGGACACCACCGGCGCCGGCGACAGCTTCAACGCCGGCTACCTGGCACGGCGGCTGAACGGCGGTTCGGTGGCGGCGGCGGTGGCGGCGGGCCGGAGCCTGGCGGCCCTGGTGGTGCAGCACTCCGGCGCGATTATTCCCAGGGCGGCGATGGCCTAGGGCCACTCACCAGACGCCGGGGATCAGCCGAAAGCGCACCCGTCGGGAAAAGTCCGGGTAGTCGGGCAGCTCGGCCCGCAGCAGCCGGTCTTCCCAGAGCGTCCTGAGCGCCAGGAGGGCGGCGGCTACGGCGGCAGGCGCCAGGGCCCAGAGCGACCCTAGCGCCAGCGGCATGCCGATGAACATCAGGAGCGCCGAGGCGTAGCCCGGATGGCGCACGTACCGGTACGGGCCGGTGTCGATCACATGATGGTCTCGCTCAGACTGGATCCGCACGCCCGGCTCGAAAAACGGGTTCACCGCCTGCGCCCAGGCGGTGAGTGCGATACCGGCCAGCAGGGGGGCGTAGGCGACGACCATCAGCCACACGGGCGGCGCCGACCAATGAAAGCGGCCTGCGTCGAGGGCGGCCACCGGCAGGATCGCCACGATCGCTGGCAGCAGGATCGCCAGCAGCGTCTTGTCCCACCCCTTGGTCCCGGGCTGAAACCGGCTTCGCGCCTGGAAGATGCCCGGATTGACCCGGGCGAGGACCAGCGCCGCGACAGTGAACGCAAAGGTCAGGACGCCGAGGAATATCCAGCCGGGCCGCCAGCCGATCGAGCCCGCCGGCAGGAACAGCAGGACGAGCGACATCAGGATCAAGCCGATGGACGAGGCCAACGACCGGCCGCGGGACGCCGGGCTTGCGCCATCGTGAGCCGCCATCTGAGCCCTCCCCGGACCACCCTGGAGGGCCTGATCAGAACAGGCCCAGCGCCTTGAAGCTAGCCACCCCGTCGCGGCCGACCACCAGATGGTCGTGGACGGTGACGCGCAGGGGACGGGCGGCCTCCACGACCTGGCGGGTCATGTCGATGTCTGCGGCGGACGGCGTGGGATCGCCCGAGGGGTGGTTGTGCACCAGGATCACCGCGCTGGCGGAGAGCTCCAGGGCTCGGCGCACCACCTCGCGGGGATAGACCGGCGCGTGGTCCACGGTGCCGCGGTTCATCACCTCGTCGGCGATCAGCTGGTTCTTCTTGTCGAGGTAGAGGACGCGGAACTGCTCGCGGGCCTCGTGCGCCAGGGCGGCCTTCACATAGACCAGCAGGGCCTGCCAAGAGGAGATCACCGGGCGCCTGCCGATGACTTCGCGGGCCATGCGAAGGGACGCCTGGTGGGTGAGCTTCAGGTCCAGCGCCACGGCGTCGCCGATGCCGGCTACGGTCTTGAGTTCGTCGGCGGTGGCGCCCAGCACGCCGGCCAGGGACCCGAACCGGACCAGGAGCTGCTTGGCCAGCGGCTTGACGTCGCCGCGGGGAATGGTGCGGAAGAGCTGCAGCTCCAGCACCTCGTAGTCGGGCAGGGCCTCCAGCCCGCCCTTCAGGGCGCGCTCGCGCAGCCGCTCGCGGTGCCCGGCGTAGTGCGGCCGGGGCTTGCGCGCACGAGCGGCGGCCAGCCACAGATCAGGCTGGGGGGCGGCGTCTTCGACGGCGACATGGCGGCTCATGGGGCCGCAATGTTCCCCATGCGTTCACGCTGCGCAAGGGCAAACTAGCCGCCCGTCACCTTGATCGCGTTGTCCTCGGAGTTGCGGTCGATGCGCTTGTTGTAGGGATCAACGCCGGCGAACTTCGGCGGCTTGTCCACCGTGACCGTGAGGCTCTGGGTGCCTGTGCGGATCGGGGCGGTGGCCAAGTGCAGCACGTCCTTGGCGGCGAAACCCTTCTTGCCGGGCTCGGCGGTGAACACGCCCACATCGAACATCTCGCTCGATAGGGGCGCCTCGGTCTCCTTGCCCTGGCCGTCGGCGTAGAGCTTCTTGGCCTCGAAGGTCAGCGTCACGTCCCAGCGGCCGTCGGCGCGCTTCTTCGCCGCCGCGGTCCTGGTCTTCACGTCGTAGAGGGTGATTTTCTCGAAGAGGTCGGTGATCAGCTGGTCATGCTCGGGCCCGGCCTCGGCGCGCAACGCGTCGACCAAGTCCTGGGAACGCGGGTAGGGCGCACCCTGGAAGGCGTACTGCGCCAGGAGCCGACGAAGCGCCGCGTTGACCCGGTCCTCGCCGATCCGGTCGCGCAGCTGGTACATGACCATCGAGCCCTTGTTGTAGTGGATGTAGGGCTGGTTCTCGACGCGGATCAGCGGCAGCTCCTCCACCAGTTCCCCGCCGCGGCGGCGCAGATAGGTGTCCAGCTCGCGCTTCAGAAACTTGCGGATGCCGTCGGGGCCGTAGGTCTTCTCCATGACGATCAGGGCGGAGTACTGGGCGAGCGTCTCGGAGAGCGCGGTGCCCCCTTGCATGTCCGCGCCGATCAGCTGGTGGGCCCACCACTGGTGCGCCAGCTCGTGGGCGGTGACATAGGTGACGAAGTCGATCTTGTCGGGCTTCGACGGGTCCTGGATGAAACCGATGCCCTCGGAGTAGGGCATGGTGTTGGCGAAGGCCTGGGCGAACTGGGCGTAGTCCGGGAACTCCAGGATGCGGGCCTGGCGGAACTGGTAGGGGCTGAAGTTGGCCTGGTAGTAGTCGAGCCCGGTCTTCAGCGCGTTGATCATCCGCTCGACGTTCCAGGGGTGCTGGGCGTCGTAGTAGATGGCCAGCTCGACGCCCTTGTAGTCGACCTTGCGGATCGCATAGCGGGCCGACTGCACGGAGAAGAAGTGCAGCACCGGCGCCTCGGTGCGGTAGCGGATGGTGCGGCGCCCATCGCGTGTCGTGTCGGAGATCCGGTAGCCGGGCGCCACCGGGGTCTGGTCGGCGTCGGTGGTGACGGTGATGTCGGCGTTCACCCAGTCGGCGTTGGCCACGTAGTTGCGGACCTGGGCGGTGCGGTCCTCGAGCTTTGGCGGGCGAAGCTGGGGCGGCAGGCCGTACTTGCGGCGCTTGGCGCGGTCCTGCAGCAGGCGGTCGCGGCCCATGCCGATGACCGGGGCGAACTCGTAGTTGTTCACGAAGCTGCCGTTGTCGACGATGCGGGTGGTGTTGCCGGAGTTCTTGAAACCCCGTTGCGCCATCACCGTGTGGAAGGTCATCTCCGCGCGCTCGCCCGGCTGCAGCGGCCGGTCAAAGGTGAAGATGCGGTAGTTGAAGCGGTCGAAGGTCTTCACCTTTGACCGGCCGCTGCAGCCGGGCGAGCGCGCGGAGATGACCTTCCACACGGTGATGG